>JAJZGD010000233.1 GCA_021804985.1 Planctomycetota bacterium
GATGATCATGTGGGCGGGTGGATGGCACGCTACAGCACCGACGAAAAATGGCACGTACCGCATTTTGAAAAAATGCTTTACGACAACGCACAATTGGCCGAGGTTTATGCACGAGCCGCAACGCTTCTCCAACGCGATGATTACGCTCGCACCGCCCGGCAAATCATCGATTTTTGGTTGCATTCAATGTGCGATGGAAATGGCCTGTGCCTGAGCTCGCTTGATGCCGACAGCGAGGGAGCGGAGGGGATTTATTACACTTGGACGTGGCAGCAGCTTGGCGCAGCGCTGGGCGATGATCCGAAACTTCTGGCGTTTGCCCGAGATGTTTTTGATGTTTCGCGTGAGGGAAATTGGGAAACCACCAACGTTTTGCAGATAAGCCCATCGGCGCGCGAAAAAAACGATTATTGGAAGGACGCGCGCTGGAAAAGCATGATTGATCATCTCGCAGCGGCGCGCCAAACCCGCCCGCCGCCCGAAACCGATCGGAAAGTTTTGACCGGCTGGAACGGCCTGATGCTCTCGGCATTGTCGCGCGCGCTTCGGCTCCATGGCGCTGCGCACCTGCGGCAGGCTGGCGAGCGCATGGTTGATGGCTTGAAACGCCATTGTGTGGGGCCGGATGGCCAACTCTTACGATCCACTTGCGGGGCCGTGCCGGGCGGCCCGGCTTTTCTTGACGATTACGCCTACCTGGCAAAGGGCCTCGTGGATTGGGCCCTGGCGTATGGCGGGCCGGCGCAGGAAGCGTATTTGAGCATGGCAGAAAAACTTATTCATTCCGCCATCCAGCAATTCATGGGCGACAACGGCCAATTGTTTACATCGGCCCCAGCGCATAAAAGTCCGCTTTTCCCCATGCGAGCCGATCATGACAACGCCACCCCGGCGCCGGCGGCCGTGCTGATCGGCGCGATGCTGGCTTTAGACCGCTGCCGCAAGTCGGCGATCTACACGGTTCAAGCCAATCGGTGCGTCCGCGCCATGTGGTATGCGGCGGCCAGCCATCCCACCGCCGCAGCAACCCTGCTTGCAGCGCTGATCCGCAGCCCGCAGGTTCTCAGCGATTCGGCCCGTGTTGGCTGGCGAATCGGCTCGATCACAGCAAAGGCAGGCATGGGATGGCGCATCGAAATTATCGGCGAAATTCCCCCCACCTATGAACTGTCGGCGGAACCTAAAATTATTGCGGACTGCGTCGGCTTTCCACAGCCGCCAATCATTTCACAGAGTTGCGAGGCAATTCCGAATGATATTTCTCGCGGCGGATCATCCGTGGCACTTTCAATTTTGATCGGAGAGGTCAACGCGCCGGCGGAGATAAAGCTAACCGTGCGCTCCAGCGTGTGCAGCGCTTCACATTGTTTACCTGAAGCAATGGACACGCTGATTGCCAAAATTGGCCATGACATCGTTTAAGATCATCGCGTGCATTGAGCGTGCGCCACCTCGCAACCGGCGCGGCCGCACGGGCGAAAAAAGTATTGCTGCGGGTGCAACCGCTTATTGGCAAGACGGCGCAGAAAAAAAACTTTTCCTATAACGGACTTCATGGCGATATACTCCATAGGCGGTTGCAATCAGGAGCATGCATTTGTCGGAACAACCCAGTCTGTTTGAACGGTATGCCGAATTTCCCGAGTCGCGGCCCCAGGGGGCGGGACCATCGGCCTATGGCACGGGGGGCACTCGGAGCAGCCGGGGCGCGCGGATTTTGAGTCCGGCGCCAACCTATCCCGCGCGAGGGCAGCGGCCTCGGCGAGAATTTTTCGAGCAGCTGGTTCATGAGATGAAGCAAAGTTTTGATATCAGTATTCGCAAATGGCGCCAGAGTATGAGCGGTGTCGCGTATGAGCTCCACTACAGCAATGGGGATGTGAAGCGGATGATCTCTGCGCCGCACCCGCGGTCGCCGGTGAGTGCGTGCATTTTCCTCCATGAAGTGGGGCACCATGCGATTGGTTTTAGAAAGTTTCGGCCGCGCTGCCTGGAGGAATATCATGTCTGGCAATGGGCCTTTGGGCAGATGCGTTCTCGCGGCATACCCATTGACCTGCGCGTGGAGCGCCACTACCGCCGCAGCATGCACCATTATGTTTGTCTGGCGAAAAAGCGGGGGCTGCGGCACATTCCTCCGGAGTTAATGGAATTTCAAAGCCCACCATCGTGAGTGGGATTGGTCGCACATGGCACTCTCCCCTGCGGTCTCCCGGTGGGGTGGCGGTGCAACAGCGGCGTGTCTGGTGCGGTCACGCGCTTGCGACACGGAGCACCAGCGCCGAGTTTTTTGATCCAAAGGCAATGCAGTTGCACAGCGCCCACTGCGCATTCGTCGGGCGTGATACTTCAGGAATATAATCGAGATCGCACCGCGGATCGGGCCGGTCAAGATTGATGGTGGGATGAAGGAAGCCCGCGCGCAGGCTTAAAATTGTGGCGACGACGCCGGCGGCACCGCACGCTCCCTGAGGGTGGCCGATCATCGATTTAAGGCTGCTCATGGGAATATGCGCGGCGCGGGCGCCAAAGGCAAGTTTCATCGCCTGGGTTTCAAGGGTGTCGTTCAACGGTGTGCCGGTTCCATGCAGATTCACATATTCAATGTCGTCCGGCGTGATGCCCGCTTGCTCGATGGCCATGGCGATGGCGCGAGCGCTTTCGGTGCAATCCGGCGCAGGCTGAACCCGGTGGTATGCATCGCAGGTGGAGCCCCAACCACAAATCTCAGCCATGGCCTGTGCGCCCCGTGCCTTGGCGTGGGCGGCGTTTTCGATGAGCAGCATCCATGCGCCTTCACCAAGAACAAAGCCGTCGCGGTCGGCGTGAAACGGACGTGAACTGCGGGACACGGGATCGCGGGCGCTGGCGAGAATTTTCATGCTTTCAAAGCCGGCCATAATGCCCTCGGTAATCGGGGCGTCGGCGCCGCCTACCAGCATCATCGGCAGCGCTCCTGCACGCACGTGCATGCAGGCGTAACCGATGGCGTCGGTGCTGCTGGCGCAACCATTGGTAATCACGTGTGAAAGACCACGCAGGCCCAGGGCAATTGATAGTTCACTTGACAAATTTCCATGGGTGCCGCCCGGGACGGCAAAAGGTGAAAACTTTCCCTGGTTAAAAAAAATCCGATATTGCGATTCAACAAATTCCAAGCCGCCGCCGCCGGTGCCAAGGACCATACCGATGCGCCGCGCCACAGAGCAATCGGCAATGGGGCAATCGAAGCCGGCCATGGTCATCGCTTGCCGAGCGGCTGCCACCGCGAGTGGCACCGTGCGCGACACGCGGCGTAAGTCGCGGTCATCCATATGCTGGCGTGGATCAAAATCACCAGCGGCGGCGGCAAATCGGGTTTTAAGTCGAGAGGTGTCAAAACCGGTGATCGGCTTTACACCGCTGGTGCCATTTTTAAGCGCATCGGAAAAATTTTGGATTCCGATGCCGTTGGGAGACACGACACCGATTCCCGTTACCACCACCCGCTCGGCCACATGCAACTCCATTTCCCAAGACCTTTGAAACTACGCTCAATCCTAGGAGCCTGTCCGAGTAATCGCCGGGTTGCGACGGCGTGATTTTTGGCGCCCATCAAGCAGCGGCGACGAATGGCGTACCTGACACGGAGGGTACACCGAGGAGCCGCGCCGCAGAGGGGGGGCAAAAAGCACGCCGCCCCGCGGGGTGGGGCTGAAATGCCCCGCCTGCTTTGTTGTCGGATCTCGATGACTCGTT
>JAJZGD010000063.1 GCA_021804985.1 Planctomycetota bacterium
CGATCTCGGGTATCCAAAGCTTTGGTTGGATCAGTGTGCGAATTTTGCCGCCTTGGGTGCCTGATCGGCGGGAATATCTGGCGCGGGAAGATGGACGGCGGCACAATACGGGGCGGACAAGGTAAGGGGCGGGAATCTCTGAGGCGAAAATATGGGCCTATTTCCGCGAAGTGCCGCATCGTGGGAGTGCCGGCCGATAAGATGAGCAATTGGGTTATGCAAGTCGGGGCAGATTTCCGATACAATCAGAGTCGGTTGCGGGTGTGTGTCATTTGACAGCCCGGTGATCTGCGGATAAATAACGCAGGCATTCAGCAGGCGGGTTATGTTCTGTGGAGGCGTTAATGAAACGCATACTGGCTTTGGCGTTCACCATTTCAGCCGTAGCGGCGCTTTCTGCGATGGGCGGCTGTCAAACTCTTACCGACACACCGGGAGCCAATGCCAACCGCGTTGGCCTGACGCTCGATACCAATGTGCGTCAGATTCCATCGGATGCGGAAAGCGTTCTCCTGCTCGACCGTCCATCTACCCTTACCTCGGTGCCTGTTCCAACGCATTGATATGGCACTCTAAGCCGAGCCGCGGGCTTTGGCGGGTGAATTGGGTTCGTGGTGCCGTGCGGCATGCGCTTTGGCATCGCCCGGCGTTTGAGCTTTGGTCCTGGCGGAAGGTTATTGGTCTGGCACACTCGGCTGGGCGGCTGCTGCGCATTTTTTGTTTCTCGATGGTTGAGATCACCCTTCATGACCCAAAAAAAAGCACGTAAAGCATTACCGGCCATTTTGACCTCTTTGGTAGTCGCAGCGGGTTTGGTTCTTTCCGGATGTTCGCAGCAGCACGTGGCCCGCAAGGATTATGTGCAGGGGGCTATCGCCGAATCGCAAGGTCATGTGACCCGGGCGCTGCACGAACTAAATGCCGCCATCAAAAATAATCCCGGGATGGTTTTGGCTTATGAGGCGCGGGGCGATGTGTTTCGCAAGATGGGGAACTATCACAAAGCGGCCCGCGATTACAAAACCGCAACAGCCCTGAATCCGCTGAGTTTTCATGCCTGGTATTGGCTCGGGGTAAGTTTCCAGCAGCTGCGCCGTTTCTCCGCGGCCATCGGTTCTTATCAGCACGCGCTGACGATCCATCCGAAAAGCTCGCGCGCCGCCATGAGCATCGCCGTGACGTATGCCCAGAATGGCAATCCATTCTTCGGGCTGATTTACGCCCAGCGGGCCATCGCCAATGGTGCACGCACTTTTGATGCCTATGCCAATTTGGGCGTCATTTACGCTCAGTGCGCGCGGCAAAATCCTAAATTTCGGGCGATGGCCATCCACAATTTTCGCGCCAGCCTTGAACTTCAGCCCCGACAGCCGGCGATCTATTTGAATCTTGCACAAATGTACATAGCTGGCGGCAACTACGGCGAGGCCGCACGCGTGCTGCGAACCGGACAAAAAATTTGTCCCACGCCGCTGCTTTCCGAGCGCTTGGGGTATTCCTACTACCGCACCGGCCACTATGCCAAAGCTCGGGCGAGTTATCGCATGGCGCTTTCGCAAAACCCGGCGTATGTGCCCGCCTTAAATGGACTCGGGGCGGCCTGCGAGGCGCTGGCCATCAATGGCGCCGCCAACAGCGGTTCTCTTAAAAAGCAGGCCATTAAATCGTGGAAGAAAAGCCTTGCCCTTGAACCCAATCAGCCCATGATTGCCAATTTGGTTCAAAAATTTGCTCTTCCGACCGATGGCACGCAGCCGTAAGCGCACGGTTGCCGCGGTCGGGCGCGAGGCGCCGGGAACTTGCCGCGGCCCGTTCGGGCGCATTCAGCGTATTTAGCATGGGAAGCTGCTTTTGCCGATACTATGGCAGATGATGCAGCCGGGCGTTATTTGGGACGGCTTAAGCCATGGGCGGTTGCCGCTGAGGGTAGTGCGGTGAGCGGCCGAACGTCGCCGACGCAGCGTCGAGGCGACAGCCGGGTCGGTTTGTGTTCAAGGCGGGATGTATTCGTATGCAACCTCTGGAACGTCTGCGACAAAATATTCAGTCGATTTTTTATGGCCGGCCGGAGGTTGTCACTCACCTGCTCGTTGGCGTGTTGGCCCGCGGCCACGTGCTCATTGAAGATGTTCCCGGTGTGGGCAAAACCGTTCTGGCCCGGGCGCTGGCCAAAAGCCTGAATTGTCAGTTTAATCGCATCCAACTCACGCCCGATCTTCTGCCCGCCGATATTGTGGGCGTTTCCATATTCAATCAGGAAAAGCAGAGTTTTGAATTCAAGCCCGGCCCCATATTTGCCAACATTGTGCTCGCCGATGAAATCAATCGCACAACGCCCCGCACGCAAAGTTCTCTCCTTGAGGCAATGAACGATAATTCCGTCTCCGTTGACGGCCAAACCATGGCCCTTCCCCGCCCTTTCATGGTGGTGGCCACACAGAATCCCTTTGAATTTGAAGGCACCTACTTCCTGCCGGAAAATCAGCTCGATCGTTTTTTGCTTCGGATTCAGCTCGGCTATCCGAAGCGCGATCGCGAAATAGCGATCCTTACCGAACAGCCGGGGCGGCAGAAGCTCGACAATCTTGAACCGGTAATAAGTTCGGATGAAATCATTGCGCTTCAGGGTCAAACGGCGCAGGTAAAAGTGGACCCGGTGCTGCTCGAGTATGTGCTCGATATTGTCGAGGCAACGCGCCGCCATGAAATGCTGCACACGGGCTTATCGCCCCGTGGGTCGCTGGCGCTGATGCAGGCGTGTCAGGCATTGGCTCTGCTCAATCTGCGCGACTATGTAACCCCGGATGACATTAAAGAGATGGTAGTTCCAGTTTGTTCACATCGGGTGATTACCAAGGCCTATATTTCCAACGGCGACATTTCCACCGCGCAGCGGATCATGCAGGAAATCCTTCAAAGCGTCACCTGTCCGATGTGATGATCGATGGGAAAAATGGCTAAGCGCGCATCGACCGACAATCGCCGCAGTTACTATGAACTCACCTTCACCGGCTTTGTATTCACCGGCGTTGCCGCCTTTGTGCTTATCGCCGCCGTTAACAGCCAGACCAATATTCTCTTCTGGGCGCTCGGCGTGGTTACCGGGGCGCTGATCCTTGCGGCGGTGATCGGCAATCTGCTGCTCAAGCAAATCATCATCCGCCGATCCGTTGCCGATCATGGCGTGGTCGGAGATTCAATCGATGTGCATTATCGGATTACCAATCCCAAACACCTGCTGCCCGGCTGTGCAATCCGAATTACGGAGGCCCGATTTCTCGGTTCGCTTCAAGTGGTGCCCGATGGATATTGCCTGCATCTCGGCCCGCGGCAATCCACCTTGGTCATGGCCCATCTGATTCCGAGTAAACGCGGCATTGTGGAACTTCGCGAGCAGCGTGTATGCAGCTCTTTTCCCTTGGGATTTATCACCCGTGCGCTCCATGTTTTGCAGGTTCAGCGGATTGTCGTCTATCCGCGCATCGGCTTTTTGGGGCGGCAGCTCGTGGCGCGATCCCGCACATTTAGTTCCACCGGATCGGTGACCAATCTGCGGCACGACGGAGCGGATGAGTTTTTCAGTCTGCGCGAGTACATCCCCGGCGATGCCATTCGATCCATCCACTGGAAGCGCTCCGCCCGAACCGGCCAATTGGTGGTGCGCAACATGATTTCCGATTCACCGCCAACCATCGTCGTGGTGGTAGACGTTCGCGCCTGGGGCACCACTCACAATGGCTTGGACATCGCTGAAAGCGCTATTGAACTGGCGGCCGCATGGATTTGCCGCGGCCTGCTGGATCATTTCTCCGTTGGCCTGCAGGTTCCCGGCAGCGCCAAAAATATTCCCACCATGATCAATTCATCGCGCAGCCAGCGGCAGGTTCTGCTGGAATCACTGGCCCGGCTTGACGTGAGCGCGATCCGGCCGCAAACCGTCAGCCCCAATTATGAAAAGCAGAGCAAATATGCCGAATACATCATCATCAATCTGCGCGCGGAAGATGCAAAGTTTGACATGATTCCGCCAGGCTGCGCCTATACCATGCTTTCCATGGATGATCCCCACTCTGCCGAATGGCTCAGCTTTCCAGACAACCGATCCAAAGTGGCCGCGGAACATCCGGCATCGACCCCAGCCGCCACGACCCCCTGATGTCCTGAAAGCGCATCGCAGAAATGCTTAGCCACCGCCAACAGCGTGCGTGTAAACAGGCCCGTGCCGCGTGACCGAATCGTCGTCGTTGGCGGCCCGCGAGGCGCGAATGCCCAAAAAATGCCGTGCCCGTTTTCAGGTTGCTAAGTTCAATACCCACGGACAACCGCCGCTAAATTCCATCATTTCCTCTGGTTGGTTATCATGCTCTGTGCGGCGCAGGGTTGAATATGACGGGCTTGAGGAACATCCATTTATGGCGGGTCATTCACACTGGAAATCCATTAAGCGAAAAAAAGCCGTGGTTGATTCGCGGCGCGGTAAGGAGTGGAGCAAAATTGCCCGGCTGATCATTATTGCTGCCAAACGCGGCGGCAATCCGGATGATAATCTGGCCTTACGCTACGCCATCGATAAGGGGCGGGCCGCCAACATGCCCAACGACACCATCGATAAAGCTGTTAAAAAAGGGACCGGCGAACTAGGGGGTGCTAATTACGAGCCCACGCTGTATGAGGGGTATGCCGCGGGCGGCGTCGCGATTCTGGTTGATGCGCTGACGGATAATCGCAATCGCTCCGCCAGCGAAATTCGCGTCATTTTTGATCGGAACGGCGGTGCACTCGGGGCCGCCAACACGGTTGCCTGGATGTTTTCGCATCGCGGCCTGATTGCGATTGAAAGAACCGCCATTGGCGAGGACCAACTCATTGAGCTGGCGCTGGAAGCGGGCGCCGCCGATGTGATTGCTTCACCCGAGGGCTTTACCATCGAGACCGCGCTGGCCGATTTTGAAAGGGTGCGACGCGCGCTGGAACAGGCCAAAATTCCGACCGTTTCAGCAGAGCTCGGCATGGTGCCAAGCCAGACCATTACTGTTTCCGGTGAGGCGGCCGCGCGGCTTCAATCGCTCATCGAAGGCCTGGAAGACAACGACGACGTGCAGAACGTATATTCCAACGCGCAATTTGCGGACTGAAAATCAGCGCCGCCACGAAGGGTACAATCATGGTGCTTGCCAATCAACAACCTTTGCCCGCATTGCGCATTGGCCCATTGGCGCTTTCAAGTCCGGTTCTGCTTGCGCCCATTGCGGGATATTGCGATGTTTCGTTCCGGCTCGTGGCGCGATCCTGCGGCGGTGTGGGGCTGGCGTGCACCGACCTGCTTTGCCCGGAGGGGGTGCTTCGCGAGAATAAAAGATCGATGGAACTCGCCGCCACCTGCCCGCAGGACAGCCCGCTTTGCATGCAGCTTTACGGCGCCGAAACCGAAAAGCTTTGTGACGCGGCCCGTTGGGCCGTTGATCACGGCGCGGCTGTTGTAGATATAAATATGGGTTGTCCCGTTGATAAAATTACCAAGCGGAACGGCGGCTCCGCACTGCTTTGCCGCCTGCCGGCCACGCTGGCCATGGTCGAAAAGGTGATTCGGGCTGTACGCACCGTGCCCGTAACCGCCAAACTGCGGCTGGGCTGGGATGATCGGCGTCTGGTTGCCCCGTTTCTGGCCAACCGCCTTGAACAGCTGGGTATCGCGGCGGTTACCATCCACGGGCGCACCACGCAAATGCGTTTCAGTGGCAATGTTCGCCTGGATGGCATTGCGGCAGTGGTGAATGCCGTGACGCGAATTCCCATCATCGGCAACGGCGACATCACCACCCCGGCGGCCGCGGCGGAGATGATCCACCGCACGGGCTGCCGCGGCGTGATGATTGGCCGGGGCGCCCTTTCGGCCCCCTGGCTGCCGCGGGATGTGGCGCATTTTCTGCGTACCGGCGAGCTGCTGCCCGAGCCGGGCATCGAGCAGAAATGCCGATGGATGCGCGATCACTTTTACAACCTGATCCGTTTTCGAAACGAGCGCGTCGCGGTTTGCGAATTCCGTAAGCGCATCAGCTGGTACTCCCGGCATATGCATCCGTGCCGCGGTTTGAAGGATGCCGTACGCATCATCAATTCCCCGGCCGATTTTGATGCGGCCGTGGATGCGTTTCTTGGGTGGCGGGCAACCCTGCCGGAAATGCCAATGGCACGCAGCGAAAGCGGCGTGGGCAGGCTGGTGGGCAGCATTTCGCCCGAGATGGCGGCCGGTCTGTCGCCCGCGATGGCCGCCGAAGCGTGCACGGATGAATGGGCCGCGGTGTGAGCCGCGTTGCAGCCGGCCATAGGCGACAGCGTAAAATAACGCCGTCCAATAATGGTGTCATTGAGCAGCGCAGCGAGCGCGGGGCGCCGAGCGCCGTTCGCATTGACGGTCGGATTCGGATGTGTTCAACTACGTTTTGAGGCTTGGAGAGGCTTCTGGAAAACAGCGCGATGAATACCGCCTCGAATTACCACTTAGTCCGGCAGCGGATCGTCCGGGCGGCGCGGAAGGTTAACCGCGATCCAGCGTCGGTCACGCTGGTGGCGGTAGCCAAATCCGGAACGCTCGGACAGATTGTCGAGCTGATTAAGCTCGGGCATCGCGACTTTGGCGAAAGCCGCGTGCAGCAACTTCAGCAGCGTATCACTGAACTGCCGGCCGCCCTTGCCGCCGAAAATCTCGATCCGGCCATCGCCGGCGACATCCGGTGGCATATGATCGGGCACCTGCAGCGCAATAAGGCCGGTGCAGCGATGGAAGCATCGTGGCTGATTCACGGCGTGGACTCGATGCGCCTCGCGGAAGAACTTGAAAGCCTCGGGCAGCGTCATCAAAAAAGAATTTCCGCCCTGCTGGAAGTGAACACTTCCGGCGAAGAGAGTAAATTTGGGGTGCGCCTTCCCGCGGCTCGGCACCTGTTTGAACAATTCCGTGGCATGTCGGCGCTGAACCTCGTCGGGCTGATGACGATGGCCCCGCAAGACGTTCAAGCCGAGCACGCCCGCCCCAGTTTTGTCATCCTCCGTGAACTGTTTGATGAAATTCAGCTCCAGAGCGACCCGAGCCCGGATTTCAAACATATGTCCATGGGAATGAGCGGCGATTTCGAAGTAGCCATTGAAGAAGGGGCAACGCTGGTACGCGTGGGAAGCGCAATTTTTAATTCGCCCGCGCCCCAGCCGCTCGGCGCCGCCGCCAGCCATCGCTAACCAATCAAGCCAGTGCGCGAACAATTTACTTGCGAAAAAATTGTTTTCCTTTAACCGCAGCCTTGCTCAAGCGGTTGTTGACGTAAAGGGCCTCGAGCAAAAATTCGCCAACACTGGCAACCATGCCGTCGCTATTGCCCAGCTTTAATGTTTTGCAAAGCTTGTCGATGGCGGGGCGCAGGCCCTTGACCAGCCCAAAATTGGCGACCATCGTGGCGGTGCTCACATCATCGCCAACTTCCATGGTCAGGCCCCCTTTAAACTCATCGATCACGTCTTCAAAGTCTGAAGGGTCCGCGAGTTTGGAGAAAACCGTCTTAATCGCTTCACCTACCACGGAATGGATTAGTTTGTCTTCTGCCGTGTCGCCTTCGGCCAGCATCAGTTCAATTTTTCCCCGGCTGCTCGGTTTGACGAAGGCCAGATCGTCCATGCGTGCGACAATATCCTGCTCACCACATAGAATCGCGCGGCGTTCGGCGTTGCTGACCAGATTTTCCGCATTGGTAATCGAGCAGCGAACACTCACGCCGCTGGCCTGATTAATATGAGGGCTGCTCCGGGCCTGGCGTACAAATTCCTCAAGTACTTCGAGCATAAACGGCGGAATATTCACCGCTGCCCCGCCCGCGCGGCGCAGCCACGCATTGTCTTGGGTAATTTTTATCGCGTCCCGCGTATGCAGCGGATAATGCGTGCGAATCACACTGCCAATGCGGTCTTTAAGCGGCGTGACGATTCTGCCGCGGTTGGTGTAATCTTCCGGGTTGGCCGAGAAAACCATGCTGAGGTCGAGGTCCAGCTTGATGGGGTAGCCGCGAATCTGCACATCGCGCTCTTCGAGCACATTAAATAGCCCGACCTGAATCTTGGGCGCCAGATCCGGCAGTTCATTCATGGCGAAAATGCCGCGGTTGGTACGCGGTATAAGGCCGAAGTGCATCGTCGATTCATCGGAAAGAAACTTGCCCTGCGCATGGCGCACCAGATCAATTTCGCCGATGAGATCCGCAATGGTGACATCCGGCGTGGCGAGCTTTTCATGAAACCGCTCATCCCGGTGCATCCACCGAATCAGCGCTTCATCACCCTGTTCGGCCACGATGCGTTTGCCCATGGCTAAGCGCGGGGCCAATGGTTCATCCGGAATTTCGCAATCCGCAAGCACTGGAATCCACTCGTCGAGCAGGCCCGGCAGCATGCGGATCATGCGGGTTTTTGCCTGCCCGCGCAAGCCCAGAAACAGAATGTCATGCCGCGAAAGGATGCCGTTGATAATTTCCGGTATGACCGTATCTTCGTACCCTGTCATGCCGGGAAAAAGCGGGGTTTTCTTTTGCAGGCGGTCAATCACATTGCGCCGCAGTTCATCTTTTACGCTGACCGGTCGATAGCCGGTCTCCCGCAGTTGGCCGATCGTTCGTGCTGCCGTGGTGGGTGTCATGGGGCCTCGCTTCAGAGAGTTAAATCAGTTTCCGTCACCGCTTGCTTCACGGTTGGGCTTCGCCGTTTGGTGCACCCGCAATGCTAGGTTTGACTTCGGGTTGAATCAATATCGTTTTGGCATTTATGCTGTCGGCCAACGCGGTGATGTCTCCGCCGCCCGGCCATTACACCCATCTAACAGGAATTCCAGATTAACGCGGGATTGTGGCAGGTTAACTCATCAACCTTTTCACCGCCCACAAGTTCAATCGCTCGGTCGAGGCCGGCCATGCGGGCCGCGAGATGCGATGGCCGATGGCAGTCAGATCCGAGCATGAAATAGCGACCCTGGCGCAGAAAACTCTCCGCCAGCTGCGTAATCGCGGGCAGTTCCGAGCCGCCGAGGGGGCCGAGATTTCCCTGAAACAGGACGCCGCGCTCGGCCAGCCGATCCATCAGCGCCGGATAGTTTTGCATAATGGGCATACGTTCCGGGTGGGCGAGCACCACGATGCGCCCGTGCGATATCAGCCAGTCGATGGTTTCGTCGGCCCACCGCGGCCAATCCGGTTCCCAAAGATCGACGAGGCAATACCGTGAGGTGATGCCATAGGTAACCGCCAGCGATAAATCGCGGCGGCTCAGCAGTTCCTGCGATAACCGCACTTCACCGCCAATCTTAAATTCGGCATCGATGGCCGCCTGCCGGGCCGCCGCAGTAAAGGCGTGGAAGTGTTCGATGGATTCTTCCGGCCGGATGGAGCACATGTCGGTAGGCCCGGTATGCGGGGTGAGAAAAAAGCGTCGGTAACCCGCATTTCTCATCGCGCCGATACACGTGAAAGATTCGCTGATGGTGCTGCAGCCGTCATCGAGCCGGGGAAGAAAATGATTGTGTACGTCAATACGTTCCGGCATAACCTAAATCCAGCCGTTTTCCGGGCCAATATGCCAGCGGCTAATCGGCCATGATGGCCGCATCCGCCCGGCCGAAGCGCTTGCGCTCATTTTCCTTCAGGTGACGTTTGCGGAGTCGAATGGTTTTGGGCGTAATTTCCACCAGTTCGTCATCTTCGATATATTCCAACGCAATTTCCAGCGACATATCGCGGGGTGGTTTGAGGATGATATTCTTATCGCTCGACGTGGTGCGCATGTTGGAAAGTTTTTTCTCTTTGCATACGTTGACGACGATGTCGGTGTCTTTATTAAATTCACCGACCACCATGCCTTCGTAGGTGTCATCGCCGGGTTTAACAAACATGACGCCGCGATCCTGCAGCGTGTCGAGGGCGTAAGCATTGGTGCTGCCATTTTCCATGCTCACCATCACGCCATTCTGCCGGCCCGGCTGTGCGCCGCGGATGAACTGATAATCATGGAACGTGTGATGCATGATCGCCTCGCCCTGCGTGGCATTTAGCAGGCGGGTGCGCAGGCCGATGAGGCCGCGGGCCGGAATGGTAAATTCCAGATGGGCCATGTTCCCTTTGGTGTCCATGCGGACGAGCTCGCCGCGGCGATTGCCGATGGCTTCCATGACGGGGCCGACGGCACTTTGCGGCACATCAATGACGAGGTTTTCGATCGGTTCACATTTGTGGCCGTTGAGCTCTTTAAAAATAACCTTGGGCTTGCTGACCTGCAGTTCATAACCCTCGCGGCGCATGTTCTCAATGAGTACGCCAAGGTGCAACAGCCCACGCCCGCTAACCCGCAGCGAATCGGCGGACGCGGTGTCTTCCACTCTCAGGGCCACATTGCTTTGCAGCTCGCGCTCCAGGCGATCGCGCAGATTGCGGCTGGTAACAAACTTGCCTTCGCGCCCGGCAAACGGGGAATCATTCACGCTGAAGATCATGCTCAGCGTGGGTTCGTCGACATCAATCAGCGGCAGGGCCACCGGATGCTCCACGCTTGCAATGGTGTCGCCAATGTCAACATCGTCAATGCCGACCACGGCGGCAATGTCGCCGGCCTCCACATGCTCCGTTTTGTCGCGACCCAAACCTGAAAACAGATAAAGTTCGACAATGGCGTGCGTTTCGTGCTGGCCATTGCGTTTTAAAAGTGAGATTTTTTCTCCGCGGCGCAGATAGCCGTTAAAAACGCGGCCGATGCCGATGCGTCCGACATATTCGTTATAGTCGATATTGGTGATCTGCATTTGCAGCGGCTTTTCGAGGTCCGCGACGGGACCGGGGATTTTGGCGATGATCGTTTCGAGCAGGGGGCGCATATCCATCGACGGGTCGTTCGGGTCGAGGCGGGCATAGCCAGCGCGGCCGGAGGCGTAGATCACGGGGAAATCCAGCGCGTCATCGTCCGCTTCAAGTTCAACAAACAGATCGAAAATTTCGTTGAGAACCTCATCCGGCCGCGCATCGACGCGGTCAATTTTGTTGATGACCACAATCGGCTTGATGTGGTAATGAAACGCCTTCTTCAGCACGAAGCGCGTCTGGGGCATCGGGCCTTCAAAGGCGTCGACGAGCAGCAGCACGCCGTCGGCCATTTTCAATACGCGTTCCACTTCGCCGCCGAAATCCGCGTGGCCGGGCGTATCAATGATATTAATTTTCCGTGACACGTGGTTGGCGTCGGTGTAGTTCATGGCAACATTTTTGGCCAGAATGGTGATGCCGCGCTCGCGCTCCAGCGGATTGTTGTCCAGGATGAGAGTCTTTTCATCCATCTGGCCAACTCGAAACATACCCGATTGGCGCAGCAGGGCGTCAACGAGCGTGGTTTTACCGTGATCCACGTGGGCGATAATGGCAATATTACGAAGTTCATCCCGGCGTTTCATTCAATTCGTTTCCCAAAAGTTCGGCCGCGGCGCTGCTTGACCGCATTACGACGCCCTCGGCCGAGCCACGTAATATAACCCAAAACTGCATGGATTTCATTAAGGGCGCCAATAAGGCGCGGGACAACTTTGGCCGGGCTGGCGAAAGGTCACGGGCGCCGGTCGGGCGAGCGCACTGGCCGGAATTGCGGCAGGGGGGCTTCTCGAATAGGCTCTGAGTGTCATATTTCGTTTCGTGCTGCGGGCGACCGGATCATGGCGATCAAACGCGATTACTGTGTGAATCATCCCGATCGGCTGGCGATGGGGCGATGCGTGATTACCCACAGGCCGATATGCAGCGAATGTTCCACGCAGTATGAGGGCGTGAATTACAGCCTCGAAGGCCTTAAAAAGTTGCATGGTGGCGACGCCGCCGGCAAAGCGCCCGGGTGGCTGCGACGCAACCGGTGGCTGGCCATCGCTTCGATCGCGGCGCCGCTCATGCTGCTGCAAATCATCATTTTTCTTTATCAGCTCTTTCGATCTTTGATGGCGCACCGTTAGCGAACCACCGCCAACCACATGGGAGCAGACGCTTGCAGGAAACCGTTGCCGACTTTATTCCTGAGAACCCGGGGTTTTGCACGCTCATGGATTGCGCTATCGAACTGACGCGCGACGCCGCATCCTGGCTGTTGCCAGCCTATATTCTCGCCAATGCGCCCGTTGCCCTGGGCCTGATCGTGGCGCTCACGGGCATCGGAACGCGCAATGTCCGCATGGTCGCTGTGGCCGCATGCCTGATCGCCGGTGGTCTGCTGCTACGCTGGTGGATGCATAGCCTGATGCAGCGGCGTTTGCTGCGGCGGCTGGCAGTACGGACCGGTGCGGGTAGCGCCAAGCGCATCTGGGCCGTGATACTCACCAAATTGATTTTGGTCACGCTGGGGCTGTGGGGCGCCATGTTTTTTCTCGTGCCAACCATCGCTTCACTTATCAGCAGTGCGGTGGCGGCCCCGTTTATTTGGGATCAGCGCACCACCGATTTTTCCACGCTTCGGCGCATCATCGTGGCGCCGTATAAATCGACGGGGCTGTTGATGGGCGCTGCGCTCCTCGGTGGCCTTTATCTATTGCTCGGCGGATTGCTCTATGCGCTGATCACGATGATCGTAGACCTGCTGATACCGTCCTTTCTCGGCATTCCGGATTTATACTACCAGTTGCTGATTCGCAGCCGCAGCTTCCTTCTGGGTTTATGGATAATCTCTCTGATACCGCTGGATGTGCTGTGGCTTTCCGCGGGCGTTATTTTAAGTCGGCAGCTGGAGTTGCGGGGGAGCGGGGCGGATATCCATGCGCGCCTGTTGGCGCTGGCAAAGGCGTATAAATGAAAGTGCTGGTTTTAATCTGGGTTTGCCTGTTCGCCTTTCCGGCGGCCGCTGCCATTGGGCAGACACCCGCCCGCGCGCTGCCGCACCAGCCGCTGGAGCGAATTCTGCATCGCCCGGCGTATCAGCGCTGGCACATACCGGCGCATCAGCGGTCATCCGTGACCCATGGCGTCCAATGGATTAACGATACATGCGCATGGGTCTACTCCCACTTTCGCCCGCTGATCCAGTGGATACGATCCATTTTTAAGCGTCCTGCCTCCGACCATCCCCTCCATCGCAGCGCCGAAAATGGAGGGAGTGGCGCCGGCGGCAGTGGTGGGGCGACGCTGGCGAGTGCGCTCAGTTATCTCTTGCTGATCATACTTACCCTGGTGGCGATTGTGCTGCTGGCGTGGATGCTTTGGAGTTTGATGTCGGCGCAAAAAACGCTTGCAGCCGATGCCACCGCGGTGCCTGCGGCGAGGGATATAAAAAAGGCGATAGAAGAGGGGGATGCACTGGCCCAAAGTTCATCGCAATGGCTGGACCTTGCGGGGCAGTTGGCCGAGAGCGGGAATTGGCGTCTAACTTATCGCGCCATGTATCTGGCTTTGCTATCGGGCCTGCACGAAAGTGGAAAAATTCGATTTCGTCGATGCGATACCAACCGAATTTACGCGCGCAGCTATCGGGGGCCGGCGGGCGAAAAGCAAATATTCACCGACCTTACGGAAATATTTGATCGTGTGTGGTATGGGCATAAGCCGGTGGCCGCCGGTGTTCGCGGACAGATCGAAGCGCAGATGAGATCGCTGCTGACCCCCTCGGTGCCGCATGAATAAAGTTGCTGTATGGCTGGCCGCCGGACTTACCGCCTGCTTTTTGTTTTGGCTTTTGGCCGAAAGCCTGATCGGCAATCTTCAGGCCGGGCGCAGTCTGCCGGTATTTTCGACCTATCGTTATGACCCGCTGGGAACCGCCGCCTTTTATCATTACCTGCGGGAGACCGGCAACGGGGCCTCGCGATTAGCGCATCCGCTGCTAAGTTCGTCCCGGCGGGGGGTGCTGATTGCCATCAATCCCCCTTTTGCGGGCGGAAAATTGCTCGCCTCCGCCACGCTGACCAACCATTATCGCCCCCGGCTGATGCGCTGGATTCGCCGCGGCAACACGCTGCTGGAAGTAACATCGCGGCCCACCGGCCTAACGCGCCATGAGCACATCTTGGTGCATCCCATGCGATGCCGCCCGCGGCCGCGAGTTTCCCCGCCGATGGCGTTTCGAAACGACAGGCATTTTCCAAAGCGCTTGCAGCGGACGGAGAAAGCCACAACTCAACCCCTGCCGCATGACTTGGCACACCACATGCCGGGCGGCCATGACGCCACGGCGCGGCAACTAATAGCGAAGCGATTGGCGCTGAGATTGCAGAAGCGGCTGCCCATATCCAGAATTGACCGGCGCGATTTGCTTTATTTCACCCATCGCAATCCCGATCAATTCAGCGCGATCCTGATAGCGGCGCCGTGGCTCGCTGCGCCACCGTCACTGCAACGCAGTCGGCGGCAGGTCTGGCTTATCGGCCCGAGCGCTTTTACGCCCCAGACGCCGGCGGCAAAAAAGGCGTGGCATTCGCTGATTAAATGCCGCGGGCATATCCTGGCCATGGAGCGGCGCTTCGGCCGCGGGCACATTGTGTTGCTCGGCTCCCCCTGGCCGCTGGTCAATGGTGGAATCGCGGCCGGCGGCAATCTCAATTTTCTCATGAGCATCATCGGGCGCAAACCCGCGATTTTTGATGAATGGGGTCTGGGCATCGGCGGCCCGATGACGACGTTCGAACTCTTCGCCCGCTTCGGCCTAAAACCCATGCTCCTGCAATTGCTTTTAATCGCTGCCGTGCTGGTCTGGTATTCCCGTGGCTTTCCGCACCGGCCGCCCGCTGCCGACATCGCTCCCGCCGAAGCCCCGACGGGGACCCCATTAACCGCTCCGATTGCGGCCAATGTTCAGCAGATACTGATGCTCGGAAGGTTATACAAGGCCGGTATGAACGCCCGCGAACTCGGAATAAAGCTGGCGGCTGAAATGCAGACGCGGCTGGCGGCGGCCCTGCGGGTCGGGCCATCCGGCATTGAAGCGGCGCAGGGGCGCCTATCGGCCGATCTTCAGGGGCGCATCGCGGCGCTGCGCTCCATCGCGCAGCTTAAAGCGGGCGCCATGGTCGCTGCACCAGGCCGCAAGCCAACCGCCGATGAATACCAATTGGCCGCGAAACTTTTAAATGATTCCGCGAATTTATGTCAGGAGATAAAGCGTGAGCGAAAAAACGGATAGCGAAATGATTGCCGCCGCTGCATCGGTGACGAAGTTACGCGATGGCATGGCGTCGGTGATTCGCGGCCAGCACGATATGATCGATCTGATGCTCGCGACCCTGCTCGCCCGGGGCCATGCGCTGCTGGAGGGTGTGCCCGGAACGGCCAAAACGCTTTCGGGTCGCGTTCTTACCACGCTGCTTTCCTGCCGCTTCAAACGCGTGCAGTTCACGCCGGATCTGATGCCATCGGATATTCTCGGCACCACGGTTTTCACCCCCGGCACCAATGAATTTCATCTCCATCAAGGCCCGGTTTTCACCGATCTGCTGCTCGCCGATGAAATCAACCGTTCGCCGGCTAAAACGCAGGCGGCCCTGCTCGAGGCGATGGCCGAGCGCCATGCCACCATTGATGGCGTGCGCCATCTGCTTTCACCAATATTTACCGTATTTGCCACGCAAAACCCCGTTGAATTTGAAGGCACCTATCCCTTGCCGGAGGCGCAGCAGGATCGCTTTCTGATGAAGATTCGCATCGGCTATCCCGGCGAAGAGGCCGAAGCTGAAATCCTTCAGGCGGTGCATGCGGGGTTTCCACCCGACAATCTCGAGGCCCATGGCATAGCCCCGGTGATCGATCTCGATCAGGTGATCATGCTGCAACGGGCGGCCAATCGGGTGCGCGTCGAGCCGGCCATTCTCAGCTATATCCTCGCCGTGGTAAGGGCCACACGCAGCCACGACTCCATTCAGCTCGGCGGTGGCCCGCGGGCGTCGATTGCCATTCTGACGGCGGCCAAGGCCTGGGCGCTGGTGCAGGCGCGGGATTTTGTCACCCCGGACGACATTTTGCGTGTGCTTAATCCCGTATTGG
>JAJZGD010000064.1 GCA_021804985.1 Planctomycetota bacterium
CTCCCTCAAAAAAAAGAATTCATAGTTCATAAAACAGGTCTGAAAGCGGGAACGGCCGCGCCATTCCATCGGGTTTCAGACCCTGCTACCAGCGACTTTTAGTGGGCGACGCAGTAAAAACAAACGCGCCAACCACTTCACTTATTGCACGGCCGCAGTCCATGGGGGACATTGGCATCATGCACAAAATTTTTGTTTCCAACTACAAGTTGACTTGTCGCACATGCGAACCAGCAACTTTCCGCTTACAAACCGCTACCTTACCACTTGCACGAGCCTTCCGGCTCACCAGCGTCTTACAGCATCACCGGGATGCCATTAGATCGCGATACAGCACAGTACAGTTGCACTGCGAAAACCTGAGGCTAATTTTTTCACCACTCGAGAGCGACTTGCAAGGGCCGAAGCCCATTTGAGCTCATTGACTTCGCTTGAGCTCACTGTCCACACTGCTGGATTACACTCAACTCTCGAGACCCTGTACAGCAGTCCGATCATACTGGTGCAGACCTCTTGGCGAGGCACATACTTGAGGCCCCACCCGCAGGCAACGAGGGTTATTATATCCAATTAAAAGGGCGTGTCAACAGAAATCTTGAAAACTTTAGGGAAAATATTTATTAGCATTGGTTTAAAATTATATGGGACGACGGGGCAAAAAAGACGCCGAAAATAGGCGGAAAAACGCTGTTTTTATGGGACCTTTCAGGCGAGCCAATGGTAGCCGCATCGCGGATGAGAGTTTTGGATCCTTTTTTTTGCTTACGGTGGGTCTTCGGCCGCGGCGGGTTGATCCGCTGGCACGCACCAGCCCTGGCGGCTGCGAATCACGCGGCGGTAAAGCGTGTCGCGTTCGACGGGAATAAAGCCTGCCTCGACCACAAGCCTTTTAATATTTTCTACGGTTTGCTCCTGGTGCTTATTACCCGCCCCGCCTTCACGTTTGGTGATGTCGTACCAGACCACGGTTCCATCGAGATCGTCGACACCAAAATTTAAACTTACCTGCGAAAGCTTCATGCTCTGCATGATCCAAAAGGCCTTGACGTGGGCGAAGTTGTCGAGCATCAGGCGGGAGATGGCGAGCATTTTCAAATCTTCAAGGCCGGTGGGGCCGGGCAAATGCGCCAGTTCGCTGCCATCGGGTATGAATGAAAGTGGAATGATGCACTGAAAGCCGGGGGCACGATCCTGAAGGTCACGAAGTTTAATCAGGTGTTCCACACGCTCCGCACGGGTTTCAACGTGGCCGTACAAAATGGTGGCGTTGGTGCGAATGCCGAGTTCATGAGCGGTTTGATGAATGTTCAACCAACCATCGCTGCGCAGCTTTCCTTTGAAGACCTGATCATGCACGCGGTCGTCAAACACCTCGGCCCCGCCGCCCGGCATAGAGCCCAGACCGGCTTGCTTTAATGCCATCAGCACGTCGCGGACGGGCAATCGGGCGATGCGCGAGAAATGATCGATTTCAATGGCGGTGAAACACTTCAGGTGAAGCTGCGGATGGCGGGCCCGCAACTGCTCGAGCAGGTTCAGGTACCAGGGGAATGGCAGCCAGGGGTGCAGGCCGCCGACGATGTGCAATTCGGTAGCGCCAGCGGCAGCGGCCTGAGATGCAAGATTGAATATATGTTCATGTGAATACTCGTACGCGCCATCTTCCCCGCGTTTTCGATGAAACTCGCAGAACTTGCAGGAAAGGGCGCAGATGTTGGAATAATTAATGTGCCGATTGATGTTGTAGTAGGCGGTGCGGCCGTGCCGGGCCTGCCGGATGGCGTTGGCGAGCATGGCAAGGCCGTGGATATCGCGGGTTTCGAAAAGTGCCATGCCATCGGCTGCGGAGAGGCGTTTGCCGGCGATAATTTTTTCAGCAATGGGCGCGAGTGCCCGGTCAATAAGAGCGTCGATCTGAAGCCACGGTTCTATGGCCGCGCCGGGCGGAGCAGCCGCCGGCGCGAGCGGTGCGCCGCCACCGTCTATGGTCGGCTGAGGTTGGGCGGCAGGCTGCATTTGCGGCATGGTGGGCCTCTATGCGTAAAGCGGGAGGTACTATTTATCCCGGGCGGTGACGAACTCCGCCATCTCAATTAATTGTACTTTAGACTCGGATTGGGGCAGAACGCCAATCGCGGCAATCGCCTGATCGACGCAATTTTGCGCCTGCTCGCAGGAATAAGCGATGCTGTCGCTCGGCTGAATGAGCTTGCGCACATGGTCAATGCGGTCGGGCGCGGAGGATTCAAGCAGATTAATCAGCAGATCACGATGCGGCCGATCGGCACAGGCCAGAAAATGGATCATCGGCAGGGTGAGTTTTCCCTGCTCGATATCGGTTCCCAGGGATTTGCCCACCACTTTGGGCGAGCCGGTGATGTCGAGCACGTCATCGATGATTTGAAATGCCATGCCCACACCGCGGCCATAGCGTGCCAGGGCTTCGATGATGGCCTGATTTTCGGTGGAGGCCATTGCTCCGAGTCGGCACGATGCCTCAATCAGGCTGCCCGTCTTGCGGTAAATGATGTCGAGGTAGGTATCTTCGGTGAGTTCCCAATTTTGGCGGCTGAGATTTTGTATTAATTCCCCCTCGCAAACCAGATTGGTGGTTTGGCCGATGAGGCGGGAATAGCTCTGGCTTTCTAAGCTGCTGCAAAGATGAAACGCATGGCTGATAAGCATATCACCAAGCAACACTGCAGCCTGATTGCCGCGAAGATGGTTGATGGTGGCGGCGCGGCGGCGTACGTCGGCGTTGTCGAGCACATCATCGTGGACCAGGGTGGCCAAATGGATCATTTCAACCACGGTGGCCAAAACGATGTGCTCATCGGAGATTTCCGGTATACCGCGTGATGCAAGACCGGAAAGAAGAACCAACATGGGCCGGAGCATTTTGCCGCGAAAGTGGGAGATGTGATCGATCAGAGGCTGAACCGGGGCGGCAGCGCCCGCGAACTGGCGTTCAAAAATATTTCTGACAGCTGCGAGGGCGGCCTCGAGCGTCGTGCCGGATTCAACCACGAGTGGGGGTACCATGAAAGTTGCTCCTTCCCGAAAAGCCGTGAAGATTCAAAGCCCCCACGAACTTTCAATTATTATTGAAATTATAGAAATGATTGCGGTAATGTCCAGAAAAAAATTTCCGCACTCCGTTCCCCGCTGATCGGCAGGCCGCGCAGCCGCCATCGGGCGCAAGCCACCCGGTGCGCGGGCGATGGGCTGCCCGAAGCGGCAATGGGTCGCAAATCAGGTGCTGCGCGGGCGAAGGGGCACAGGGGCAAAAGTGAATGGCGACGGCGGATTTTTCGGTCTTTTTCGGGCTTTTTCAGCCGCTGGCCGCCTATAGCCCCGCCGGCATGGGCGATTTAATCACCACAACTTTTGCACAGGGCATTTGCCCCGGTATTGCCGCCGCCCCGGCCGGTCTGGTGGCTGCGGCGATATCGGCCGTGAGCGCCCGGATAATTCAATTTTGCCGCCGCGACTTTTTACCCAACCGATACATTGAGCTTTACGACGCCCCGCGCAGCGGCGCGCTGATCCTTCGGCAAACGCCGGTGCTCGCCCTTAATACCATCACCCTGCTGCCCACAAGCACCACGCCGCTCCCCTTTTCAGCGGATCAATTTGATCTGCGGCCGCAGGTTGGGCGTGTGATTTTTAGGCCCGGCGCGATGGTCTGGTTTTCGGTGGAGAACTGGCCGTGGGCGGGCCTGCCGATTGCCGGCTTGGACGCCATTGAGGCCGATTACGTGGCCGGCTTTGGATTTATGACCAACCCCCTGTCTGAAATTGCCGCCGGCACCAGCACCGTAACGGTGGACGCCACGAGCGGCGTGAGCTTTTCTCAGGCCTGGCAGCTTGCGGCAGGCAATACTCTGGTAGTGGATGCCGGTGAGACAACACAGGAAACCGTACAAATCACAGCGGTGGGAAGCGATAATTTCACGGCAACTTTTGCTTTGGCGCACAGCATCGGCCCGCTGCTCGGGTCGGCCATTCCGCCGGATGTGCAGCTCGCGGCGGCGTTGATGGTCGGCAACATTGTGAATCAGGCGGATTTGACGAAACAACGTGAATCGCAGGGGCGCACCGTGGGGTACGAATACGTGGTGCGGCCGGGTGATCTTTTCCTCACACCAGAGTTGCGAAGCCTGCTGACGCCATACCGCGACACGCTGGTGTAGAAACGCTTTTCGCCGCCTTTTGACCCCGCTTACCGGTCGGAATTCTTTATGACGCTGACGCTTTTATGCCGCCGCCAGATAACGCTCCAGCGGGCGACCGTGGTGGCGGGGACGGACGGATCGCAAATTCGCACGTGGCAGAATGTCATGGCAGGAATGCCGGCAAGCATATTAAAAATCCGAATGATGCGGCGGGCGGAGCACTTTCGGCAGTCTGCATCGGTGGATACCGTGGTGATGACGCCCATTGATACCGGCGCTCAGTTGGATGATCGAATTTTTGATGGCCTGTGGTACTACCGCGTGCGGTGGGTGATGAATCTTGGCGATCGCGATCAGGCATGGGCGATTTATACCCAATGGCTTGATCCTCAGGATGACATTTAAAAAGCGACCAATCTATGCAGCAATGGATCAGTGCGATCATTGAGGTGATCAATGCCAGTGATTTGCAGGCGACGATGGGAGCGGCGCCGCAGGTTTTTCTGGATATTGCCCCGGCGGCAGCGACGTTGCCGCTGGTTGTTGTGACCGCCAAAACCTCAGTGGTAACGCATGATCTGGCGTTGAACCGGTACACCACCGCGGAGGCGCAGATTGCCGTCTATAGCCCCACTTTGGCCCTGGCGCTCGCCGGGGCGCAAGTGCTGCAGGCCGCCTTGGATATGGCCTCGTTTGCGGTAGTCGGTGGAACGCTGCTGAACAACCGCACCACCCCATCTCCCATGGGGTCAGCCGGGGCGATGGATGGTCAAAGCGAGCCGGTATACGCCGTGACCTTGGGCGTGCAGGGCGTGATTTTCGAGCCGCGATGATCTTGGCAGCCCGCGCCTGCGCCGCCATTGACGCGTTTATCACAGGAGGCCGCCATGGGAGCCGTAACGCCGCTGCCGCCATTTTCCGCAGCGATCACATTGCCGCCGGGCGTGAACCTCAATGTGACGCGGGCGGAACTACAGGAATTTTTTCGGCTGGTCGACTCGACCGCCTTTTCTGATGGCAACTATACATCGAGCATTATCACGGGGCAGGAAATTCGCGGGCAGATCAGCGGATGGATGAATACCGCCCCGCCGGGGATGGGAACGATCTACAATGCCGTGGCGATCACTTTCGCTGCGGCCGCGGGGTGCGTGGTCAGCGGAACATTTAATATCACGGGATTCCACATGACCGTTATCGCGGCAGAACTTTCGACATTTCAGGCGGAAGTGATTTCGACGGGGCCGTATAGCATCAGTTGGACGCCGCAGAGTTAACGCGGCCAAGAGCGGGGGGGGTGCTGCGTCCTCGGCGTCTTCTGTTGTCTGCGTGAGATATTAATTAATTTCATCATGCCGCAGCATGATTCCGTAAATTAACTAAAACGACGATTGTCTCACGCAGAGGCGCAGAGGCACAGAGGCTGCCTGCGGGCAGCACGCAGCGACGCCGACCACCCGCGGCCAGCAGGCTGGCCGGCTAAATGACGCGGGGGCGACCAGGCGCGGTAAAGCAGGCTGGCCGGCTTAGTGACGCAGCGACGCGCGGGGATGCAGGTTCACGCGTTGGCGGCGGCGATTATTTTTCCGCGATGACGGATGCGACGGCCGCGGCATCGGAATGACTGATGCTCAGGTGCCAATGGATGATGCCGGCGCGTGATGCGAGGTCGGCGGCGTGGCCGGTGAGCGAGAGGATGGGCTTGCCGAGATGATCGGGCAGAATTTCGATATCCAGCCAGGATATGGCATCGCGAAAGCCGGTGCCGAGGGCCTTCACCACGGCCTCTTTGGCAGCGAAGCGTCCGGCCATGTGCTGCACCGGGAATTTAAATTCAGATAACCATTGCCGCTCGGCGATTGTGAAGCATCGGGCGGCAAAGGCATCCCCATGCTTTTGCACCATCTCTTCAATGCGTGCAATCTGGACAATATCAATTCCATGGCCGACGATGGGCATTGGGGCGCTCCTGACTGCCCGTAAGATATCCGCAGCCGCGGTGTGAACGCCATTGACCGGGAAAAATATTTTTGGCCGGGGATAAAGATGCAAGCGGAAATTTTGATTGCCGCGGCGGCCAGCCGCGGGCCTACGGCGACGGCCCCGCGGCGGATGGATCGGCGGTGTTACGGTCGGCTGGACCGGCGGCACCGCCCGTGGGTAATGATGCCTGAGCCACATCCTGGGTGAGCGGCGTGCGGCGCGTGTCAATGCGGAAAACCCACGTTAATAGCGCACCGAGCGCGGTCAAAACCGCCAATAAACCAAAAAACCAAGGCTTGGGAATTTTCACTTCAATCAGTGGCAAAAAGAATGTGCTCAGCACCGCGCCAAAGCGCGAAAAGGCGGTTGCAAAGCCGTGGCCGGTGGCGCGCACGCTGGTGGGGTAAACCTCTGCGGGAAGCATGTAGGTGGTGTTGCCGGGGCCAAAGCTGTTGCTGGCGGTGGAGATAAGCAGACTCACGAAGGCGAGGGCCACCATGGCCGGCGTGAACTTGCCACCGTTCGCGGCGGCGGCGCCGGCGATGCATCCGATTACCAGAAGGCAGATGGCGCTGCCGAGAAAGCCGATGATTTGGGGAATGATGCGGCCGATGCGATCCACCAGGAAAATCAACGGGATAAAGCCGGTGAGAAAGGCAAAGCTCAGGATGGTTGACCCCAAAACTCTTTGCCAGTCGCCGACAAAGCCGAGATGGCCCAAAATTAAGGGTTGATAAACCGTCAGATAATAGCCCACGAGATCCATGAGAAACCATGGCAGGCAGGCCAGCAGAGTGGCCCGGCGTAATTCCGGTGAGAAGAGCACGCGGCGCAGTTCCGGGGAGATCAGCTTCCATCGGCCCGGCGGGGTAACGGCTATTGTTTTGCGTTCTCTTTCCACGATGGCATGCAGGTCGGCGTCGGAAAGTTGCGGCACAAGCCGCCGAAGGACGTTGGCGGCCGCCTGAATATCGCCGCGGCGCAGGAACCAGCGCGGCGATTCGGGCATATCGCGTCGCAGCCAGATAACCAGAAGTGCGGGAAGGGCGCCGAGGCCGAGCATCAAACGCCAGCTCCATGGCCCGAGGCTCCAGAGGGCGAGTCCGGCAATACCGGCGCAGATGGCACCGACCGACCAGAGGCCGAAGACCAGTGTGATGGTGGCGCCGCGATTTCGGACGGGTGAAAATTCTGCGAGGTACGTGGCGGAAAGCGGATAATCGGCCCCGATGCCCATGCCGAGGATGAAGCGAAAAGCGATCAACGCCCCGATGCTCCAAGCGAGAGAACACATGATGGCTGCGGCAAAAAAAGTCATCAGGTCAATGAGGTAAATAATTTTGCGGCCGAATCGGTCGGCAATGCGCCCTGCCACCAAGGCGCCGATGAAGGCGCCGGCGAGCGCCGCTGAACCGAGCATGCTGCTTTGAAGCACCGTGTAATGCCATTGGTGCTTAATGAAGACCATCGCGATGCCGATGATGACGAGATCGTATCCGTCGAGGAATACGCCCAAACCCGCCGCCCATGCTAAACGTTTGTGCAGGCGGCCCATCGGTGCGGTATCAAGTCGGTGGAGAATTTCATCCACGTGGGGGTCCATTTCAATGGCCTTGAGCAGGCAGGCTTTGCCGGTGGAGGGCAACGCCAGCGAGCTTTACTGGCCGTCAGATGCGATGATCTGATAAATGCTTTCGTGACTGCTGCGGGCCAGCTTTCGCACATAAGCCATCAACCGCTCGTAGGAAGCTTTTCCCTTGCATGCGATCCACTCCTGCTTAAGCTGCACCGGGCCTGGCACTTTTAAAAGTGTGGTCGGCCCATAGGCAGACAGCGACACCTTCGCATCCGCCCGGGCGTGCGCCTTGAGCCATCCGGGTGATAGCCAATGGCCGGTTCGGCCGGCCTGCAATCGCGCGATATTTTCCGGCTGCGGACGGCCTGGGTTTAACGCCATTTTTACGGCCAGCGGCGCGCAATGATAGATGGCGACATTTGGCTTGGACGCCCAAATGCCCCCAATCACTTCGGCGTTGGCATCCCACTGCGACATCGGCGGCACACCGGCAATTGCTTCCATGGTGCGCAGAATATTGATCTGAGAATAAGGATGGTCAATTAATAATCCTGGCTTGACCCATGGGCCGACGACCAATGCGAGACTGCGATGCGCACTGATGTGGTCGCAACCGGATTGCGCATCATCTTCCGTGATAAATACCAGCGTATGACGCCAGCATTTGAGTTTGGAAAGCGCCGCAACGATTTCACCGGTGGCCTGATCGTTATTGGCGACATAATAGTCGGGCGTGTAAAAGCCCCGCGCATTACCTGCGGTGTGGTCGTCCGGCAGCCACATATACATCAGCCGCGGCAGATGCGTGGCGTGCTGCTTAAGGAAATGTTTCACCACGCCGGCGCGGTAGGTATCAAGAATGAAGCGATTCCAGCCGGGGAATTGCCGGCCGATGTGGGTCCGCATTCCAGCGGATATATTCCCGATTTCGCTGCGTGAAACAAATTCACCGAAGTCTTCAAATGAGACATGGTGCATCAGCAGATCATTAAATATGAACATACCATTGGGATAAGATATCCATGGATTGGACCATGCTCCAAGTGTGGTTAAATCGGTGGACGCGGAATAAGGATTATCCGTTCCCCCCAGGCCATGCTGCGGTGAAAATGGAACGCCTGCCAGGGCCTGCGTCCATCCCGGATTGGGCTCGAGGCCGCGGCCGGAATAATACATCGGCCAAGTGCGCTGCACGAAATCGCCATCCTCGCCGGAAGTGGTCCACTGATGGCCCTGGGCGGTCACTTCGCCGTCCACTTTGTAATTGACCATCAGCGAATATTTATCGGCAAGCGAATAAAGATTGGGCAGCTCCCGGCGATTGTACAAATCCAATTTTGGATCGGCCCATTTTCCGGCTCGGCTATAAGCCCCGAAGTCTTCGTCGAAGGTTTTATTTTCACGGAGAATAAAAACCACATGCCGAATGTGCTTATGCAGCCAGGCGATCGCGGTGGCATTGCGGCTGGCGAGTGCCTGGCGATCATGGTGCGTCATGCCGAGATTATTCAGGGTTTGGTGCGTCCATTGGGGCAGTCGCAGAGCTAAGTGCTTGAGCGAAATGGATTGCAGCATTCCCGGCATGCAATCGCCGATCCAGTGGCCACTGGGGTTTGGCCCGTAGCCAAGGCCTTTGGCGCTGGTGACAAAAAGATGGCCTTTGTGGATGCACACGCCGGTCGGATACCAACCCGTGGAGATCAGGCCCGCGCAGCGATCGGTGGAGAGATTAAAAACCGCGACATCATCGTTGCCGGCGTTGGCGGCAAAAAGTTTTCCATCCCAAATCGTCAGGGCATCGGGAAAGCTGCCGGGGGGCGCATTGCGATACGGCACATCGGCAATGGTATGAATCACCCGATCATTTTTGAGGCTGATTTCAGATAATCGGTCTGCATTGGCGCACGCCACCCAAACGGTTTTCTGCGCCGGATCATAAGCCAGGGCCGTGGGATGAATTCCCGGCAGGCGATTATTCATGCCGGTGGGCGGCCCGATGTGGACGATCGCCTGGATGGCGAGATCGGATTTTTGAATCAGGCGGACACTGTCGGCGCCCCAATCGCTCACGGCGACGCAGCGCCCGGCAGATAGCACCGCATACGGATAGGCGCCGGCATTGGTGTAGGTCGTTTTGCCGGTGCGGAGATTTATTTTTGCCAGACTGTTGCTGAGCATCCCGGTGACATACGCGAATTTTCCGCTGATTGCGACGGCATCGGGGTAAAAAAGATTTTCGCCGCCGGGTGGCCCCTGATGGACGAATGGATATTGATTTTTCGGGAAGGGCTGAGCAAGCAGTGTATACCTGCGCATAAGTTTCATCCGGCCATGGCGAAGCTTTATCGCGAGCAGATTGTCCGAAACGCCGCCGGCGGCATAGAGCATGCGATCAGGGCCGGCAGTCATGGATTGAAACAAGCTCTGGTTGGCAATCGCCTTGGATAAAAGGCTGGATAGATGCCACGGATGGGTGTACTTTGAAAACCGAATCGCGCCCCTGGGCTCAAGGCGATGGCTGTAGCATTGGATGCTCTGGATGGCGCTGGCGCCGGCCGCCTCTACCAGCAAATCATCTGACAGGTTCACAAGGCCAACGGCAAAATTACCCGTTGCGACGGATTTTCCTGCGGGGGCAACCAGCCGCCCGTCGGGTAAACGATGGGAAACGGGTTTATCCGCTGCGGCAGCGCCCTGCGGCGTGCCGGCCGAAGCGAAAAGTGCGGCGAGTAAGACGGCCGGCATCCACGCCGCAGGCCCAAGCTTTGAACGATCTGAGCGGCCGGTGTTCATAATGGTTGATCCTGCGTAATACCAAACTCCAGCCGGAATGGTAGCGGCCGTATCTTAGCATTGTATTGGGAATTGGTTACGCTTTGCGAGGGGTGCAGGCGGTGCGGTCGCAGCCTTGAGGGCACGCCGAAATATGGCCCGGGCTTGTGCGCGGAAGGGCCGATCGGCACCGCGCAGATGCCATGCCGAAGCGGTACACTTTTCCCCTGCAAGCGTTTGTGTTAAAAGCTTGCTCCACGGCGGTTATGTTGGCTTAAGGGTTTGCGTATATGCCCAAACGGACGGACATCAAAAGCATCCTGATCATTGGCTCAGGCCCGATTGTGATTGGTCAGGGATGCGAATTTGACTACTCGGGAACGCAGGCGTGCAAGGCCCTAAAGGAAGAGGGATACCAGGTTATTCTGGTGAATTCAAACCCTGCGACGATCATGACCGATCCGGAAATGGCGGATCGCACGTACATCGAGCCATTGACGGTTGAAGCGATCACAAAAATTATTGAAAAAGATCGTCCCGATGCCCTGCTGCCGACGCTGGGGGGCCAGACGGGGTTGAATCTATCCGTAGCGCTGGCGGATGCGGGCGTGCTGGAAAAATATGGCGTCCGTATGATCGGGGCCACGCGCGAGGCCATTGGTCGGGGGGAAGATCGCAAGATTTTTAAAGGCATCATGCAGGACATCGGCCTGCACGTTCCGCAAAGTGGGCTGGCGTACACCCTGGATGAAGCGCGGCAGGTGGTGGCATCGACCGGATTGCCGTGCATTATTCGGGCCTCGTTTACGCTTGGTGGCACCGGCTCGGGCATCGCATGGAACATGGAAGAATTTGAAACGCTGGCGCAGCGCGGCATTGATGCGTCGATGATTAATGAAATTCAGATCGATCAATCGCTGATCGGCTGGAAGGAATATGAACTGGAAGTGATGCGCGACCGCGCCGACAACGTAGTGATTGTGTGCAGCATAGAAAATTTTGACCCCATGGGTGTGCATACCGGCGACAGCATTACCGTGGCGCCCGCCCAGACACTTTCCGACAAAGAATATCAGCGCATGCGCGATGCATCCGTGGCCATCATCCGGGCGATTGGCGTGGAAACCGGCGGCTCGAATATTCAATTTGCCGTGAACCCAAAAAATGGGGACATGGTTGTCGTCGAGATGAATCCCCGCGTATCGCGATCATCGGCCCTGGCGAGTAAGGCCACCGGATTTCCCATCGCGCGTATCGCGGCGAAACTGGCCGTCGGCTATACGCTGGATGAATTGCCGAACGATATTACGCGCAAAACCGTGGCCTGCTTTGAGCCATCCATTGATTATGTGGTGGTGAAAATTCCGCGCTGGACATTTGAAAAATTTCCCGATGCCGATGAAACGCTCACCACGCAGATGAAAAGCGTGGGCGAGGCGATGAGCATCGGGCGCACTTTCAAAGAAGCGCTGCAGAAGGGAATTCGCTCGATGGAGGTTAAGCGTTTCGGGCTGGGGCTGGATCGTATTGATAAATGGTGGCGGCGCGAGCAGGCGGCGTTTACTGCGGCACAAAGTCAAAAAGAATCGACGCTGGGCCATAGGGGCAGCTTCGTCACCTTGACGGCTGCAATGGAGGAAGCGGCCCAAACCTGGCCGGTGCCGGAGGAAAAGCTGATACGGAAACTCGCCGTTCCGTCGCAGGGGCGGCCCTATTACATTCGCTACGCGTTTAAACTTGGGTACACCGTGGAAGATGTTCAGCGCCTGACCCATATCGATCCGTGGTTTCTTACGCATATGAAGGAACTTGTCGATTTTGAAACGCAGTTGGTGGATGCCCGTCCCGTGGCGGCCGCCGCAGCTGCGGGCAAACTGCCGGCGGATAAACAAAACGCGCTGGCATTGCTGCTGCGGAGCGCCAAAGAGTATGGCTATTCGGATATGCAGCTCGCCACCGTATGGTCGCTGACACCCAAGGCGGCGCGCGATCTGCGATTGGCCATGCATATTGAGCCGGTTTACAAACTGGTTGATACGTGCGCGGCCGAGTTCGAGGCGGCCACCCCGTATTATTATTCCACGTATGAAAAGCCCATGATTCAGCTTTCTGCCGGTCGGGCGGATTTGGTCGCGGATGATGAAGTGCGGATTTCGGATCGGAAAAAGGTGATCATCCTGGGGGGCGGCCCGAACCGCATCGGGCAAGGGATCGAGTTTGACTATTGTTGTGTGCAGGCGGCGTTTGCCTGCCGCGATCTGGGCTTTGAAAGCGTGATGATTAACTCTAACCCGGAGACGGTCAGCACCGATTATGACACGTCTGATCTGCTGTTCTTTGAACCGCTCACTCATGAAGATGTTCTTAATGTGGTCGAACGGGTGAATGGTCGCCCGCTTTCCGAACGGGGGGGGCTGGTTCACGGAGTGATTGTTCAATTTGGCGGGCAAACACCGCTGAATCTGGCACGCGGGCTTAAAGATGCGGGCGTGCCGATTATTGGCACCGCCGTGGAATCGATTGAGGCAGCTGAAGATCGGCAAAAATTTAATACCCTGATTAAAAAGCTCGGCCTCCTTCAACCGGAGGGGGGCATTGCCTACAGCGGCGATCAGGCCCGTGCCGTGGCGGCCAAGATCGGATACCCGGTGCTGGTGCGGCCAAGTTTTGTGCTCGGCGGCCGAGCCATGGAAATCGTTTCCACCGAAGCGCAGCTGGATTACTACATTCGCCACGCGGTTGAAGTGGCGGAGGAACATCCCATTTTGATTGATCGCTTTCTGGGCGATGCGACGGAAGTGGATGTGGATGCCATGGGGGATGGTGAGGCGTACATGATTCTGGGCGTGATGGAACACATTGAGGAAGCGGGGATCCATTCCGGTGATTCAGCCTGCTCGCTGCCGCCGTTCAGCCTGCCGCAGGAGATTATCAATGAGATTCGCCGCCATACGCTTGCGATGGCCGCGGCGCTCAAGGTTCGCGGCCTGATGAATGTGCAGTTTGCCATAAAGGATGATTGCGTTTACGTGCTGGAAGTTAACCCGCGTGCGAGCCGCACCGTACCATTTGTCAGCAAGGCCACCGGGGTGCCATGGGCGCGGATTGCGGCCAAACTGATGTGCGGCAAAACGCTGGCCGAACTGGGAATTTCGCATGAAGTGGTGCCGCAAAAGCATGTTGCGGTGAAGGAAAGCGTATTTCCATTTAATAAATTTCCCGGGGTCGATGTGATCCTTGGGCCGGAAATGCGCTCCACGGGTGAAGTGATGGGGATCGATCGTGATTTCCCGGTGGCGTACGCCAAATCGCAGATGGCGGCGGGCGGCAGCCTGCCCACGTCGGGCACGGTATACATCAGCGTTCGCGATGCCGACAAGGCTGCGATTGTTTCGCCGGCGCGGAAAATTGCGGCGGCCGGGTTTGAGATTATCTGCACCGGCGGTACGTGTAAAATTCTGGATGATGCGGGCATTGCCTGCAAACGGATTAACAAGATTCAGGAAGGGCGCCCAAATATTATCGATGTGATTAAAAACCATCAGGTGCAGCTGTTGATCAATACCCCCACCCACAAAGGCCCCACCACGGATGAGGGGCGAATTCGGGCCGCCGCCGTGCTGCATAAAATCCCGATCATCACCACCACCACTGCTGCGGAAGCCGCCGCCGATGCGATGGCGAGCCTGCAGAAGGCGGATTGGGGCGTGAAGCCCATTCAAGAATATTACGCCGAAATGCTTCAGCCGCAGCCGTAAGCAGACTACCCGACCGCACCATGATCCAATCCCACCGGCACGATTATCGGCATTGCCCCCCCCGCGGCGTCGTGGTCGCCCATAACTTAACAACCTGCCCGAATAGTTCGGCGCCCCAGGCACTTCGTGCCGATTTGAGCAGAACACATCGGTCGGATTCAATGCACGATTCGTCGCACCTTTTAGGAGAGGGCTATGCTTACCGCAACCGCAGATATTGCCATGCTCGAAAAGCCCGCGCCGCGGCAGGTTGTCTTCCTTTCGGAAATCATCGGCGCATTGAGTTACGCCCTGGATTTGACGGAAGGGCTGCCCCCTGGCCATTGCCTGCGCGCCTGTTGGATTGGAATGCAGATTGCGGTGGAAATCGGGCTCGATGAACAGGCGTTATCGGACACTTTTTTCACGATTCTTCTGAAAGATGCGGGATGCTCCAGCAACGCCGCACGTATTTATGACCTTTACGCCCACGATGATCTGGCGCTTAAAGCGCAGTTCGCCATGGTCGATAATCAAAGCCTGATTCAATTGGCGCGCTTTGTCTGGGCCAATGTGGCGCCCATGGCCCCCATCCGCGAAAAACTCACACGCCTGGCAAATCTGGCGGTCAATTCCGGCGAATTGCAAAACGAAGTGGTTCACGCACGCTGCGAACGCGGCGCATCGATCGCCAAGCGTATGGGCTTTAATGACAATGTGGCCGAGGGAATTAATAGTCTGCCCGAACATTGGAACGGCAAAGGGCGGCCCAATCACCTGCGGGGAAAGGAAATTCCCATTCAGAGCCGCATTGCGCTGCTGGCGCAGGTGGCAGAAATATTTTTCACCGTCGGCGGGCCGGCCCACGCCCTGCACGAGGTTTTTCACCGCAGCGGCTCATGGTTTGATCCGGGCCTTGTCCGGTCGCTGAGCATGATTGCGGGCAAGCCGGGCTTTTGGTCTACCCTGAAAAGCCCAAATCTTGAGCGGCTGGTCATGAGTCTCGAGCCTGAATCACACGCCATGGAGCTTAATGATCGGCAGATTGATGTTATTGCCGAGGCGTTTGCCGAAGTGATCGATTCGAAAAGTCCTTTTACATCGGGGCATTCGGACCGGGTCTCCATTTTTGTTGATGCCATCGCCGCTGAATTGGGATTAAATGCCCAGCGCCGGCAGACGCTGCGCCGCATCGCATTGCTGCACGATATTGGCAAGCTCGGCGTGAGCAACGCGATTCTGGATAAGCCGGGAAAACTGACCGAGGAGGAATGGACGCGCGTCAAGCTGCACCCGGTCTATTCCAAAAATATTCTCGAGCGCATTTCCATCTTCGCCGAATTTGCCAACGTAGCAGGCAGCCACCATGAGCGGCTCGATGGAAAGGGATATCCCAACGGTGTTGATCAGAAAGACATTTCACTCGAGACGCGCATCATCACCGCCGCCGACATTTTTGATGCGCTCACGGCGGATCGGCCGTATCGCAAGGCGATGTCGCAGGCGGAGGCGCTGGCAATCATGGAAAAAGATCGGGGCGTTGCCATTGATTCAGCTTGCCTCGACGCGCTCAAGCGGGCCCTGGGAGCCTGTCCAAGTAATCGCCGGGTTGCGACGGCGTGATTTTTGGCGCCCATCAAGCAGCGGCGACGATGGCGTACCTGACAGGGACGGTACACCGAGGAGCCGCGCCGCAGAGGGGTGCCAAAAAG
>JAJZGD010000065.1 GCA_021804985.1 Planctomycetota bacterium
CCGATCTCGATGCGCTTTTTCTGATCATGCTCGCCACGCTGATGCTTCCCGCGCAGGTTACGATCATTCCCCAATTCCTGCTTTTCCGATCGCTGGGATGGGTGAACAGTTTCCTGCCGCTTATTGTGCCGGCCTGGTTCGGGGCGCCTTTTTTCATATTCCTTTTTCGCCAGGCCTTCCTCCAGATTCCCGATGAACTTATCGAAGCCGCCCGGTTGGATGGTGCGTCGTGGTGGAAAATTTACTATCGCCTTATCCTGCCGCTGTGCAAGCCGGTCATCACCGTTGTGGCCATTTACAGCTTTCTTGCCGCGTGGAATGATTACCTTAATCCGTTGGTTTATCTAAATGACCCGAGCCACGCGACGCTGGCATTGGCGCTGGCAAGCTTCAAAGGTGAATACGGTGTGACACGGCCAGAGTACCTTCTGGCCGCCACTGCACTGACCATGCTGCCGTGTCTCGTACTTTTTTCCCTTACTCAAAGGCTTTTGGTTCGCTCGGCCGATGCCGAGGCATCTGGCACATTGCCTTAATTTGATTTCTCCGGCGAGTGGCGGCTTTTATGCCGCGTCCTGATGGGCACAATCACCGGCGATCCAACCCGACATAAGTACCATGGGCATACCGGGGCCAGGATGTGCCGAGCCGCCGGCAAAATACAACCCGCGAATATCCGGGCTCCGATTGGCGGGTTTAAAGGCGCCGTTAAAGCGACCATGGCTGGCAAGCCCATAAATAGCTCCGTGCCACGCGCGGTATCGGTCGCGAATATCGGCCGGCGTCAGATGATCTTCACACACGATTCGGCCTTCCACATCATCCATCAGCGCCTGCGAGAGCTTTTGCAGGATGGTTTTTCGGTACTCCGGGAACATGCTTGCCCAATTCTGTCCGGCGCGGATGTAGGGTGTATGCACCAGAATATAAAGTGCCTCGCCGCCGGGTGGTGCCACGGACGGATCTGTTTTCGACGGGCAGCAAAGATAGCAGGTGGGGTCAGCGGCGGGGCGGCCGAGCTTGTAAATGTCGTGGAATTCCGCTTCGGCATCTTTGGAAAACACGAAATCATGGTGGGCGAGATGTTCGTACCGCCGACTTAATCCCAAATACATCACCACGCCGGAGCAGGCGGGCTCGTACTTTCGCCGTGATGCAAAGCGTGTGGCCTGCGGCTCAAGAAGTTCCCGATGCGAAAGGACGGTATCGCAATTGCTAACCACGGCGTCGGCACTGAAACTTTGGCCAGCCTGCGTGAGCACGCCGGTGGCTCGCCCGCCGGAAACCTGGATTTTTTCCACTCCACAACCCAAATGAAAATTCACACCAAGTTCCGTGGCCAGGCGTTCAAGGGCGGCAGGAACGGCGCGCGTGCCCCCCATGGGGTACCAGATGCCCTCCGTGAGTTGCATATCGGCTATGCCCAGTAGTACCGCAGGTGATAGTGCCGGCGCCGAGCCGACATACTGTGTGAAATGATCCACCATTTGCGCCACCCGCGGATCGGCAATGTTCTTGCGGACGACGCCGCCGAGCGCATGGCCGATTTTCATATCACGCAGGTCTTTGAGGACGGAAGGCTGAAAGGTGCCCTTAAGATCAAAGGTATCGCGGATCGACCCGACGGATTTCCAGAAGAAATATTTTTCAGAAAGTTTGCTCATGCGGGCTGAGCTTGCAAGCAACTTTCCGTAACCTGCGGCCAGGGCCGAATCGGCCGACAACCCCTGAAATTGACGATTCATTTCACCCGCATCTTCGCGAAGGTCCAGGACGGTGCCATCAGAAAAAAAGCACCGCCACTGCGGATCAAGCCGACGCAGATCAAGGTAATCGCTGAGATTGCGACCGGCCTCGGAAAAGATTCGCTTCAGGACGGACGGCATCAGCAGGATGGTCGGTCCCATGTCGAAGCGAAATCCCTGGAGTTCAAGTTGCGCCGCCTTGCCGCCCAACCAACTATTGCGCTCGAAGAGATCAACCTGATGGCCGCGAGCCGCCAGCGTGCATGCCGCCGATAGCCCTGCGAGGCCGCCACCGATCACCGCCGCTGTCAGGCGTTTGCCCATATCGTCCCGGATCCTTTCCGTTAATTGCGCCCGCGCTTCGCGGGTTTGCGCTCACCACTCGGTCGTCGGACGATGTTCACCATCGCCGCCGCTTTTGCCCTCAGGCTTCGACTATGTTTTAAAACCAATATATCATTAAGTGTTTGATCGTCTTCGCAATTGCTTCGGACAAGATGGGGTAAAAAGTTTCCTGTGCGCCGTACCACACACACCGGTGTGGTCATCTCCAGCAGGCCTTCAGCACCGCGCGTTGAGCCGAAACCACTTTCTCCCCGCGGCGTGAGCGAAACCTCCGGCGCTCCGGTCGGGGCCAGAATATCGTTGATGCAGATGCATCCGGCGTCGATCGTATCGGCAAGCTGGCGTGCCTCGGCAACCGGCCCGAAGACTGACGCACCCAGGCGAAGGCCGATTTTAGCGTACAGCGCAACGGCCTCTTGCGGCGTGTGGAAACGCTGCAAACAGATTAGGGGAAGCATCTGATCCGTCTTGAGAACCAGCGCATCGGCGGCCACGTCGGTAAGCACCAGCGGGCCGGTGATTTGATTTGCCGCCGCGTGACCACAAAGAATTTTGGCACCGGCGGCCACGGCGTCGCGTATCACCAATGCGGCTGCCCGGCCGCGCGCCGAATCCACAGTCGTGGGCTGGCACTGATTTAAGCGCCCCAGCAATTCGCGAAGGAAGGCTTCGTAGCAAGAGCCATGAACCAGCACACGCCGCGGTGCCATACACGTGGCGCCGCCATTAAATGACATACCAAAAGCCACGGCGGCGGCGGCCCGCGAGAGGTCGGCATCGGCGAGCACGAAAACGGCATCCGATCCGGAGAGCTCCATGACGGCGGGTATCGGGCGGTGTTTGGCAATTGCTGCGGAAATGGCGGCACCTGTGGTCTGCGAGCCTGTGGCGATAATTTTATTAATTCCCCGCCCCAGAAGATCATGCACCGCCGCCGGCGACTCGGTTGTCACCTGGCAGACGCCACGCGGAACCCCCGCAGATATGAGAAGTTGTTCAATTAATTTTGCCGCCGCGCTTCCCTGATCGCCGGGCTTAACTAACACGGCATTGCCCGCTGCGATGGCTTGAAGCACCTGAACGCCGGGTAAGAACAGCGGATAGTTCGACGGGCCGACAATCAGAATCAAACCGAGCGGCCGGCGCTCCATTTCAATATTTAATCCGAATCGGCGATGGTGGTGGGGGTGCAGAATCCGTGGAGAGCGGCGCACCAAAAACCGCGCGGCGTCGGCCAGCGGCATAATCTCGGCGGCCAGGGTTTCCGCGGGGTGACGGTGCGGAAGGTGCTCGCACGCTTTTACCAATGCGCCAACGGATAGTGTCAAAAGATGCCGAAAAGCGTGCAGGCATTGTAAGCGTGCGGAGAGCGGTATTTTAGCCCACGCCGCCGACGCCATCCGTGCTTCAAGCCACTGCCGCTCGAGTTGATCCGATCGGTCGGCCCGATCGGGCGGACGCTCAGTTTCTATCCGGTTGAATGGCGGCATGAGCTTCATCACCATTATGCAGGAATCGCAACGGCGGGGGATTGTCGGGTTCGCCGCAAAACAGACTCCGGCTTTTCCATGGTCGCGGCAATTTCCTGCCATTGGTCAGCATACCCGAGATCCTCCAGCAAAAGCCGACTGGTGATCCTGGAAGACTCAAAAATCACCGGTAGTCCACTGCCCGGATGCGTTCCGCCACCGGCGAGGTAAACGCCGGCAAGCTCATCAAACCGATTGCGGGGGCGCAGATGAAGCATCTGGCCAAAATCATGCGTCAAATTGAAAGTGGCACCGCGATAAATGGATAGAGAATTCTGCCAATCCGCCGGGGTGATCATGCGTTCAAATCGAATGCGATCGGTCACATCGGTGATGCCGAGGCGCTGAATCTGGCGCAGAAGAATCTGCCGGAAGTGGGGGGCTTGCGTCGCCCAGTTAATATTGGAATGCATATGCGATACCGGCGCCAGGGCATAAAGGGTGCAACAGCCGGCGGGGGCAAGGCTGCTGTCGGTGACGCAGGCGTTTTGTACATAAAAGCTCGGCTTTTTTGAAAGCACATGCCGCCGATCAATGTCGTCGAGATTTTCCCGATAATTTTCCGCCAGAAAGATATTATGATGCGCCAGTGGGGGGGCCGCACCTTCCAGGCCCAGATACAGCATGAAGGTCGAGCAGGAATAGCGTGCTCGGGCGATTTTTTTGTTCGTCCAGCGCCGGCGAAGATTGTCCGGCACCAGATGCGTCATGGCATTGGCAAAATCGGCATTCACCAAAATGGCATCGGCCCGCAAGGATCGGTTGGCCAGGCGCACGCCGACCGCCCGCCGTCCGGAAAAGAGAATTTCTTCTACGCCCTGACCGAGAATAAACTCAATGCCCATTTCTTCGCCGAGCGCGGCCATTTTCCGCATGATCGCGTGGCATCCACCATAGGGATGAAATACGCCGTGCTCATATTCCAGAAATGACAGAATTGAGAAGAGACCCGGGCACCGAAATGGTGACATGCCGAGGTATTTGGATTGAAAGCTGAACGCCAGCCGAATGCGGGGGTCTTTGAAATATCGTTTGAGCTCGCGATCCAGTGAATTCCACGGCCGCAGTAAGGGCAAAAGCCGCAGCATCTCCGGCGTAAGCACATCCCGCCAGGATTGAAAGGGTTTTTGCAGCGTTGGGGTAAACGCCGAAAATTTTTGCCGGTTATCGGCCAAAAATCCGTCCAATTTGGAAGCATCTTCAGGGCAAAGCGCGGCAATCGCCCGCTTCATCCGCTCCATATTGCCAGTGGCCTGCAGCTCGCCGCCATTTTCAAAAATGATCCGGTATTGCGGATCAAGCCGCGCCATCGGAACTTCATCCATCAGGGAAAAGCCGGCGCCGGCAAAAATTTGCTCCAATATCCGGGGGTAGAGAAAAAATGTGGGACCGATATCAAAACGGAATCCCTCGGCTTCAATGCAGCCGCTGCGACCCCCAACGATCCCCTGTCGCTCAACCACCGTGACTTCGAGCCCCGCCTTACGCAGCAGCAGCGCCGACGCAAGACCACCCGGACCCGCACCAATCACGATGACTCGCTTAGGTCTGTCCATCACTACACAACCTCCACGATGTCCGGCCAATTGTAGGCAACCTGATCTCGCCGGGTATTTCGGGCGCAAGCAAGAGATGCGAAAGTCCAATTTCCGGCACTGGCTACGCTGAAAGTACCCGCGCGGATGAGATATATGCCCAAGCCCGCCGCCCGCGGGTGGCCCGAAGCGGCCAGGTGAATTCCGTGTCCGCTTGACCGGGGCATCATCGATTCCTTAACATCAGCCATGCCGGCATCGGAGCCCGTCTGCAATGGTATGCTGTGCCCTGACAAACATAAGCGTCGCCAGGGCGGCGCAGGACCACTTTTTTACGTAAGCGGACGGCGCGGGCCGCAGCTAATATTAAGCGTCTGTGTTTTGGAAACGAGTATTTTCGGGGATGGTTTTTAATGTCCGCCAATTTATCCAAATCAATAACCCAACCGTGTAAAAACATTCTCATTGGTGTCATGCTGGTACTCGCCGTTAAGGCGGCCGGATCGGCAAACTTGGTGCGGGCCGGCAGCCTTAAAACCGCAACGCTGGCGCAACAGGCCCAGCACCTGGTTATGGAGCAGAATCTTTCCAAATTGGAAAAGTTCAATGCCGGGCTGGAAGGCACGCCCGGAGGCGCTCCCCTGCATGCGTTGCTTACCACCTATCTGGCGCAAATGAATGGGATGAAGGCCGCTGCCACCAAAACCTATCAACAGCAGACGCACTTGGCCAAATCGCTGATGAAAAAAGCCAATCCGGTCGCCGCCTTTGAGCATATGCTCGCGGCATACGCCGTCTGCACCGACAAGCCAGCCTTTAAGAAAAAGGCATGGGTTATGTCGCTGGTTGGAAGAACGTCGAAAAAAGCCGCGGCTTATAACACTTCCAACCATTTTCTCGATGCCCTGGAACTTTATACCCAGCTGAACCGGATGTATAAAATTTCCATGCGATTTTATGAGCGGCTTCAGGAGGTGACACGCCGCACGACGCTTCTGGCGGAGTATACCCCGCGGCAATTTTATAAGCTGCAGCAATCGTTTCTATTAAAAAAGGGTAAGCTCAAAGCGCCGCAGGCAACCCACGTGCCGGGAATGGAAAAAAAGCCCGGCGTTCCCGCCACGGCGCCCGCGGCGCCGCGCTCCTACCACAACTGGCGGAAGTCGATCAAGGGAATCACGCAGGAATTACTGGTGCAAGCCCTCGATGAAACCGAACACCACTGGGTGTTTAACCTCAACTACAATCAACTGCTGACGGGCGGACTGAAAATGGTCGCCCTGTTTCCCAAGACACCCATGCTGGCTGATACCTTTCCCCGGCTGAAAAATTCAGCCGACGTACAGCGCTTTGCAGCCACCATTCATAAATTGCTTCAGCGCACCCAAAAGCACAAATCCATCGATACCGATCAAATGATTGGCATTTGGAGTCGGCTGTTGAGTGCAGACAAGCGATCGATAAAAATTCCCACGGGTGTCATGGTCAAGGAATTTACCAACGGTGCCCTCGGCACGCTGGACCCGTTCACCGATGTGTTCTGGCCCAACCAGGTGGTTGAATTCGACAAAATGATGGAAGGAACTTTTGGCGGCGTTGGAATTCAGATTGAACCGCACGACGGCTTTCTGCGCGTCATCAGCCCGCTTAGCGGCACGCCCGCCGCCCGGGCCGGAATTGAGGCGAACGATCTGATCACCACCGTCAACGGCAAAAGCATTCTTGGCATCTCACTTAATTCGGTCGTCCACATGATCATGGGCCGACCCGGCACGCTGGTCACGCTGGGCATACGCCGCGGAAAAGATCCGAGCCTTCTCCTATTCCACCTCAAACGGGCGGAAATACAGGTTCACTCGGTGAAGGGATTCTTACGCAATCGCACCTCCGGCCAATGGCGGTTTATGATCGATCCCACAGATCGGATCGGCTATGTACGCGTGTCACAATTTCAAAGCGACACCGGCCAGGAATTTCGCCACGCCATCGATCACCTATTACGCCATCATGTGCGCGGCATCATCATTGATCTGCGGTATAATCCCGGGGGCCTGCTCGAAATCGCCATGCAGATGTGCCGCATGTTCCTGAAGAACGGGGTTATTCTCTCCACCTATGGCCGAACCAGTCCTAAGCATGTCTGGCATGCCACCGACGATCCACTGGTGCCGATGAATATCCCGATGATCGTGCTCGTTAATCAGGATAGTGCCAGCGCTTCGGAAATTTTCAGTGGTTCCATGCACGATCGTCATCGTGCCTTAATCATCGGCCATCGCACGTACGGCAAAGGTTCGGTTCAGAATATCATCCCTATTGGCGCCGATGACAACGCAATCCTGAAACTCACCATGGCTCATTATTACCTGCCGGATGGCGAATGCGTGCAGCGCAATCCGCATGCCACCACATGGGGCGTGCAACCAAATATTGTTGTTCCATTTTCACCCGCCCAGCTATTGGCGTTGCAGCAAACGTGGGTGCATGTGGATATTCTGCCGACGCCCCATACCGCAAAATCGACGCAAAAAAGCGATTCATCGCGGCCGGCATTGCCGATAAAGCAGGAGGCGTTCGATACGCAGCTTGATACGGCGCTGATGATGATGCGTCTGACGCTGATGCAAAAGCCTTGATGATGGGGCAGGCAGGAAAAACGGCATGATGAAAAGCCAAACTCGCAACTGGATATGCGGCGTGCTCTCTGCCCTCACGGCGGCCGCTTTTTTTGCGGCCACGCTTTATGTCAGCATCCGCTATCTGGCCAAGCCGCACGGCATCATGGATTGGACTGTTCAATTGTGTGGTGCGTCGATCGCGGCGGTCATCGGCTTTTTTCTCATGTGGGGGCATTGGCAAAGCCCCACCCCACCACAGCAAAAAACCGTCTGAATCAATGCGAGGCCCACCGCCGACCGCCCCCCGCGACAAAGTCCCGGCTACATTTTCAATCAACCGTGCCGATGGCCCCGCTGCCTCTGGCTTCGGCGATGTACACCGGTACCCGGCGGGCGCTGTCACACTGAGCCGGCAGGCTGCCCGACCGGTTCTCCGCCCATGGCTGTGATTTGAACCAGCTGTGCCTCCTTTGCATCGGGCACAACGTCGGAATGACACACCAGGGTTTTGCCTTTGTGGGCTAACTTGTGAATTTGTTCCTGCGTCAACACCCCGCGCTGCGTAAGTAGCTCCGCCCCTTCAACAGATACCCCCGATGATTGAGTCGCCCTTTTTTCCGGGGTAAATGCCGCATCTTTGCCGCTGGCAAATTCCTGAATTTCCTTGCTGATCCGCATGGAGCACCAATCATGGCCGCACATGGCGCAGAAATCGGTGTCGACCTCAAGGTCTTCATCGTGCAGAGCGCGGGCGGTGTCGCCGTCAAAGGCAAGTTCAAACATCCGGGGCCAGTTCAATGCGGCGCGAGCTTTGGACATATCATCATCCCATTGCCGTGCGCCGGTGACGCCTCGAGCGATATCGCCGGCATGCGCTGCGATCTTGTACGCAATGCACCCCGCCTTTACGTCCTGCGCCTTTGGCAGCCCCACATGTTCCTTCGGCGTAACGTAGCAAAGCATGGCCGCCCCGGCACGGGCCGCCTCGGTGGCACCGATCGCGCTGGTGATGTGGTCGTAGCCGGGAAAAACATCGGTGGTTAGCGGCCCAAGCACATAAAATGGGGCGTCATCACAAACACGCTGTTGCAGCTGCATATTCATCGCGATTTGATCCATCGGCACATGCCCGGGGCCTTCCACCATCACCTGCACGCCGGCCGCTCGGGCGCGATGCACCAACTCGCCCAGCGTTTGCAACTCGGCGAGCTGCGCCGCATCGGTTGCATCCGCACATGACCCCGGCCGCAGGCCGTCGCCAAGCGAATAGGTGACATCGTACTGCTTCATAATGGCGGATATTTCATCAAACAATTCATACATGGGATTTTGTTTGTTATGCACGATCATCCATTTGGCCAGCATGCTTCCACCGCGGCTCACGATGCCCGTGGTGCGATTTTTCACCAGGGTGAGATGTTCTTTGAGTACACCGGCATGGATGGTGAAATAATCAACGCCTTGCTCCGCCTGGCGCTCAATTTCCCTTAAAATCAGGTCGTAATTAAGTTCCTCAATCCGACGGCCAATGATCATTGAATAGATGGGAACCGTTCCGATCGGTATGGTGCTATGGTCAATAATTGCCTGCCGACATTCCACCAGGTTACCGCCCGTCGATAAATCCATCAGGGTGTCGGCGCCGAACTTTTGAGCCCATTGAAGTTTCTCAACCTCTTCGGCGGTATTGGAACTCACCGGCGACGCACCAATGTTGGCATTGATCTTGGTGCTTACCATTCTTCCGATCGCCATCGGATCGAGCCGCTTAGGCGCTGAGCCGCCACGAAATGCGTCGGGATCGCTGATCACCTTCCATCTCTGATCGACGGTCTGATTGACCCATAGCTGCGCCGGTCCGGCGGCGGTGCCCGGATGGCCGACGGCGTCTCCCGGCCCAAAATCCAGTTCCATGGGGGAATGCTTGCCCGGCGTCGCACCGGCGCCGGCAAGATGCCGCACGTTCGCCGGTATCACCATTCGGCCGCGGGCCACTTCCTGGCGGATAAATTCCGGACTTTGCGCTTCCCGCACGGCCACACGCTTCATCTGCGGCGTGATGATTCCGGCACACGCAAACTGATACTGAGTCACTAAGTGTGATGGCAGATCGTTTCGAATCATGAGGTGCGCTCCTAAACAATGGGCTGCGGTTCCGAGGTGATATGCGATGGGACGAGGCTCATCGCATTCCCTACGCCGGTACCAGCCGGGTCAGGTTCCAAGGGTGTGTTCTCAGTCCCACTTATCAGCGGGACACCCCCAGCGATTTGACCATTGTAACAACCGATATCGGCATTGCCATGCGCACCGGTGCCAGGCGGCGTGCCTTTTTACCACGGCCCGCGCACCGGCGCCGGAGATGACGACATTTTGTCCATACTGCCGCGCTGCCGTCGTTGAAAAATAAATGAACATCTCGCGCCAGTGCGCTCCGTGCCCGCGCACCGGCGCGCAGCGAGATAAGGATTCGCCCAAATCGAACTATCGCGCAATGGCCGCGGAGTAGGCAGAATAATGAAAAGCAGTACAGATGCATGGGATTGGCGATAGGCTCAGGGTGAATAGCTGAATATGTCGTCGGGTGTGCCGATGATTCCGTCCGGGCCGGCGCTGAAGAAAAATGGTGCTCGCGGATTTTGCGCCGCTTGTGAAATAAATTGAATGGCCGTGCCCCAGGCATCATTAACGGCCGCCACGTAGGGCACACCTTGGCCACCAGGCCCTGGCATGATACCCGGCACAAGCACGGCGGGGGGTAGCCGGGTGATGGCACATGACCCGACCTTCCAAGTTCCGTTGGGGCCCGGTTGCAGGTACATATCTTGATCAGCTTGAAGAAATTCAGTCATGGTTTGCGGCACCGACCCAGTGCGATGCTCAAGGCGGTTAAGCTCAGCGGTGAGCACCGCAAGCTCGGTACGGGTCAATTCCGTCTCAGTAGAGTCGCGTATTTTTGCTCCGATGGCCAAGCCTATTCCCACGAGGATGGCGACCACCACAAGCACCACGATCATCTCGATAAGAGTAAATCCGACAACGATTTGGCGTGAACGGGATTTGACGCGCGGCGGCATATTTCTCTCCCTGTTAAAATATCATCACAGCGATATAACTAGTTTTTGCCGAGGCAGGTGGAATTATGCTCTCTGCCGGCTCGATGTTCAAGTGCGATAATGGCCTCCTGCGGGCGCATCGCGCTATGGTGGGTTGCGGGGGTACGACCGGGGCGGTGAAATCTGCGCCGAATTTACGGCTTCACGGTGTCGGGTTATATTACCTGACCCCTGGGCGTGTGCCTGAGCGGCCAAAAGGGACGGACTGTAAATCCGTTGGCTTATGCCTTCGCAGGTTCGAATCCTGCCGCGCCCATTTATCTGCGGATGGCCGCCTGAATCGGGCGCATGTTCCGCGATGTATTCGGCCTGCGAGTCGGTAAAATACCCTATGGCGGCGGGTCGTCGGGCGATTAGCTCAGTTGGTTAGAGCGCATGCATGACACGCATGAGGTCACAGGTTCGAATCCTGTATCGCCCAGTACGGCTGTATTAAGCCATCTGTCATAGCCGCGCTTAAAACAGGCATCCATAAGCATCCGAATAATTTTCGCGTAAGCGAGGCACATTTTTGGTGCTTGCCGGCGGAACCTCCGACGGCAATCCCCAATCACGATCCTGAGGGGGAAAAAGACCGGTTACAGGCCCGGCATCTGGCATCCTGCCGCGAGAGTACCACCGGCCCACCAGGGCTTCGCAGCTCCCTTTGCCGAACCGCAGACTCCAGATAGGTACGCTCCGAGCCACAGCTGGGGCAGCGGCCCGCCGTTGGCATCTGCGCCGCGGCGCTTAAGACCGCACGTTCTTCCAACAAGGTCGGAATAATCGCCTCTTTCAACTCCCGGGCCTGGAGCTCAAAATCGCGAAGCGTCTGGCCTTTCAAGGGCTTGGATTCATCCAACGGGATGATCCGATCCAACGCCGAAAAAAAGTCCTGGCAAATCCTGTCGTACGCTTCCTGACGGGTGCGGGTACTGGCCATAACACATCCTCCTCGATGCAAATTAGACTCCTGATCCACATCCATGTGGATCAACTACCCCTTCTATCGGCAAATTCAGCCCGCGTAGATTGTCACGCACCCGCCTATATCCGTGGCCATTGGGGCGGTGGAGGATAATCTGCATTGGCAGTTGGATGTGGCCTTCGGCGAGGATCAGGGACGAATGCGAGTGGATCACGCGGCGGAGAACCACTCGCGGCTGAACCGACTGGCATTGAACCTGCTTAAACGCGAGAAAACGATCAAGGCAAGCATTCGGAAAAAACAAAGGTTGGCTGGCTGGGACCTCGACTACCTGCTACGCCTTATTTCCACCTGATCCGAGTATGCGATTGCCCTGGCCAGCCCCAGCAAGTTGGAACATTGCCGTGGTGACGGGCTTTCTTATAATATGGAGGGGACTAACCATGGCTGTAGTAGAGACCCAAAGGGAAACGGAATTCATTCTTCGTATTTATATTTTGGATTATCCGATGAAGCCCGATCAGTTGACGCGCCTACTGGGGGTGGTGCCGACGTTTGCCCATATGAAGGGAGCGTTTCGTATCCCCGGACATACTTTTAAACGAAACTCGTGGACGAAGTACGCTATTTCACGCGGCAGCCTAATGATGTCGGCACATGTGGTCCGGTTCCTTGACACGATAAGACCCTTGCCGGAGCGGCTCAAGCAATTAGTCGGCAAATGCGAGGTGGCGATCAGCTGCCATATAAACGACTGCGGGAAGGGCTACGTAATCTACTGCGACGAGGCACTGGTCAGGCGATTAGCGGAGATGAGTGCGTCGCTTGAGGTAATTGTCCATGATGGCGTGAATGATCCTGAGCCGACGGACAAAGACGCGATTGACCTTGGCTTTCTGCCAGATGAGGATTGATCGCGCAGCAGGTGTTTCGGCTTAGCGCGACGGAACCCGAAAACCGAGGACGGCAACCCCGGCGATACGCCGACCAACCCCGGCGGTGGTGGCACGAGGCCGCCCGGCGGCAAAGCGGTGGCCGCGCCGGGCGGTGATGGGCCGAATCGCGGGAATCTCAGGAAAGTGGGATCGAATGCGCGAGCGAACCAGATTGCGCAGGATCTTGGGTATGACGACGCGCACCAGTTGAAATCGGGGAACGGCTTTAATCCACCGTCCCGTTTCGATATTTACGTGAACCCTGACAGCGGAGACGTATACGTGATGGGTTCGGGCGGTACTGGCCAACCGCAGTGGGTTGGGAACCTCAATAATTGAACAGATATTCGGAGCCCACGATGAACGAAATTGGACCACAAATACGCGAGACGGAATTCCTCCTCAGGCTTTGCATCTCGGACTTTCAGCGTTCCACGGAAGAGCTTGCGGATCTATTAGGCGTTGCCCCGTCCGAGGTTTGGGCGAGGAGCGCCCCGGCGCCGCAGGGCCGTCGCGCCCCGCGCGCAATGTTCACACGCATAGGCCGTTCAAGCGGCGCCCTGTTGATGGGGCGACACATCCTGCAGTTCCTTGATGCGTTGGCAATTCTGTGTGGTCGCGTCAAAGGGGTCGCAGGCCAGTGCGAGGTGGCGGTGTCCTGCCACATCAATGACTATGGTAGGGGCTACGTGATCTATTGCGATCCAATTCTCGTTCGGCGGTTATCGGAGATCAATGCTTCGCTGGAGGTGGTTGTCCATCCAGGAACCGATCCAGAAACTACGAAGGCTGCAGTGGTTGACTTGGGGTACGTGCCTGAGCAAGATTGAGTCGCTATACCGGCCCAGCGAATTGTGAAGGAACCGATTAAAATGGCCACAGAACACTCATCAATGATCGAGGCGGAATGACACATGGTCGCGACGAGCGAAAACCTTCTGGCCGGAAGCCCGCAATCATCCCCCACCGGCACGCAGCCGTTCGTTGACAATCTTTACCAAGGCATGACGCTGGATTCGGTCACCGGCTTGTATGACGAACGCTTCCGGAATTACTCGCCATCCCTTGGCCGCTGGATCAACCAAGATCCGGTCGGTTACATCAATGGGGCCAATACGTATCAGTTTGTGGGAAGTGATCCGGTGATCGCGGTGGATGCGACGGGGGAGTCGATTGGGAGAGACATTGGTACCGCGATCGGAAATGGGATCGGCGCGACACTCGGCGCTATCACGGGCTTTTTTGGCGGCGGCGGCGGCGGGGCCGTCGTCGGTGTAGGGACGGGGCCCGGCGAGATCGTAACAATACCCGCGGGGGCGGTGATTGGCACCGCGGTGGGAGCCGGAGTCGGTTGGCACCTCGGCGGATCGCTCGGCGGCAGCGCTGGCGCGGAAGTCGGAAATCTCCTCTCCGGCCTTGGAAACTGGATTGAGGGTGAGGCTGGCGGCGGGCAATGCCCTGGCGATGGCGAGCAACCCCCGCGTGGCGATGGGCCGGAGGGGGCCGCAGAGGCATCACCGGCCATAAATCCGGCCGACGTTGCCGGTAAAACACCAGCCGAAATAGATGCACTTGCGAAACAAAATGGATTGATTCCGAAGGGGCCAGACCCGATGAATGGGCGGGGCTCATATATTGATCCGGTAACTGGTCAACAAAGGATTCTGATTCATCCGGGTGACGAGCCGCCGGCGGTTCACGTTAATGACCCATCTGGCGGGCGGCTCGATATCAATGGAAATCCCGTTTCACCGAGGTCGCCAGGTGCGCATTTGCCGATGGGAGGTCAGCCATGATCTCTCTAAAGGAATTACATGATGCAACGTTCATTGGATTGGAAGTCGATTGGGCCAGCGGAAAACTCCGATGCACTTTTGATGTCGGAATAAATGAAAAAGTGATGGTTCACTTGTTGGCTCACGGGCTGACGTCTCTGAACTATCCGAGAAAGCATCCATGGGGGCCAAGTATTTTTGTAAATAGCGTACGAACGGATAAATTCGAGAAAGGGATTCGATTAGCTATTGAAATGCAAAGCGGCGATGTGATTGAGGCGAATGTGGCAGATGTCGTCCTTGAGTAGCTTGAGTTTTTGCCGCAGAGGGAACACCGAAGCCGTCGCCCAAGTTCCAGACGCCTACAAACTCACCGCAATTACCGCCAGAGAATATTCCCCCGGGCTGGCGAGTTCGTCAGATGCCGCCAACTGAGCAATACCCCAACGGATATTGGAGGCTCGAAAAGCCGATGGAAAACGGCGGCTGGCAAGGCATCAACCGGTCCACGATGAAGGCGGGAACTCAGCCCCAGACACATGTGCCCTTGCCACCATTACTTGGAGGGCAATAACATGTACGGCTTGCCCAAGGGTTTTGACGGCAGTTTTCTTGTCGGGCACGTTCTCGAAGTGGTGTGCTTCGCCAAGTATCAAATTTATCTTCATTTCGACGAAAAAATCACAATTACCGTTGTGAGTGCCTTTTCTTACAAGAATGATTTGCTCGCCAATGTCCCTGCGCAGGAATCAAATCTTATGGAACTCATCGGGTCCTCGGTGTCGTCCGTAAGTGGCGATGAAAACGGCACTCGCAGCTTACTGTTTAACAACGGTCAAACGCTAAAAATATACGACACGAGCACGCAATATGAATCATATGCTATCGCAAATGGTGGGAAGGAGATAATTGTCTGAAGACGAGGCGAAACTAGCGACAGGGTAGTGGCCGCAGGGAGTGAAACCACGTCGACTGCATCGCCTGTGGGCAGGTTGGGCCAACCAATCAACATACAGCCAGGGACGAACGAGCCTGCTAACATCGGGGGGCGCGATTTCTCAGGCCGCGCCTTAGACCAAGTGCAGGGACGGGGCGTGCCGCCATCGGCTGTTGAGAACACCACTCAAAATGGGCTGCCGAGCCCTGACCCGATTCCGGGCCGAGTTCGGTGTTACGATCCGGTGAATAACCTAACGGTAATCACCGAGTCCGACGGACAGGTCGTGACTGTTATTACGGGACAACGCTAAACCGGAGTTTAGCCATCAAAAACGATAAAACCCTTGCTGTGCAGGGGTTTGGCTCACTTTTCACTTTCCCGTTACTGGGCACAGTC
>JAJZGD010000066.1 GCA_021804985.1 Planctomycetota bacterium
GGCGGCACTAAGTACCGGCGCCGGCACACCTTCATCGATGGCAGCCGCCACGGTCCAGCGCCCTTCGCCCGAATCGCTGACGCGGCCGGAAAAGCTGGCCAGGGCGCCATCTTTTGCCAGTGCCGCGGCGGTTAAATCGAGCAACCAGCTTTGGATGACGGTTCCGCGCCGCCAGACCTCGGTGATGGCGGAAATATCCAGATCATAACGGTAGTATTCCGGATGCTGCATCGGGGCGGTTTCGGAGTCGGCTGGGGCGGCCGAACTACCGGCATTGGCATGCCTGAGGATATTCAATCCTTCGGCGTACGCTGCCATCAAGCCGTATTCAATGCCGTTGTGCACCATTTTGACAAAATGGCCCGCCCCCGCCGCGCCGCAGTGGAGGTAGCCATACTCGGCGGCCGCAGGGGGTTTGTCGGCGCGTCCTACCGTTCTCGGCGCACTATCAAGGCCCGGCGCCAGCGCCCGGAAGATCGGCTCCAAATGGTCAAACAAGCGCCGTTCGCCACCGATCATCTGGCAGTATCCGCGATCCAATCCCCACACGCCGCCGGAAACACCGACATCCATATAGCCGATGCCACCTTTTGCAAGCGCTGCCGCCCTGCGGATGTCATCCTGATAAAAAGAATTTCCGCCATCGACGATCATATCGCCCGGGGAAAGCAGGTCTTTAAGCTCACCAATAACCTGATCGACAATGGCGGCGGGCACCATCAACCAGATGGCGCGCGGCGCCTGGAGCTTTGAGACGAGGTCTTTGAGTGAAGTCGCTGTCACCGCACCCTCGGTGGCGAGTTGCGCGCCCGCCGGGGCATGGGCATCAAATACCAGACACCGGTGCGAAGCCCGCAGCATCCGACGAACCATGTTAGAGCCCATGCGCCCGAGGCCGACCATTGCAATTTCCATTTTTTTAAACTCCTGTGCCTATGCGCCGGGCGACCACCGGGGGCGGCGCTGCTCTTATGGATGGTAGCGGCAGTTATAAAATCTGAGAACTCTCGTGAGGGTTGCAAATTGGGCGGGGTGCGTGACACGAAATGCCGCAGGACGCCCATCCATGAGCAACCAATCATATTTCATACTCCGCTCGGCCGTTGATGATGCCTGCGGTGCAACGGATTCCGTAAATGTAACGCAGGCGTCTCGCCTGCCATCATCATGTTTCCGATGCAGGCAAGATGCCTGCGGTACAGCGGATTCTGCGATCCAGCTATCGTCTCAAGCCAGGGGATCGGCCGGGCCGCCAGCCGGTGCCGGCGGAAGATATAATGGTCGCTACACCGGCGATTTTGAATTTGTGGCCAATGCGGACGATCTGGATGCTGCCAATGGGCGATTCGGGGTAACGCCGGAATACCCGAATGGCACCGTTTGTTATGTGGTTACCAATGAATATCCGTTTATCAGTCGGCTGTTTCGCGGCCGACCCGATCGGAGCTTTTACAAGCATCCCGGCGGATGAGGTCGCGGCGGCGGTAGCGGTACGCGTGGGTTGGGCGGGCCGGGGTGTGGCGGACGGCGCCCACCATATGGGCCAGGTGGTCGGCCCTTCGATCTTGCCGACACCTACGGCCTAACCGGCCGCCATGTGCGGATGGCGTCATGCGGGCGTCCGAGGAGAGTTTTTCAAACAGCAATTTTAATCCCCGGTGGGGCCGTACTTTTTCTATCAAGTTGGCCAGATTGATATTGCGCACAAAAGAGATACGCGCAACCGTTTCAATCCAACAATCTTCTGGTTTATCAGCCCGCGGTGTGATAGGATTCTGCCTAGCCGCGAGATGATGGGATTCTCGTGGGCGCACGAACCAGCGTTGCACTTGAAGAGCTTAAATGATGACATCTGCTAATCCATGCGTCGGTTTGATCGGTTTGGCGGTCATGGGCAAAAATCTGGCGCTTAATATCGCCGATCACGGCTTTGAGATCGCGGTTTTTAACCGGACGACGGCAGTTACGGATGAATTCATTGCAGAAAATCCGCATACGCCCGCCAAGTTGACGGGCTGCCACACCCTGAAGGAATTTGTGGATGCCATCGCCAAGCCGCGCGTCATCATTGTTTTGGTTAAGGCCGGTCCCGCCGTCGACAGCATTGTGGAACAACTGCTTGCCGCCGGCCTCGATCCACAGGATATCGTGGTGGATGCGGGAAACAGCCTATGGACCGACACCATTCGCCGGGAGAAGGATTACAGCGGCAAGCTGAAATTTTTCGGTTCGGGTGTTTCCGGTGGCGAGTTGGGCGCGCGATTTGGCCCGTCGCTTATGCCTGGCGGCGACCCGGATTCATGGAAGCATCTCGAGCCGATCTGGAAGGCCATTGCAGCCAAGGTGGACGCCCGGACCGGCGAACCGCTGGCCGGGGCGAGCGCGGGAAAGCCGGTAACCGGGGGCGTGCCCTGTACCGCGTATCTGGGGCCAAATGGCGCCGGTCATTATGTAAAAATGGTGCACAACGGCATTGAATATGTGGATATGCAGCTCATCAGTGAGGCGTATCTGTTGCTGCGGTCGCTGCTGGGCTTGCGCCCGGATGAAATATCACAAATTTTTTCCCAATGGAATAAAACCGAGCTTAATTCCTATTTGATTGAAATCACCGCGGATGTGCTTCAGCAAAAAGACCCCCGCAACAAAAAGAAATTTCTGGTGGATGTCATTGTCGATTCCGCCGGGCAAAAGGGAACCGGCAAGTGGACATCCACCAACTCGCTGGATATGGGCGTGCCCGCCAATTCGATTGCCGAGGCCGTGTTTGCCCGCTGCATGAGCGCATTAAAAAGCGAGCGCGTGGCGGCATCTAAAAAACTCAAAGGGCCGCTCGCCCGCAAACTCCGTGCTGGAAAGCCGATTATTGAAGCCATCCGGCAGGCGCTTTACTGCTCCAAGATATGCGCTTATGCGCAAGGCTTTCAATTGATGCGTGAAGCACAGAATCAGTACCACTGGAAATTGGATTTCGGCACCATTGCGTCCATCTGGCGGGGCGGATGCATTATTCGGGCCAAGTTTCTGCAAAAAATCACCGACGCCTATCAGGCGGACCCAAAGCTTGTCAATTTACTTTTGGATCCGTATTTCCGAAAGCAAGTACGCACCGGCCAGGAGGATTGGCGAAAAGTTGTATCGCTGGCGGCCACCACCGGCGTGCCGGCGCCGGCATTTATGTCGGCCTTGGCCTATTTTGATTCGTACCGATCGGCCGTGCTGCCCGCGAGTTTAATTCAGGCCCAGCGCGATTATTTTGGTGCCCACACCTATCAGCGCGTCGATGCACCGGATGGGCAGTTCTTTCATGTGGATTGGCCCGCCGCCGACCGACCTGAAGTTAAGGCATAGGCCGAGGGGAGCGGCCATTTGGTCGGGGCGGTTGAAGCACGAAATCCGACTCCCGGCCCCGCGACTGGGGCGCGCGAAAACCGTCGGCTTGACCTCTTGCGCGGGCAGGGCATAATCTCTGGCAACTGGAAAGTTGCAATTGGCTCCTGGCCCCGTGGATCACCCTGCATCAGGTTTTCGTGGCTCGCCCCGTCCGGCGGTTGTTCATCTTCCAGATTTGGTTGCCCGGCATTGGGCGGGTTGTGTTAAAATTAACTCGACCGTGGCCCGGCCTGCTTCACGCACTGACCAGTAAAGAGGTTCCTCATGGCGCGCAAACGTAAAGAACTGGTGGATATCCTCGTCGAGATGGGCACGATTAAGCAGCCCGCTGCCGCACAGGCCGCTGAAGAGTCGCGGAAAAACCGCACCCCCATTGAAAAAGTGCTCATCGACTCCAAGGTCGCATCGGAAGAGGATGTTACCAAGGCGATGGCCATTCAGAACGATATGGAGTTTATCGATCTGGATCGCAATATTTTAGCCGTCAGCGATTTTCGGCTTCTGCCGGCGGATCTCATCAAACGCCACCAGGTGCTGCCGCTCGGCGAGGAAAACGGCAAACTCAAAATTGTCATTGGCGATCCCAATGATCTGGAAACACTGGATATCCTTCGCTTCCGCCTGAGCAAGTCAATCGAAACCTGCCTCGCCGTGAAGAGCAAAATTAAGGAACACATCGATCGGCTGTTTGCCGAAGAGCAGCGATCCATTGATGAGATGGTTCGCAAAATATCCATGGATCGCAATGCATCCCTCGATGTGTCGCTGGTGAAAGGCAAAGATGATGATGAGGCGCCCATTATTCGGTTGGTTTCCGCCATCATCACCGATGCGGTGAAATCCCGCGCCAGCGATATTCACATTGAACCGATGAAAGATCGGCTGCGGGTGCGTTTCCGCATTGATGGCGTCTGCGCACAGCGTGATAACCTTCAGAAAAAAATGCAGAACACGATCATCGCCCGCATTAAAATTATGGCGGGTATGGACATTGCGGAACGCCGCCTGCCGCAGGACGGCCGAATTAAAATGGCGGTTGATGCGGCCCAGATCGATTTTCGTGTCAGTTCGCTGCCGGCATACCACGGTGAATCGATGGTGTTGCGTATTTTGCGGCCGGATAATGTGAAGATCGGTATCCAGCGCATGGGCTTTGAAGAGGATGATTACAACCGCTTTAAAAAAATCATCTCGCGTCCCAACGGTATCTTTCTGGTCACGGGCCCGACCGGGTCCGGCAAAACGACCACACTTTATGGCGCACTGGCCGAACTTAATACGCCGGATCGAAAAATTATTACCGCAGAAGATCCGGTGGAATACAACTTTGCCGGTATCAATCAATGTCAGGTGCGCGAACAGATCGGTCTGACATTTGGAAAAATTCTCCGCTCGATGCTTCGCCAAGCGCCCAATATCATTCTTGTGGGCGAAATTCGCGATCGGGAGGTGGCAGAGGTTGCCATTCAGGCGGCCCTTACCGGCCACTTGGTTTTCAGCACCCTGCACACCAACGATGCCCCGGCGGCGATCACGCGCCTGATTGATATGGGCGTCAAGCCGTTTCTCGTGGCGTCGTCCATTCAGGCCGTGATGGCGCAGCGCCTTATTCGCACCCTGTGCGATCAGTGCAAGGCCCCCGATGCCGAGCCCGATAAACGTATTTTGCAGGTCATCGGGCTGAGCGAAAAAGATATTATCGGTCGAACCATTAACAAGGCCGTCGGTTGTCCCGCATGCAACAACACCGGGTTTCGCGGGCGTATTGGCATATTTGAAATGATGGTTATGACCAACGAAATTCGTGAAATGGCCTTTAAGCGTGCCAGCTCCACCCAACTGCGTAAATCCGCCATCAACAGTGGCATGAAGAGCCTGCTCAGCGATGGGTGTATCAAGGTGCTTAACGGCATAACCACCCCGCGCGAAATTGCCCGCGTTACACAGGCTGAAGGGGTTTTGGTCGACTGATGCCTGCGGCCGCATTTTTTTTGGCCCATTGGCAGGCCCCCTCACATGCCGATTTGGGGGTTATACTCTCTCGCAGCCGTGGGCGTTGGCGTTGGTGCTGCGGCCGCGATGAAGAATTTGAGGTTTGTAAATGTCGCAGATATTAATTGATCGCCTGCTCGAAACCACGATTAAAAAAGGGGCTTCGGACCTGCACCTGCATGTCGGGCGACCCCCGGTGCTGCGGCTGAACGGCCATCTGCGCGATTTGCAAACCAAACCGCTGGAACCTGAGGACACGATGGCGTTGATGAAATCCATCACGCCGGAACGGGGACAGCAGGAACTACAGGAATCGGGATCAACGGATTTTGGCTTCGCTTTTTCCACACCGGACGGCTCGGCCAAGGCCCGCTTCCGTGTTGCCGCATTTCGTCAGCGCGGATCGATTTCGTTGGTACTGCGTAAAATTCCATATAAATTGCTTTCGTTTGAAGATATCGGCCTGCCCCCCATTTGCGCGGAATTGTGCCGCCGCCCGCGCGGTTTGTTTCTGGTCACCGGCCCAACCGGTTCCGGAAAAACCACGTCGCTGGCCACCATGATCGATTACATCAATACCAACTACGACCGGCACATCATCACCGTGGAAGACCCGGTTGAGTACTATCATCAGCATAAGAAAAGTTTAATCAGTCAGCGTGAAGTGGGCGCCGGAAATGACGTGCCAACTTTCGCCGAGGCGCTCCGCCGTGCCTTGCGTCAAGACCCCGATGTGATTCTGGTCGGTGAAATGCGCGATCTGGAAACCATATCCGCTGCCATCCGCGCCGCTGAAACGGGTCACCTTGTATTCGGCACGCTGCATACGACGGGTTGCCAGGGCACCATTAACCGCGTGATTGATGCATTTCCGGTTGACCAGCAGGAGCAGATTCGCGTTCAGCTTTCTACCACGCTTCTTGCGGTACTCTCGCAGGCTCTTTTGCCTCGGCTCGATATCGAAAGCGTAACGGCGGCCTACGAGTTTCTGGTCGTCACGCCCGCCATTTCTAACCTCATTCGAGAAAATAAAACCTTCCGCATCGATTCCGCCATCCAAACCGGAAAGAAATTCGGTATGCAATTGCTTGACGATCATCTTTTGGAGCTTTTCAAAGCCGGCAAAGTCAGTGCGGAAGATGTCATTGATAAAGCCCGCAGCCCAGCCGACCTTGCGGAACGTATGGGCAAGCGGCTTAACCGGCCCGACACGGAGAAAGAGGCAGCCGCCGGCGGACGCGCAGCGTAGGTGTGTCTAATGGGTGGGGGCCCTTGGCGGGGCATTCATCGGAGTTACCATGGCAGATCTGGAAAATCCCAAAAAAAGCCCGACACCGTCGGGAAGTTCATCTTCTGCGGCGGCAACGCAGAGGCCTCCCGCGGGGGCGCCGCCAGCGGCCAATGGCGACGCTTCGGGCGCCAATAGATTTAACATGCCGCCCATCGACCAGCTCAAAGATCGGCCGCTCGGCCGCGTGCTGATAAAAATGGGCCGCCTCACGCGTGAGCAGGTGCATCAGGGCCTTGCCGTTCAGCAGCAACAGAAGGCCAAGCGCATTCATACACCCATCGGCCATGTGCTGGTTGAAATGGGGCTTATTACGCAAAAAGACCTGAACTTTGCGCTCGCCGCCCAGCGCGGTTTTGAAGTTATTGATTTGGAGAGCCGCCAATTTCCGCCCGATCTCCTTGGCCGTATCCCCTCCCAGATGGCGAGCGTTTACCGTGTTATTCCGGTGGCTTTTGATGAAGCGTCTAACACCATCACCATCGCCCTCGATTCGCCCGACAATTTTCGCGTGGTCGATGATCTGCAAACATTGATGGGCTTTAAAGTGGTGACGTGCATCGCCGATTCAGATGCGGTCGCCAAGCTTTTGGCTAAGTTTTATGAAACCCGCCAGGAATCGCTGGCGGACCTGATGAGCGAAATCGGGCAGGACGCAACGCTTAAAGCGCTTGAAAATCGCGGCGAATCCATCGACTTGGAAACCCTGAAAGATCTTGCCGAATCCAATCCCGTTAAACGTTTGCTCAATACCGTTTTGATGCAGGCCATTAAAGAGCGGGCCTCAGACATTCATTTCGAGCCCTTCGAAGATGAATTTAAAATGCGCTACCGTATTGACGGCGTGCTCTATGAAATGGTGCCGCCCCCCAAATATATCGCCATGGCATTGGCCAGCCGTATCAAGGTTATGGCCAACCTGGACATCGCCGAGCGCCGCGTTCCGCAGGATGGGCGCATTCCGCTGGTGATCGGCGGCCAGCCGGTCGATCTGCGCGTCGCCGTATTGCCGACGATATTCGGTGAAAGCATCGTGCTGCGCGTGCTCGACCGCTCCAATGTGTCGCTCGATCTTGATAAGCTCGGCATGCGCGATGATGACCTGCGCGTGTTTCGCCAACTCATCGACAAGCCCAACGGCATCGTATTGGTAACCGGCCCCACCGGTTCAGGAAAAACCACCACGCTGTACGCCGCCCTGAACGAACTCAACAGTGTGGAAGATAAACTCATCACCACGGAAGATCCCGTGGAATATGACATTGACGGAATCCTGCAAGTACAGATCCGTTCCGAAATTGAACTCACGTTTGCGCGCTGCCTTCGGGCCATTTTGCGCCAAGACCCGGACATCATTCTCGTCGGCGAAATTCGCGATAAAGAAACCGCTGAAATTGCCACCCAGGCGTCGCTGACGGGCCACCTCGTGTTCAGTACGCTGCACACCAACGATGCCCCATCATCGATCGCCCGGCTTTTAGACCTTGGCGTCGAGCCCTTCCTTATCACCGCCACCCTCGAGGGCATCTTGGCGCAACGCCTCTGCCGCCGCGTCTGCAATAAATGCAAGGAAGAATTCAAACCCACGGAAGAACAACTCATGGAGCTCGACCTGCTGCCGGAAGATGTTCGGGATAAAACCTTTATGCATGGCCGCGGCTGCTCCAAATGTAACAATACCGGTTACAAAGGGCGCCTCTCGATTGCGGAAATCATGGTGCTCGATGATGAGATGCGCCAAATGATCATGGATCATGCATCGACGGACATTCTGCGTGAGGCGGCCCGTAAGCGTGGCATGCGCAACCTGCGTGAATCCGGACTGCTGGCAATTTATGAAGGCATCACCACCATTGAAGAAGTGGTTCGGCATACAATTGTGGAAGAATAAACTTGCAAAGCGATTGCGTCGCTGCGGCTTTCCGCGTGGCGCGCGGATTCACCCCTGAGGCAATGGCATCCCCATGAATGCAGCCGATAACGTGGCCTTTGAATTTCTGCGCAAGCGTGGCTTGAAAATTACCGATGGACGTAAAACCATTATTCGAGAAATTCTGGCCTTTGGTCGCCCTTTCGAAGCTGAGGAATTACTCCTGAACCTCGGCCGGGGGCCTGAACGGGTTAGTAAGGCAACCGTTTATCGCACACTCAAGCAACTGGTGGAGGGGGGCTTAGTTAACCAGGTGTTTTTCGGCCCTGCCAAACAGAGCTATTACGACTTTTCCGGCGGAGGGGCCGCCCATGCCCACCTTGCGGATATTCAGACCGGAAAAATTATTGAATTCACAAACCCGGAAATCACCCGACTATGTGAGAAAATTTCGTCTCGCCTCGGTTACCATTACGTTTCTCACCGATTCCTCATTCTCGGCCGTCCCGCGACCCCGGAAACCCATCGCTGAGGCCATCAGTGTGTGCTTTATCGGATATGCGCTTGGCGGGTTATGGCGGCCACCAAAAAACTTTCGCATATCGACCCATTTTCCTATAAAATCAATCGCGGGACCCGTGTTTTCCCGAAAGTATGTTCCGACAAAAGCCGATAAGACCTCGCATGGACACGCAGACTATTTGTGACGCCAAGGTCCTACTGATTCTCACCGCGATCAAGACGGAATACTCCGCCGTTAAGTCGGTCGTTGACCGGTGGCTCGCGGATAGCCCTACCACCATTCGCACCGATCATTACGACCAGATGGCAGTTGAACTCATTGGCATTCGGGCGAAGGGACTTCGCGATGTACTTTCCGCATATTCGCACAATCGGGTCGTCGGCGTAATTACGGCCGGTTTGGCCGGTGCGCTAAGCCCTGAACTCGATACGGGCGACATCGTGATTGATTCTACCAGTACCAATGCCAGCGCCTTGGCGCAATTTATGGATAATATGTCGGGGCGAAGACGCGTTTTCGTCGGGCCGATCCACACCAGCCGGCATGTGGTTTCAACCCCGGAAGACAAAAAGAAACTTTACACCGAATCGCAGGCGCTCGCCGTCGATATGGAAAATAGCTACACGCGCGACTTTGCCCTGCGCCGCAAAATACCTTGGTTGGGTATTCGCGCGATCAGCGACAATGCCTTTGAGTCGATACCTGCCGAAGTAATGAGATTTATCGACACAGCCGGAAATGTGAAGCCATGGGAACTAACCATGGGCCTTGCCCGGCACCCGGGCCTTATCCCGGCGGTGGTTCGCCTCGGTAAGCACACGCAGACCGCCACCCGACAACTTTCCGATACGCTCGCGGCAGTGATTCGCAGCGGCTGGCCGTCAAAATAGATTCGCTTTCCATCGCGCTTGTCGCACCGCACGAATATTATTTCATTCATAATTCGCCCCTCCGCGCAATACGCCTGCACGGACAAAACAAAATCCATCGACCGCAAACCGAGTGGCACAAAGCCACGCCGAATTGTTCGGAGCCCATTCAGGCACTGACGCATGTTGATGCGTGAATGAATGTGGCGACGAATCAGGGCGATCGCGAATCGGGGCGATCGCGCATCAGGGCGATGGCAAATCACGGCGGCGGCGAACCAGATCGACGGCGAATCAGAGCGACTTGGCAATGGCCTCAATGCGTTGCTGACGGTCCATCTGCACCAGGCCCGACAGCAATTCATCGAGATCGCCGGCCATGAGTTTTTCGAGGGGGAAATTGCGGTTCAGGCGATGATCGGTGAGTCGATTCTGTGGAAAGCTGTAGGTGCGTATTCGCGCATTGCGATCGCCGCTGCCAATCATCTCCCGGCGCTCATGGGAACGCTGGGCCCGGCGCTGCGAATCGTAATGCTCAAATATCCGCGATCGCAAAAGCCGCCAGGCTTTATCGCGATTTTTGTGCTGACTGCGCTCCTCGCGCATACGCACGGTAATCCCCGTGGGCAAATGGGTGAGCTGCACTGCGGACTCAACTTTATTTACATTTTGGCCGCCCGGGCCGCCCGCCCGCGATACATCCTCACGCACATCGGCGGGATTGATGGTGATGTCGGATTGATCCGCCTCGAGCAGCACGGCCACCGTTGCCGCACTGGTATGGATGCGCCCCTGCGTTTCCGTTTGGGGTACACGCTGAACGCGGTGGCCACCCGCTTCAAAACACAATACATTAAATGCCCGGCTTCCCCGCACATTGGCGACAAATTCGCGAAAGCCGCCATGATCGCTCGGCGATAGATCAAGCACTTCAAAGCTCCATCCACGGCGTTCCGCGTATCGCTGATACATTTGGGCGAGATCGCGGGCAAAGAGTGCGGCTTCTTCGCCGCCGGTTCCCGCCCGGATTTCGAGGATGGCTGAATCGGATTCAATCTCCTCCGATGCGAGGAACGAATCGATAAGCCCGTCGAGCCGAGCGGCGATTTGGGCGGTCAGCCCATCCGCTTCGGATTTGGCGAGTTGACGGAATTCGGAATCCTGCGATTCATCGGCCGCAATCTCGTGCGCCTCGGCCAGCGCCCGTTCCAGACTGTGATAGATGTCGTAAGCGGCAAGCTCGCGGTTCAATTTACCCAATTCGCGGCCGAGCTCCGCCATCTTTGCCGGGTCGCTGCCAAGGTCAACACTTTCGAGAGCAGTGGTGACCTGCTCTCGGCGGAGTGCGCGGGCGGCGAGTTTATCGATGATGAGTTGATGCGCGGGATCCAATCGATTGCTCCGAGGCGGCCCGAAAAAAAACAGCGTCGCGCCTGCTATGGGTGCAGCATGCGCGACGCGGCTGATGTTCAGCAAGGCGTAAGCTATTTGGACTTAGCGGCGTTTCCGGCGGCCAGCTTGGCATTGAAATTGGCAAACTTTTTCTGAAAGCGTTCTACGCGGCCTGCCGTGTCAACAAACTTTTGCTTGCCTGTGTAAAAGGGGTGACATACGCCGCAGATATCCACTTCGATCCGGGCGGAGGTCGAGCCGGTTTCAAAGCTGTTGCCGCATGCGCAGGATGCCTTGGCAAAGTTGTAATTGGGGTGAATAGCTTCCTTCATGGGTTTCCTCTCGTGTACTTCAAAATCGGTTCCAAGCAACCGGCCAGCCATTATTATAGCGGCGTCCGGACTCGAACCGGAGACCTTGGGCTTATGAATCCCGCGCTCTACCAACTGAGCTACGCCGCCGAATTCGCGAACCAGTAATTTACACGCAAACCGGCCTCATTCGCAAATGGCCGTGGCTGGCGCGAATTTTCAATTTCCTGAATTATCGGATCAAACGCATCCGGCCCACATTCGGGATTATTGGCACATTGATGGCGTTGGTCGGTCGAAAACCCGCGGGCCAATAGACCATAAAGGCCTGCCCCAGCATATAACGGGCGGGTACCACGCCAAAGGGAATATGGATGCTTTTCAAAATCGGTTCCACGTGTCCCCAGCAACGCGAGTCGTCGCTGTCGTTGGAATTATCGCCCAGCACGAAATACTGCCCGGCGGCAAGCGTAATCGGGTTGTTCATGGTGCCGGTGCCCGGTACAAAGCCCGCTGGGTCGTACGGATCGCTCGATGGCAGCTCACGCTTGGCCTGCGTGTAATAAATATCCCGCATCAGGATCAAATGCCGCAGCGTACATGCCCCGTTCACATGCACTGCAATGCGGGGAATCATTATCGCCCCGTTGGCCCGCTGGGCATATTCAGCCAAGCCCATCGCCAGCGTCCAGTCCGGCGTGTACTGCATCACCAGCCGGCCGTTAATCCAAAAGCGCACCTGGTGCTGGCAGTTGGCCATGGCAATGCGATACGGCTGGTTGGCGAGCAGCAGCCCGACATGGTGATGGAAATCCCACTGCTTCTTCGGGACGACGGCAAACTTCTGCGAGCCGTCATGCCATTTCCAAAGCGTCACTGAACCGGTGCTATCCAGCGAAACCTTATACCGGTCGTCCGGCTTGCCGAGCGTCATGGAAACACCGGCGGCATTCATGTGCGGCTGCCAGACAGTGCGCAGGTAAAAATTATTGACCAAGTGGTGCCCGTATTTGGTGATCGGCCGATTGTTATAGCTGGAATCGTTGTAAAGATAGCGCCCGCGATCCTGAAAAGACAGCCTGCCGCGCGCCGCCGGGTTATCGCTTTCGAATCGGATGACCGGCCCGGCGGTAAACCATTTGCTGTCCGCAGCCGAATGGACGTGCGACTTCCAGGGTGTCGTCCACGTGCGCCCATTGATACGCGGTTTGCCGGCATCAATGGGGTAATAATCGTTGTCGTAGATCAGTTGTAACATGGCTCGCTGCACGGCGGGAGGCTTATGGGCGATTTTCCCATTGATGTACACATTGCCCGCTACGATCTCCACGGTATTGCCGGGTAGGCCGACCAGCCGCTTGATAAAGTTTTGCTTGCCGAACCGGGGTTCACGGAAAACCACGACATCCCAGCGCTTGGGTTCATGGAACCAATATAGAAATTTAAGTATCAATATGCGATCCCCATTGCTGGCGTGGGGGAAGGCAATCGTCGTTTCTGAATTGCCGCTGGAATTCATAAACCGCCGCAGCACCACTGGTTTGTCCGGCAGGCTGGTGGGAGAAATCAGTTCATGGCAGTTCGGACACACAAAGTAGCGGGGGGCGGGGATGGCATTGGGGCTTTCAAGCTGCGCATTGGAAACCGCCGCGAGTCGGCCGTTGACGAACTGCTCCTGAACGTTGGCGTCGGCATTAAACCGATATCCGCAGGCGGGGCAAATGACCCGGAAATGGGCGCCGTTGAGCGTAGGGGCCATGGAACCGGTCGGTATGACGAACGCCTCCACGCAAAACGTGCGGAAGCTAAACGCCAACAGCAGGGCAAAAAGAACCGTTTGCAGCGTATCGCGAACGCTGCGGGCATTGGCGGACATGACGCGGCGCAATGGAACCTCTGGCGGCAGCGGTGATGGCGTAAGCGCCGGTGCGGGGGCTCCTTCGGCCGGATGGTCCGGTGGGGCCGGGCGATTCAAGAATGGATTATCCGATGGATCGGTCATACAAGCATCCCAATTAAAATCTCGTCACGCTGGCGTAGAGAAACCCGTCACGCATGGGCTCCGCCGTCGACCGCTTGCGCCGCATCCATCAGAACTTCTGACAGGGTGGGATGGGCGTGAATGGTGGTGGCAATCTCATGCTGCGTGGCCTCGAGTCTTTTGGCCAAAACCATTTCCGATAGAATTTCGGTCGCTTCCGGCCCGATGATGTGCGCCCCGAGCAACTCTCCATAGCGGGCATCGAAGATCAGCTTTCCAAAGCCATCCGTTTCGCCGAGGGCCTGCGCCTTGCCGTTGGCGGCGAAATTGAATTTTCCGATCTTGATTTCCAGCCCCTTCTCGCGACATTGTTTTTCCGTCATGCCGACGGAAGCGACTTGCGGGTTGCAATAGGTGCAGCCGGGAACAATCCCGTAATCCATCTCACGCTGGTTGACGGCAAACATTCGCTCCACGGCAATGGTGGCTTCCATACTCGCGACGTGAGCCAGCCATGGCGGCCCGATCACATCCCCGGCCGCATAAATCGACGGGATTTTGGTCCGGAATGATTTGTCCACCTTAATGGCCCCGCGATCGATTTCGGGTGCCGCATCGGCAGCAAAAAGATTTTCCGTATTGCCGGTTACACCCACCGCCACCAGCACCACATCGGTCGAAAGCACTTCTTGCTTGCCCCCGCTGGCCACCGTTACCTTGACACCCTCGTTGCCGGTCTCTACGCCAAGCGTTTTGGTATTAACTCGAACATCGATGCCGCGCTTGCGGAAAATGGCCTCAAGGCGGCTGCTGGATTCTGCATCCTCAATGGGCAAAATCGTCGGAAGCATCTCGATGAGTGTTACATGCGTGCCGAAGGCGTGATAAATGTAGCTGAATTCCACCCCGATGGCACCCGCCCCAATAATCACCATTCGCTTGGGTATGCTCGGCAGAATCATCGCCTCGCGGCTGGTAATGATCTGGCGGCCATCCGGTTTGATGCCGGGCAATTCGCGGCTGCGGGCGCCGGTGCAAACCAAAACAAATGCCGTCTCCAGGCTCGCAATCACTTTGCCCGCCTGGTCTTTTACTTCAACGAGATTGGGCTTGGCGACAAACGCGTTGCCCGTGAACCGGGTGATTTTGTTTTTCTTGAAGAGAAATTCGATTCCTTTGCTCATGGTGACAGTGGTTTGCCGGCTGCGGCCGACGATTTTTCCCCAGTCCAGTCCGCTGGAATCCACCTTAATGCCGTAGTTCGGAGCCACCTGCGCAACCTGATGCATCAGATGCGCATCCTGAATGAGCGCTTTGGTTGGAATGCAACCCCAGTTCAGGCAGATGCCGCCCAATTCGCTGCGTTCCACGCAGGCGACGCGCTTTCCGAGCTGGGCCGCGCGCACCGCCGCGACATATCCCGCGGGTCCTGAACCGACGATCACCAGATCAAATTTTTCGTTTGCCACTAAATAGCTCCTCGGGCTCTTAACCAATCGGGAGTTTATGCGATGGCTTGTTCGGGGTAAATCAAGGCGGCTCGATGGTCGAAGCACCAGGCGGGTGCTTTATGCGCCCCGGAGTGAACGCAAAAAGCATTTCCCAGGAATCCGGCCAATGGCATGATGTGATTATTTAATATCTCACGCAGAGCAGGGAAGGCGCAGAGAACGCCGCAGCGCGGGGCGCCGACGCCGCCATGCGCGCCCGCCCCATTTAGCCGGCGGCATGGTGCCGCCGTGGTTCGTCGGTGCAGAAATAAGAAAATTCCAATTTTCTGCTTGACACCGCCAATTGGGATGATATTCTTTCCTCGTCGAAATTATCGGGTAGTTTGTTTTCGCCTACGCAGCCTCTACGCAACCTTGGGAATTGGTAATGTGCAGTGCCGAAAAAGACTCAGCTTCCTCTCTCGCAATGGCCTCGGGCCATTCTGGCAGCGCATGCGGCGCAGCCCAACAGCCCAACAGCCCAACAGCCCAACAGCCCAACAGCCCAACAGCCCAACAGCCCAACAGCCCATTATTATAGCGCGGTAACGACGGCGCGTTCCTCGCGCCCTAAGCCGGCCAGCCTGCTGGCCGCGCCTCGTCGTCGCTCGGCAGCCTGTTGCCTCTCGGCATGCTTCCGCGTCGCAGCCGCATTCCGCCTCACCGCAATCGGGGTTGCCGCCTTGGCCGCCTTCGCCGCTTTCGCCGTTTGCCTTTG
>JAJZGD010000067.1 GCA_021804985.1 Planctomycetota bacterium
CCCGCGGGGCGGCGTGCTTTTTGTCCCCCCTCTGCGGCGCGGCTCCTCGGTGTACCGTCTGCGTCAGGTACGCCATTCGTCGCCGCTGCTTGATGGGTGCCAAAAATCACGCCGTCGCAACCCGGCCATTACTCGGACAGGCTCCTTAAGCCTGTCCACCTTCCCGGCGGCCGCAGAATTTATAAAAAGCACCGAGGCCCGGTGGCGGGCCTCATTCCCGAAGCGACATCGCGTTTGGCGTTTCCTCGCCGCGGACGGCACTGCACGGTGGCTTTTGACGGATTCCGCGCGGATTCGTCGGTTCGTTTGGTTTCACGGCCGGCCTACGCTAAAATGCCGGCCTGCATAGGAGTTCTCACCCATGGCATCGGTTTCTCCGTTGGCACAAGGAATTGAGCGGCCCGACGGCGCCCCCCCGCCGCAGATGGCCTTCGCACGGCCAAACCTGCGCCAACTTTCGATCCGGCAGCTTTCGATTGGCCGTTTTTCGGTCCGCTTTCTGTGCATCGCGGTTCTTATTGGAACGCCTATTTTTGGTGGCCTCGCTGGCTGTTCAGAAGAACTTTTCGCCCACCGCGACGACTCCGCAAGCCGCAAAGCCCTGTATTTCCCGGATCCACACCCCATTGAAAACTACAACCGGTACGGCCAAGCCACCAATAACCCGCAAAATTTCTCAAATGGAGCCAGTGGCTTCTAAAATCTGCGGGCCCGTGGGGGCTGTCCGGGCACCAATGCAGGCCTCGGCATTGCCCAAATGCACTCCAAAGGCACCAAATAAACCCCTTAAATGCGTCAAAATGCGCCCCAAATGCGCCAATATGCGCCCCAAATGCACCCATTTGTACCGCAGACGTACCGGGGCGCGCAAGCGGACACCCGCGGGCGGGCCGAGGCTTTTGAAATCCCACGTTTGGCAGGCGGAGGAGCCTTTCGGAGTAATGGCTTGCCCAACTTCGGACCAGCTGGGTCAGTTACCGCTTTCGGATTGCTTGTAGGTTTTGCTGTGAGCGTAGAAAAATCCGGCGGTGGTGTTGGCAATCTGAGCGAGAAGCGAATCTTGTACCGATACCGTGTTCTGGCTCATCGCCAAGCCGGGCGGAACGCGGGCGGTAACGAGCTGCCCGGGCGTTGCACCCTTGGGCCATAGCCGCGTGCCTGAAGCGCTGACCAGTTTGATATAGGCCTGGGCATCGCCCTGGGTAATCTGTTTATCGCTGATCAATTGATTGCGGAATCGGTCGATAAATATGTAGATGACTAAATTCGCATTGAGCGCCCGGGCAATGTCTGCAATTCCCATTTCCCGATAGCTGACCGGATGGCTTTTCATCAGCGCCACGAGGCGGTACGGCGGAATGAGTATGGTTGCGGCCCGATTTTTGTAAAGGTCCTGATTGGTGGCGACAATCAGGGAAGATACGGCGTGAATGCTAAGCGGGCTTTCCGGGGATGAATCAACCAGCACCAGCACGCGCTGTTTCGCCTTAATATGATAGACGCGCTGGCTTACGCCCCGGCCGGAAAACAGATAATCGAGCTGGCACCCCCCCGCCGAAAAGACCAATAGCCCCAGCAGTAAAATCCCACCAACGCGGGTCGCCCTGACCGAATTTTTCATAGCGGATGTGCCGTCCAATTATAGAAACACTGAACCACCGATCGGCTGAAATGCGTCAGCGCGTTGTACATTACCACGTTGCTGTTCGTATGGTACACCGGCTCCGGGCCGGCCTTGGGCCAAAGGGTGTTGATATCGGTGGCGAATACTCGGCCCCCACCGGGCAAATGCGTATTGTAAATTGCCACATGGGCGCGAATGTGGCCCTGCATCAGATGCGGCGCGCCGGGGGCGTGCGCTGTGAAATCGACAACCTCAATATACAGCACTCGATCCACACCGAAATGCTTTCCAATCGTTTTAATCGGAAGCGCCTGCCAGCCCTGCGTGTTGTTCTGATACGCGATGACCTTACTGGATTTAAGCAGTTTGCTCTTCGGCAGATGCTTGCGAAGTTCCGCGCTCAGAAATGATGAAATTTCCTGCCGCGCCTGCGGATATTCAAACTCCGTCGCCCCGTCCGTATACACCAATATCATCACGCTTTTTTTTGCCAGGTCGGTATAGCGCGCCGCCATCGGCGTGCCGGCCACATTTTCATACGCCATGCCTAAAAATTGGCATCCGCTCGCGCCGGCCAGCAGCCCAACGGCCGCGACGCCGGCGCACAAAAGCCGCAGGATGCTGCGAAAACAAACGTGTTTGATCATTGACACTCTCCGGGCCATTATTCTGCGTCCGCTGCGTTAACCCATTGATGCCGGCCAAAGCCGAACCATTTCAATCTTGTAACCCCAAGCCGCCAAAAGCACCACTGCCGCCAATGCCGCGATCAACCAACGGCGTGACCAGAGCGCCAGTGGCGAGGGGCCGAGCCAGCGGCCCGTCCACGCGCCCGCGATCAGAAGCGAAAAAAGGATCACCAGCAAAGCACCAAACAAAGCCCCCGCAGGTTGCGTGATAAGTGCGGAAAAAATTTGGCCGTGATACAGATGGCTGACGGCGGTGGTCCAGCCGCAGGTGGGGCAAGGGAAACCGAATTTGGTGTAGAAGCCGCAGCGTGCGGTGCCGAGCTCGCGGCGAATGGCGAGCGGGCCGCCCGTGGGATTTAACGAGCTGCCGATGGCCAATACGGCGCCGATTGGCAGCGCTGCGAGCAGGCATGCGATGCGGAGGGGCGTATTGGGGCGCGGGGTTTGGGGTGCGGGGTATAAGCGGAGATCCGTGGTGTGCAGGGGTTCCAATTTTGCAGCCAACATGGCGAGGGCCTCCGAGCCGAGCGACCGCTGGAGCGCCGGCAGATGCATTATCTTCATTTCATGGTGGCGGGCAAACTGGCGGAGCGGCATTTAGCCGGCGGCGGCCGAGAGAGGGGATAAGGGAACAGTAGAGCAGTAGAGCGATTTTTGCCAAAGGCAAAAATAAGGAATCATGCCAATGGCATGATGTAATTTGTTTATATCTCACGCAGAGAAGGGACGCGCGGGCACAATGCCCGCGGCTAAATGGCGCGATCTCGCGGCTGCGCCTCGGTGTGAGACATAACGTCGTTGTAGATAATTTAATGGATCATGCCTTTGGCATGATGGAATTATTTAATATCTCACGCAGAGGCGACGACGAGGGCGACGAGGCGCGGCCAGCTGGCTAAGTGGCGCGGCGGCGCCGCGCCGGCTCGGCCCGCCCACCGGGGGCGGTGATGATATTTAGACGTGCCTGGGCCGATCCACTGGGCTTGCGCCGGCCCTGCTCCCAATTTTGCAGCGTGTCTATGCTTACGCCGATTAGCGCGGCAAACTTGGCTTGCGACATGCCGAGCTTTCTCCGGGCATGCGCCACGGCGTTATCTGGATTGATTCTCAGAGGGCGGCCGGGGGCGAGCTTTTTATTCTTAATCTGCGCGGCTTCCTGCAAGCTCGCTGTAAGCTGCTCAAATAAGGCTTTTTTCATGACCTGAGTTCCTTAACATATTCCCTTAGCTGCCGCATCTGGCTGGGCGACAGATCGTCCCTTTCGTTTTTGGCATAGGCCAGGAGCAGCCATATCTCGCCGGCATCGCTGTGCCAGTAATAAATTATCCGCAGGCCGCCACGCTTACCACGGCCGGGAGCCGCCCACCGCAATTTTCTCAGTCCGCCGCCGCCGGGGATCAGCGCGCCAGCATCCGGTCAGACGGCGAGATAACTCTGCAAGGCGGCGAACTGGTCGTCGTCAAACCATTGCGACGCCAGCCTGGTAAAGGTTGGCGTCTCGATAAATTCCATCCATTGATCATACGCCAACGGCGTATAAATTTAAACTTCGGCGAAGGGGATTAGCGATGCGGCGCGCACGAACCGCGGCCGGCGGCGGCCGAGAGAGGGGATAAGGGAACAGGTGAGCAGGAGAGCGATTTTTGCCAAAGGCAAAAATATGGAATCATGCTGCGGCATGATGTGATTATTTAATATCTCACGCAGAGAGGGGACGCGCGGGCACAATGCCCGCGGCTAAATGGCGCGATCTCGCCTCTGCGCCTCTGTGTGAGACATCGGTCGTTCCGGGCGACTTAATGAATCATGCCTTTGGCATGATGTAATTATTTAATATCTCACGCAGAGAATGGGAGACGCAGAGGACGACGACGACGGGCAGGCGAGACGCCCGCGGTACGGCGGCGGCGGCCGAGCCCCTTTTTCATCGCGCACGCTCAAACGCACGTGCATGATGTTTACCGATCACTGCGCTTATAATGGCAGCCTCTAAGCGGCGGTTAGCCACGCGCCGCGGGCGCAAGGAACAAGGAGTGAGCTATGAACCAGGCAGACGTCCCGGCCGCGGCCGACGGCATCGCGCATTACTGCCAGCACTGGAAAATTCGAAAGCTGGCGGTATTCGGTTCCATTTTGCGGGACGATTTTACCCCCGCAAGTGATGTTGACCTTCTGATAGAGTTTGAGCAGGGCGGGGGTATCACATTCGACAATCTTCCCGATATTATCGATGAGGCGTCGCGGGTCTTTGGCGGCCGGTCCGTGGATATTGTAGAGGAGAGATTCATCTCCAATCCCCATCGTCGGGCGGAAATTATGCGGACACGCAGGGTTATCTATGAGGCCTGATGCGATGGATCTCGGCCGGCTCGAAGATATGCGGCGCGCGGCCGAGCAACTCGTTCGCAATACGCGTGGCCGAAAACGTGCGGATATTGATTCCGACGAAGTGCTGCGCGCCGCGGTGGAGCGCTGGATATGGAATCATGCCTTTGGCATGATGGAATTATTTAATATCTCACGCAGAGAAGCGGAGACGCAGAGACGACGACGCGGGGCTACGCGCGGCCAGCAGGCTGGCCGGCTAAACGACGACGACAGGCAGGCGGGACGCCCGCACCACAACGGCTTCAAACGCCTGCGGTACGGCGACCCGCGGCCGACGGCGGCGCTGCGCTAAATGAAGCCGGCGACGAAGCGTTTCAGGCTCAGCGGCATGTGCCGATAAAATGCGATCGCCACGGCCCTTCGGCGGGTTAGTTTTCGGTCCAGATGATCGAGGTAATCGAACACGGATTTCAGATTGCCAATCTGCGCCGCCAAGGCCCGCCAGCGGCTGCGGAACTCATCGGATGCTGGTGCCAATTCATCCCGCGCCGCGGCCAGCAGCAGGGTGTAGGCATCTACAACCAGCGGCGGCACAAGGGGATTCTTTTGCACATCGTCGGGCGAAAAAACCGAATGCCGCAGACCCCGATTCAAAAATTCTTTTCCATACGCCTCCATCGCCTGCTGATTTTTTGGTGAGGCTGGCAGGTTCAGGCCATGGGCGATGCGCTGCAATTCTTTGACCGGTTCGGCCAGCACGCGGTCGTAGTCGACGATCACTGCCGGTTTGCCCGCCATCAGCGGTTCCATGGCACCAAGCATGTGCAAAAGCCAGATCAGGTGCAGATGGGTGGGGCCCGCGCCCGCCCCCCGGTGAGGGCTGCCATTAATTACTGATGCGGCAACACTCAGCGGATTGCGCAGCGTGATGACGTAGCGGTCTTCGCAGTTGGCTTTATGGAAGGCGGCCATCCAGACGGGGATCATGCGGGCCATGCGCGGGTTTTTAAGCCCCCAGCATTGATGCGGGGATTGGGCGAGCGATTCGGTCACGATGCGTGTGGCCGCCGCAACAGACGCCGAGGCTTCGGCGGAGTGAAAGTCGGCATCGGTGAGGAGGCGAAGGCTGTCCCACTGCATGCCGGATTCGGCCATGAACCGCTCGCAGAGGCGCTGAACTTTTTTGTCTTCCCAGAACCCTTCGGGATTTGCGGGGCCGGCAGCGCGCAGATCAATGTCGCGTCCGAGGTAAACATCGAGGCAGGCGATGCCACGCATCACGGCACTGGAGCCACTTCGGGGGGGGCCGAGCAGGGCGATCACTTGCCCGCTGTGGGTCGCGGGGGTTTGAGGGGCGGCCTGGGGCAGAGCGCCAAGTAAGCCATCGCGCAACGGGGCGTTGTCGGCCGCTCGATTACCGAGATCGGTCATTGGTGGCTCCATTGGTTCGGTGGCGGCGATTTGGCGTGCCGGCTTTCCACGCGGCACGGGCCCAAACTGTGGAAGGCGCGCGGCCGGGTGCAGCGACGGTAAATGAAGGCGCGCCAGCGCGCGGTATTTTTGCATTTGCAGCCACCCTGATTCCTTCTACCCCGGCGACGTATTTTCCACGCAAAGTCGGCCGTAATGGGGCGCACGCACACGAGGGTGCAAAGTTGCGCGGGCGGTGGAGCGGGGGTAATTATCGGCCGCCGGCGGCGGCCGAGAGAGGGGAAATTAGAAAGTAGAAAGTTGAGCCCGACGGGGACGACGCGGGCGGCGGCCGAGCCGGGCTGCGCTATGTTTGCGGCGGCGTGCTGCCCGCAGGCAGCCTCTGTGCCTCTGCGCCTCTGGGTGAGACATCGGTCGTTCCGGGTGATTTAATGGATCATGCCTCCGGCATGATGTAATTTGCATTTATCTCACGCAGAGAAGGGGAGACGCAGAGAACGACGACGCGGCCTACGGCCGGGGATCCGGCGAAGCCTTTTCGGAGTTTATGATTCGGCGTATGCCGTCCTTTAATCTGAACTGCCCAAAATTCAGCAAAAGCCCGTGGCGCTTATCAAGCAGCCTCACATACGTGAGCAACTGTTTGTAATGAACACCCTGGAGGCACTCTACCGATTTAAGCTCCACGACGATGCATCCCTCGACGAGCAGATCAACGCGGAAGGCATCGTCGAAGCGCATGCCGTCATACTCAAACCCGACGGCCACCTGGCGCTCAACCGCGAGCCCCCGGCGTTCTAGACTGTGCGCCAATGCCAATTCATAGACGGATTCAAGAAGCCCCGGACCAAGGGCGATGTGGAGCCGCAAAGCGGCGTCAATTATTATCCCGGTTATCTCATTCTCTTCCATCGGCGGGGATTATACGGGCGCGTGAGCGCTGCGCCGAGGCGTCGGCGGCGTGCTGCCCGCAGGCAGCCTCTGTGCCTCTGCGCCTCTGGGTGAGGCATCGGTCGTTCCGGGTGATTTAATGGATCATGCCTTTGGCATGATGTAATTTGCATTTATCTCACGCAGAGAAGGGGAGACGCAGAGACGACGACGACGCGGCCTTCGGCCGAGCCGGGCTGCGCTATGTTTGCGGCGGCGTGCTGCCCGCAGGCAGCCTCTGTGCCTCTGCGCCTCTGGGTGAGACATCGGTCGTTCCGGGTGATTTAATGAATCATGGCTGCGGCATGATGTAATTTGCATTTATCTCACGCAGAGAAGGGGAGACGCAGAGACGACGACAAGCAGGCGAGACGCCCGCACCACAAGGGCTTCAATCGCCTGCGGCACGCAGGTTTCCGATGCAGGCAAGATGCCCGCACCACAACGGGGGCGGGCGACTAACCGGGCGGGGCATCCGCCCAAAGCACCAGTTCCTCTGCGGGCAATCCCATGCGCTGGCGCAGGCGCAGCATCCAGTGCCGCTTGAAGTTTTCCATGCTGTAAAACTGCTTCAGCCATTGGGTTGCGGGCGAAGGCTTAAAGGCCGCCGCACCCGCGAGGGCTGCCGCGAGCGTGCTGGCGTAAGCCGCCGGATTCAACGGGTTGGTTTTCCATCCCAGTGCGAAGCGATCTACCATGTATGCCGACCAGCCATAATCATGCGCGATCACGGGCTTATCGAGCATCATCGCCCGGTCGACAATGCCGGACGGCCCGGGATGGCCGGCATACGCCGCCACGACGATGTCTGCAGCGGCAATGGCCGCATCGAATTCCATATCATTGAGCAAGCGATCCAGAATGATGATTTGGCCAGCCTTGATTCGCGGGCCAAACTGGGTGGCGAGTTTGTTCGCCAGGCCATCCATGCATTTGCCGGCAAACACCAGATAGGTATCGCCATGGGGTGCGGCATGCGCAAAGGCGGCGGCGAGTTCGAGGGGGCATTTGCGGCCGGAGATTTCGCCGGGTGCGACGAGCAGTGCGCCGGTATCGGGCAGGCCGAGCAGGGCGCGGGCCCCGGTGCGGGCTCCGGCGCGGGTAAAGCGGTGGGCCGGCTCGCACGGTTCGGGGACCGCGAGCAGGCGTTGACGGCGTGCCCACGCGGTCTTTTTTAGATTTTCATACGCCGGAAAATCGGCGATTCGCAGCGCGTCGATGGGCGCGCGGGCGATGGCCGCCGCAATGAGTGCCAATTTGGCGCGCCGCGTTAAACCCCCTTCCCCATGGGCAAAGGTCGGGCGGATCAGGCCCACTTCAAGCTCTGCACCCGCAGGCACCAGGCGGCGCAGGCCGCCGAGGGCCATGCGTCCCCAGATGGGTGCCACACCATCGGCGGAGGGGACAATGATATGCTGCGCGCCACAGCGGCTCGCGGTATTCAAGCAGGCCCGGCCGGAGGCGGCGAATACCGCTGCGGGGGATGCGGCTTTCGGCAGATCAAAGAGGTGGATCGCCGAGAGCGATTTGGCGAGGGGTGCGATGTGCAGTTGGTATTCTGGGGTGGCGGGGGCGGCGGCGGAGAGTGAAAGTTCGGTCGGCAGGCCGCGGGCCAGCGCCGCTTCGGCAATCAGCGCCACGTGATGGAGGAAATGGCCGGGTGTGCGGTGCTCATGAATTAATAATTTCAAGCGGCAAGCTCCATTAATTTTCCGGCCGTGGGCCCGGGTATGGCGCCGCAGCGCTGCCTGGGCCAACAGGCCCGGCGACCACACGCCGCATTAAGGCGGCAATCTTTACGCTATAGGCGTTGATATCATGCGACTCGGCGTTCCGGCGGGCGCTGCGTCCCATATCCAGGCGCAGGCCCTGGTCGGCAACCAGCTGCTGCACGCATGCGGCGAGCTCCTCCGACCGGTCGTATGGCCGGATGAAACCATCCACACCATCACGCACGATGCTGCCCGTGTTGGGCGTCGTGACAATCGGCAGGCCAGTCGCCATCGCCTCCATCACCGCCCCGGCGGAGCCCTCGCAGGTGGACGGGAACAGGAAGATGTCAAAGCCTGCAAGCCGGGGCAAAATATCCGAGCGTGGAACGGCGCCGACCAGGTCGACATGCCGGCCCATTTCGGCGCGGCCAAATTCTGATAACTGTATCGGGCCGACCATCACAAACTTGGCGTCTTCTGCCTCGAGCCGCCGGGCAACCTCCAAAAACCATGGCGCTCCTTTCCGCAGGTTCACCACCCCGACAAAGCCAACCACCACCGGCCCCGTATGCCCGCTGCGGTCTACGGACGCCAATTCCCTTACATCCACGGGGTAGGGCAGCACGGATATCTTCTCCGCCCGCACGCCGACCTCCACCAGCGACTGGTGCACGTAACCCGAGGCGCACGTCCAATGGTCGACGAGGGCATCTAGTTCCTGCACGGCAGCATCACCGGCTGGGGCGGCCGGGGGGGCAGCTGATGCGGCGATCTGCGCAACAGCTGGGGGGACCGTCGCGCCCTCTATTTCCCAATGCGGCCATCGCTCTCGGGCGCACTGCTGCTGGCGCGCCACCTCCGCTGCGGTGGCCAGCGGCTGATCAACCACCAGCCGGTAGCCGCGGGTCTTGAGTTTTCGTGCGGTAGCTGGCGGCAGATTGTGGGTAAAGGTGAAATAGACGGTGCCACCACCGCGGGGGTGGGCCAGCGGGCCGCGGCGCGCGGCAGCCTGCCACCAGGGCTGAATAATCAGTTGCCTTAGCCATACGGGGGCGATGGCGCGGCATGCGAGGATAAATAGCGGGCCGGTGAATTGCAGGCAATAAACCGGGACGGCGGCGAGTTCCTCGCAATAGCGCTGTTCGAGGCGGCGGGCGCTCGCAGGCGCCAGCAGCCGCACAATTGCCAGCGCCAGGCTGGCGCGCCGCGAGCCATCCCGGTACCAATCCGTATACATTGCCTGCAGCAGGCCGGCGCGATGCAGGGCCACGGGTAGCGCGTAATGCAGGCGGGCGCCGTCCTGGCCGAATATTACGGGCGGTTGGCCAATGGGGCTTTCGGGGGCGCTTTCATTTGGCCTTCCCGCAGCGCTCTCTGGCCGGTGCCCCGGCTGCGTTTCCGCTGGACCTTCCGGATGGTGTTCGGTTGAACTATCCTCTGGCATACTGCTCCACGATCAATCGCCTACCGAGAGGGCCGGTGCCCTGCCGGCGCCGCTGGCTGGGGAATTATCGCGCCGCGGGCGGCCGGCTGGCCGATAGAAAAGTCTCGGCTGCGGGCTGGCCCGCGTGCCGTTAATATACTTCATCGTTGGCCGGCGTACCCGGCCACTGGCGGTTTCCTGAGGAATGAGTAACTGATTTGCGTGTGGCATGGATAATCGCAGGGGATGAGGGTGGCGGCGTCGCGCAGGCGGTGCGCGGCCTCACCTCGGTCGTTGCCGAGTATGGCGTCACACCACTGATTTTCTCTCTGCGCGATGGGCCATTTTATGCTGAGCTTAGGGGCCGGGGCCACGCAGTTGAATTGCTTGGCGACCTGCGGATACCGGTGCTCACCGGCTCTATGGCCCACAAACTGCGGCAACTGCCGGCCGTGCTTAGGCAATCCCATTCAATCCGGCCGTCGTTGGCGGCCGCGCTGGCGCGCCAGCGTGTTCACGCAATCCATGTACTGTGGCCAAACCTGATGCCCCTGGCGGCAACCACTGCCGTGCGACTGGGGGTTCCGTGCTTTTGGGAGCTGCCGAACGTATTGGGAAAATATCCCCTGGGGGTTAACCGGCGCATCCTGCAGTATTACCTCAAGCATTTTGGGGTTATTCCGCTGGCCAATAGTCGGTTCACGGCCGCATCTTTGGGCAACCGGCCGGTGCAGCCGATTGTGATGTATCTTGGCGCGGATGAGCGCCGCTTTAAACCTGAATCAACCGGATTGGCGGTGCGGGCGCAGCTCGGTATACCACCCGATGCGGTGTTATTTGCGGTAGTCGCGTCGTTGGGGCCCGAAAAGGGGCAATATCGTTTTCTTGAGGCGATGGCCTGCCTGCCCCCGCACTTCGCCAACACGCATCTGCTGCTGGTTGGCGATACAGGCGACAGCGACCATGCCGATGGCTTGCGGCAATTGGCCCGCAGCCAAGGGATGGCGGACCGCCTGCACCTGCAGAAATACATTCCCGATCCGGAGCGGCTCTATGCAGCGGTTGATGTGGCGGTAAACGCCACCGTGTGCCCTGAGGCGTTTGGCCTGTCGGTAGTGGAGGCGATGATGGCAGGCAAGCCGGTACTGGCCCATGCCTTGGGCGGCCCGGCAGAAACGGTGGTCGATGGCGTAACGGGTTGGCACGTGGCGGAGCCGACGGTGGAAGCTTTTCGGCAGGGTATTCTGCGGGCGTTGGCGGACCGCGGGCAATGGGATGCCATGGGCGCCAGCGCCCGCGCCCATGCCGTTAAAAATTACACCTTGCACCGGCAGGCGGGGCAATATGCCAGCATCTTGCGTGGGCGTGCCGCCGGCGCAATGCAGCCACGCGTGGCGATGGTGCAGGATGGGGCCCGCTTGCATTACATGCTGCCAATTTCCCTTAAGCGTGCCGGCCTGCTATCGGCCCTGTATACCGATTGGTACAACGCCGGCAATTGGCGATCGAAATTGTCAACCGCTGCGGCGCGGCTGGCAGCACCGGGGGAGCTGAGACGAATGGAATTGCGCCGCACCGTCGAGCTCGGCGGCACATCGGTGTATCACGGCGGATTATCGGCGCTGTGGCTTATCGCGGCACGCAATCGCGGCACGCCGGAGTCGCTGCGCCAATACGCGGCCATTTACCGGCGCGTGTTCGGGCGGCTCACGCGCCGGGGGCCGCTGGGCCGGCCGGCCATGGGGCGGTCGGTGGTTTTCGCCTTTAGTCATATGTTTATTAATGCGCCGGAAATAAACGCCCGCCTTAAGGGCCTTGGCCATGTTCTGCTGTGCGACCAGCCCGTGGTCTGGGGCGCGGAGGCGCTGCGCCAGCGGGAAATTGGGGAGGCCGCATTTCCCGGCTGGGAACGCCGGCCGGCCGATGACGATTTGCGCGCTTGGGCCGCCAAGGAGCAGGGCCTGGTGCCCGTGATCGATGCGTGGACGTGCCCCGCCGAATACACCTGCCGCACGCTGGTTGAAATGGGGGTTCTGCGCAGTGCCATTTCGGTTATCCCTTACCCTGCCGACACCGCGGGGTACCCCTTCGTCGATCGGGCGGGTCGGGCGCCCCCGCTGGTGGTGGGGTTTGTCGGGGCGGTGAACCTGCGGAAAGGGGCACCGTGGTTTTTACAGGCAGCCAGGTTGTGCGATCCGCGGCTGGTAAGATTTGTGATGGTCGGGCCGGTGCTGTTATCGGAGATTGGCCGGGCGGAACTGGCGCCGCACGTAGAGCTTGTCGGATCGGTGCCGCGCTCCGAAATTGGCCCGTGGCTGGCAAAATTCGATATTTTCTTTTTTCCATCCACGTGTGAAGGCTCCGCCGGGGCGGTGATGGAAGCGATGGCGACTGGGCTGTCGGTGGTTACCAGCCCCAACAGCGGCAGCGTTGTCCGGCACGGCGTGGATGGATACCTTGGGCCGTACGACCAGCCGGAACAATACGCCGTGTGGCTTACAGGGCTGGCGTTGGATGAGGAAAAGCGATTGGCCATGGGCCGCAGCGCCCACGAGCGGGCAAAAAGTTTCGACATTGAATGCTACAGCCGCGAGATTGCAGCGCTTGTGCATCGGCTGGTGGCGGGCGAAAATCGTGGCGGGCCAGCTGCCGAGAAAAATGGGGCGGCTTGAGGGTGGTGAATTTTGCAAAACGATGAGGTAGGCGCCCGGCTGATCTCGGCCGCACCCACATCCTGGAAGGTGCGGCGCGTGTTGTGGAGCATGGTGGAAGCGACCGCATTCCGGTGGTCATTTCACACCTGGTCGGGGTGGCGCGCCATGCTGCTGCGGCTGTTTGGCGCAAGGATCGGACGCCAATGTTTGATTCGGCGGACCGTGAAAATTTATTATCCGTGGCTGCTGGAAATGGGCGATCTGGTGATCGTGGGAGATAGTGCCAATATTTATTGCCTCGGAAAAATCACCCTCTCCGACCGGTGCATGGTTAGTCAGGAGGCGTATCTTTGCGCCGGCACGCATGATTACACACGGCTGGATTTGCCGCTGATCAGGGTGCCCATTCATATAGGGAGTGACGCGTGGATATGTGCGCGGGCATTTATTGGGCCGGGGGTAACGGTGGGTGAGGGGGCGGTGGTGGGTGCATGTGCGGTGGTGATGAAGGATGTTGCGGCGTGGATGATTGTGGCGGGCAATCCTGCAGTGGCGGTAAAGAGCCGGGAATTAAATTCGGGCCGGGGCGCCGCCGGGTAACGCCGGTAGCGGCGCCGAGCGGTTTAGTTCAAGCCTGGCCAGCGCGGCCCGTGAGTGCCGCAGAGTACGCCACCCGCTTACTCGCGAACGGCGATCACCGCAATGCCGAGTTCATCCCCCTTCTGCTCCAGCCGCAGCGGCTCGATGGCTGCACCGTTTGCCTCCAGATCCGATGTGAGTTTGGCAATGGTGTAGGGTAAGTGGGTTTCGACAACAATCAGCCGGAACCGGCGTATCCAGCCGGCGCCGTTGCTGAACAATTCGGCCTCCGCCCCTTCGATGTCGCATTTAAGCAGATCAACACGCCCTGTAAACCCGGCGGTATTGAGCAGGGTCTCCACCCTGGCGCCATCGACCGCCTTCCCAACGGCCTGGTCGTCGGAAACGCGGAACGCGCACTGGGCCGTTGACCGGTCAAGGAAGACGCGGCGTTCGCGGCCGACGGCCGCCGCCTGGATGAGGCGAATGCGTGCCGAGGCGCCGGCAAGTTCGACGTTGCGCCTTGCGGTTGCAAGGTTCGATGCGTCGGGTTCGACGGCGGGCACCCGGCATTCGGGAAAGCGCTGGCACCAGAACAGCAGGGAGTAGCCAGCGTTGGCGCCAAGGTCGAGGATGCGCGGTGCGAGCCCGGTGATGTGCCGCGCCGCTTCGGCATACTCGCCAAAGATGAGCACCTCAGAGGCTATATCGAAGTCAGACGATCCATAACGGGCGACGAGCGGATGTGGGAATGCGCGCAGGCGTAGGCTGTAGGTCTTACCGCGGAACGGCATCGGCAGGGCCGGCCGGCGGAGCAGCAGGTGGTCGTAAAGGTGGTTCAGGAAGCTGAGGCGCGAGGTGAACAGTGGCCGGTGGGAAAGGGACCTTTGGAGCGCACGAATCTGCCGCATCGCTACCACCCTCGGCCGGACGCCAAAGCTGGGCGGGTCGCGCGACGCCGCCGCTTTGGGCATGCGGTAGCGTACCCTCTTGGCGTAGTGCCGGCAAACGCCGACCTTTCGGCCGCTGCCACCGTCAAAACGGCGGCGGCTGGTGGCGCGGGGGGTGCGCAGCGGAACGCGGCGGGCGGCTGCGGCGATTTTTTTTTTGCGCGCTGCTCGCTTTTCCGTGGCCGGTGGGCGGCGCCGCTCGCCGTTGCATCCGCATCATGCCAATTCGCCGCAGTAGCCACGCGAGCGGCCGCAGGTGCGACGCGAGTTCCGCAAGGTCCTCGCGAACAAAGCGGGCGGCGAGCCGAATGGCGACGCGATGCCGCGGTTGCATGCCCGGGGCGCCGACCACGGATTTATTTGGGTTGCATCCAGAGCCAGCACATGGTTTCGGGGCGCCACTCGCTTAACGCCCAATCGAGGTAACTCGCTGGTAGGCAGCGAATGTACGGTGTCCTCCAAGGAAACTCGCTGCGCGACCGCGACGTTTGCCATACCGTCTCGACCGTGTGCGTGGCCGCAAACCGGCCCTCCAGCCGCTTTGTGATCCCGCGGTCAATGAATTCGTGTGCCTCAACCAGGATAGCGGCCTTTCTGAGTGCGGGGACACTGGCCGGGTCGAGCAAGACCTTTTCATACCCCTCCACGTCACATACCACCAGCGGGCGGGCGGCGGCGGCGAGGTCGCCCTGCAGATTCGGGGGCTCGCACTTGGCGCAGATAGCCAGCTGGTCCTGCACGCCGTTGAGCTGGGCCATTTGCGAGAGCATTTCCCGGCCGCTGGCGTCCATTTCATAGCCGATGACGCGGACGCCCGGAAGCCTGATGGCCAGGCCCACGGCGTAGTATCCCTCTGCGGCTCCGGCGTCAACAATGAGGTCCGGGTTCCATCCAATGGCAGCTTCAACCGCGGAATGGAGCTCGCGCTCGTACGCGCCGAGGATTTTCGGGATCATGGCGCTGCCGGTGGACCTGCCAATGTAACGCATTGAGGTAAACGGGCCTTTCATGACGCGGCCGCCGCTTCGGTGCATTGTCAGGTGGCAGAGATACCCGCAGGGGCGCATGCGGGAGGGTATCACGCGGCGGCCCAAATCCATTAATTGTTCCTTCACGGCGGCCATCTTACTTATTTCTCCTCGGCCGCGCACGGCCCGTAAACCTGCGGTAACGCCCGCCGCAATTTCGTCGGGCAAATTTGGCGAGCCAATCCACATGCGGGTCGCGTGCCCCACGCGGCCCGTCCGCGGTTGGGTGGCGCGGTGCGCCAACCCTTTTGCGGGCGGCGCCGCTTGGCGTCCAAGCTCTCATCGGGCAACTGGGTGCTCGGCTTGCAGTAATTAAGCTTGCCGGGCAGGTCCACCCCGGGGTCGATCCGCGCGCACCGGCGACGCGGGGCGCCTTTGGCCGACAAACGCGTCGTGGCCGCCCCCTGCAGCTCTGGCCCGCGTCGCCGGCGTC
>JAJZGD010000068.1 GCA_021804985.1 Planctomycetota bacterium
CCGATCTCAAGTTGGTGTCGGCGCGGGCTGAGATCGATGAGCAGGTAGCCACCAAACTGCAAGCCCAGCGTGCCGCCATCGCCGCCGATGAGGCGAAAAAGGCGAAGTTGTTTGCAGCCAATGAGCTTGAGCAAAAGGCCCGGGAGATCGCCACGCTTCAGGAAGTAATGAAGGAGCGCGATGAAAAGCTGGCTGAGGCGCAGAAAGCGCAAGCGGACGTGCTGCGCCAGAAACGCGAATTGGATGATGCCAAGCGCGAGTTGCAACTTAACGTTGAAAAGCAGGTGCATGCCGGTTTGGAGCAGGTTCGCGAAAAAGCGGTAAAGGAAGCGGAAGAAGGCCTGAAGCTCAAGGTGATGGAAAAGGACCAAATTATTATATCGATGCAAACCAAGATTGAGGAACTCAAACAGAAGGCCACTCAGGGTTCACAACAATTGCAGGGAGAAGTGCAGGAATTGGAACTCGAAGCCACGCTGCGGACAACATTTCCACGCGATACCATCGAGCCAGTGCCCAAAGGTGAATTCGGTGGCGACGTACTGCAGCGCGTATTTAACGCGAGCGGCCAAGCCTGCGGAACGATTCTGTGGGAGGCCAAACGCACCAAAAATTGGAGCGATGGCTGGCTGGCTAAATTGCGCGATGATCAGCGGGCCGCCAAGGCCGAACTTGCGGTGATCGTTTCCAAGGCTTTGCCGGTCGGAGTGGAAACCTTCGATTTCATTGATGGCGTATGGGCCACATCAGCGGCCTGCGCGTTGCCTGTGGCGCTTGCGCTGCGGCAATCGCTGATGGAACTTGCCGCCGCCCGGCAGACCGGCGAGGGACAACAAACCAAAATGGGTATGGTCTACGACTATTTGACGGGGCCATCCTTCCGCCAGCGCGTTGAAGCCATTGTCGAAGCCTTCACCACCATGGAGAGCGACCTGAATGCTGAGAAAAAAGCGATTACCAAACAATGGGCAAAAAGGGAACAGCAAATTCAGCGTGTGATCGAAAGCACCGCGGGTATGTATGGCGACCTCCAGGGTATCGCGGGCAAAAACCTCAAGGAAATTAACGGACTGGAATTCGAGGCCCTGGGCGACGGCCAAACCACATAACACGCCGATGTATTCCGGTGGCACCAGCAACCAACTGCCTGCTCAATGATCCGCCGCGGTTGGGGTTTTGGCACCCTGTGCCGATGCGCCGGCCGCTCCGGCATCGAAGAGTTGAAATCGCCCCCCACCGATTCTACTATCGTTACGGGCCGGCCAAGGATACCGGCCGCCAGGAGATGCGGGGGCTATCGCTACCGAGGCTGTCGCTATGGGCTATCGCTACGGGGCGAGGCTGGTGCCCGTTTTCCGCCCCTCGCCGCCGACAGAAGGATTTTGATTTGTCCCCCCCGTTGAATCATGAAATCAGCGACCAAAAGCGATCCGGCATTACACTGCTTCTGGCGGTGATTTCGTGCTTCACCGTCATGAATATTTATTACAACCAGCCCCTGCTGGCGCTTATCACCCGAAATTTCGGCGTCTCTACCACCACCGCGAGCATCGTGCCCGCCATGACGCAATTGGGGTTCGGCCTGGGAATTATTCTTTTCGTACCGCTGGGCGACATCATCGATCGGCGCCCCCTGATACTCGGCAAGCTGCTGCTGGTGGCGGTTTTTCTGGTGCTCGTCGGTTTGGCGCCCAATTTACCAACCTTGGCCGTGCTGAGTTTTTTGCTCGGCCTCTTTACGGTTATTCCGCAGATAGCCATTCCATTTGCCGCCCAGCTGGCGCGGCCAGCGCAACGCGGACGCACCATCGGCATAGTGATGTCGGGCATATTTGCCGGCATTTTGCTTTCACGCGCCCTTTCCGGTGCGCTGGGGCAATGGCTGGGATGGCGGGCGATTTTCATGGCCGCCGCGGGCGCCATGCTGATTTTGGCGGGCGTGGTCGCAAGGTTTTTGCCCCATTCCGGCCGCTCGACCGAGCTGCGCTACGGGCAGATTCTCGCTTCGCTTCCGGGAATACTGCGGCGTGAGCGCACCATTCAGGCCGCGTGCATAACGGGCGCTCTGCTGTTTTGTACTTTCAGCATTTTTTGGAGCACGCTGGCCTTTGTGCTCGCGGCGGCCCCCTTTCATGATGGACCGTGGGTCGCGGGGATTTTGGGGCTGGTGGGCATTACCGGTTCGGCCGCGGCACCGCTGGTGGGTCGTTTGGCCGATCATAAAGGGGCAGCGTTCACCTTGGGGATTGCCATTGGCATTGCGGCGTTGTCTGCAGTAGTACTCGCCGCATTTGGCAATACCATGTGGGGCCTCATTTTGAGCCTGATCTTATTAGACCTTGGCGTTCAGGCGGGGCTGGTATCCAATCAAACCCGAATTTATTCGGTTCTGCCGCCGGCCTACAACAGCCGGGTCAACACGATTTTTATGTCCTGCTATTTTACCGGCGGCGCGGCCGGTTCGATTCTCGGTGGGCTGGCGTGGCACCACTGGAAAAGCCATACGGCGCTGGGCGTTTTATCGCTAAGCCTCATGATCGCAGCCCTCATCCTACACAAATGGCTGGAGCGCGGAAAGATTCAGCCGCCGGCACCGGCGCACAATGCTATGCCGGATCCGGATGCGGAAATTCAACCGGTACCAACAAGGTAAATGTGGCCCCATGCCCCACCGAACTCACCAGCGTAATCTTGCACCCCATCATGGCCGCCAATTCGCGGCTAATCGCAAGCCCCAGGCCTGTGCCACCGTGCTGCCGCGTGACGGATGCATCGAGCTGATGAAATTTCTGAAAGATGGATTCCTGATCCGCCGGGGCAATACCCGGACCGGTGTCGGTCACGGAAATGGCGACGGTTTTCGGATCGGTCATTTCAACGGTGACGCGGATCGCACCGTCCGGCGGCGTAAATTTAATACCGTTGGAGAGAAAATTAAAAAGTATCTGCTGCAGCCGGGCGGGGTCGGTTGAAACCACGGGAATGGCCGCCGCCACGTTCAGGCTTAGCTGCAACGACTTTTTATTCGCCAGCGGCTTCATGAAATTAACCAGCGATTCGCAAATATCCGGCACCACCAACCGCTGCGGCCGAAGCACCATTTTGCCGGCCTCAATTTTAGTCAAATCCAGCAGGTCGTTGATTAGCTCGAGCAATTGCCGGGCGCTGGATTGAATATTTTCGGTATAGCGCGCCAGTCGCGGATCGGCCTGCACGGCATCATTAGTGGCGAGCAGATCGGTAAAGCCCAGAATCGCATTGAGCGGCGTGCGCAGTTCGTGGGTCACATTGGTAAGAAAATCGGTTTTAATCTTGCTGGCCTGATTCAGATCCACGTTGCTGCGCGAAAGTTCAATCAGCCGCGTGTCCAAACTGCGATTGGTCGCCTCCAGCTGGTCCTGCGACGCCTGCAAGGTGCTGAGCATGGTATTAAATGTTTCGGCAAGCTGCTCAAATTCATCACCGGTGGAGATGGCGGATCGAATATTTAAATCACCCTGCGATACCTTCTCGGCGGTATTTCGCAGCACGCGGACCGGCTGAAGAATCAGGCGCGTTGTAATCAGGTAAAATACGATGATCGCCAGCGCCCCGCCGATCAACCCGGAGACAATAATCACCACGCGGTTGAGCAGCAGCTGATCCTGATCCAGGTGAATCGGCACGTCGGCACGTACCAGGGCCACCAAGGCCTTGGATAATGGTTGCACGCCTTGTGCCGGCAGCGGCAATTTTTCTGTCGCGGCATGCCGCCCCACCGGAAGCAGCGCACGCCAGCCCGTATGGCAGCGCAGGCAACTGACGGTGGCATAGATTCCGGTGACTTCGTAGTAAACGGATTGGTGGGTGAAGGCCCGGCCTACATAACCATAGGTGGTGCGCCGCGGATGGTGGCGAAAATAATCCAGCGCGCGGGCCGAGATGGGATCCAGCTTTGGCCGTTGCCCTTCCGGGCCGACGATGGGAACAATGCGCGCCGGCCGAAAACGCAGTATCCCCTGCATGCGGGGCGGCGGGATAATATTTTTCGCCGGCCGCGTCGCAGCGCCGGGGGCATTATGCAAATGGCGCAGGGCCAGCGCTGTGAGCACATTGGCCTCGTAAACGGGCTGGCGGTTCGCCAACTGCTCCATGCGCAGCCACGGCACCATCAGCGCCCCCGTAATAATGATGATCACCGCAAAGCCAAATAGCAATTGGCATTTAGCGGCCAGCGAGATAGTCAGCTCACGTTTTGCCATCGGCTCGCGGAAACCCCAAATGCGGATGGTCAGGCGGTTTGAGTTTTGCGCGCGCCTTCAAACGCAGCATGGTGGATCGTCCGCATGGCCGAATAAAATCCCATGACAGTTCCCGCCACGCCAGCGGATGCGTAATAGATCGGCAGCGCCGCGGCCCCCCAGAAACCGGGATAACCGGGATATGGCCCCTTCATATGCATCGCAAGCAGATAACTTACCGCGGCCGCCACCATCGGCGCAAGCCAGTAAAAAATTGTGGGAGCCGTTTTGAAAACCAGCCCGGCAATAAATGATCCCACATAAAAAGACAGCACCAGCGCAAAGACGACTTGTCCGGGTGCCAAAGATCGCAACGTGAAAAATTCGCAAACCAACGCCACGCCCACCGTCAGACCCAGCGCCGCAATTCCAGACCCCACGGCGACGACCGAAAATTCCCGCGCTGCGGCGCTGCGCGTCAGCCAGCCGGTGGATGCGGGAAACCCCTGCGGCAACGCGGTGTCCGCTGCGGATATCGGCCATGCCATGCCAAGGGCATTGGGCCAAAGCCGCCCGCACGTTGCCCACGGGCACGTGACGCGTGCCGCCATTTCCGCAATGACAACCCAGATGGCAAAAAAGGCACATTGCGCGACCAACGGCAGATACGCGGCGCCGGGGTGATCCAAACGCGAAAGTAAAAGGAACTTGATGCTGCCAACTTTAACCGCCAACGCTGAAAAGCCCGCCATCGCACAGAACATGCCCGTGTGGGGGCCATCCGGCCATACGATCAGCGATGAGATAATCATACTTAGCAGCATGGCCGCGATCAGGCCTGCGGGCGCCAAAATTGAAGCCAGCGGCCCGGATGCGACGGCCTGCGCGCCGCCAAGATCGGGCATTGGCAGAACACGACCGCCAATGATGCAAAAAATAAACCCTGAAGCGGCGGCCGCCAGCAGAATGCGGAAATGTCGAAACGATGGCGAATCGGACAAGGCGGCGAAATAGCCGGGCGACGCAGAATAGGCACTCATCAAAACACTCCGACGGCGGCCCAGGCATCAACGCCGCTCCGCACCCTACGGATTAAACTCGAAAGCCCGTGACAAGCAAGCGCGGAAGCACCGATGCGCCGGCATTTATTTTCGGTGATAGGCAAATACGCGCCCCTGCAGCGAAAATATGACGCTGTTATTCAAAAGATACCATGAGTCGATGATTGGGCCGCTCGCATCGTGCGGCGAACTCACCAGCGGTTTGCTCAGCACAATCGATCCGTTATCCAAATGCCCGTGGTGATCGCGCTGATTAACAAAGATGAGCTTCTCCGTATTGGCGGCGGTATTGGTGGGGCCGTCGGCAATCAGGGCGATGTCCGGATCGGCAACTTCCATGCGCACCAGCGGCGGGGTTTGGCGCGTCATCAGTTCTGCACGCCAGCGCGTCCTTCCCGTATCAATGTGATAAGCCACAAGATTTGATGGCGTGCGAACGATAACGGTATCGCCAAAGGCCTGCAGGTTCATATCGCCGCTGAGGTTGCCATCCAACGCTCCCGGCAACACCGCAATGCGCCAGCGGGTGGTGCCGGTGGCCGCATTCAGGCAGATAAGCCCATTGTGCTGAAGTTCAATCAGCCCGACATACGTCAGTTGCGCCAGCGCGGGCAGCGGATTGACGACCTGCCGCATCCACAAAAGCCGGAAATGTCCGCCCACGAGCGCATACGCCGCAGACCGATGGCGGCCCGCAAGGAAAACCGTCGCGTCCGGCCCGCACTCCATTCGCATGAAGTGGGCGGATCGCGGCAGATCTTCTACCGCGTCCACGGCGCCACTGGCGCTGTCGATTGCAATGAGCCTGTAAATAAATTTCCCCGCCGCCAGAATGATGCGTGATCCGGCTTGATGGGCATCAAGCAGCGGCCCATAGGGCTTTAAAAAAGCCGCTGCCTTCCATAGGCGTGCGCCCGTTTTCGGATTCAGCAACGTCAGGCGGGCATTAGCCGCCACCAGCACGCCTGCGGGCATTAAGCGGGCGAAGCGGAATCGGGTGGCACCGGTGAACCGTTCCAGCCGCGTTATGAAATTCAGCGCCTCGCTCGATAGCGACGTTTGCGCCATCGGCTGCGGCATGCCGGGATTGACCATCATCTGCGTGTTTTGCATCGCCTGCATGTTCAAAGGCTCAATCGGTGAGGGCGATGCATCACTTTCACGCAGCGCTGCATGCCGCTGCCCGATTAGTTGCGATTCGCGCCGGCGCCACAACAATTTCCCGCTGCCGGCGTTAATGGCGAAAATGGATTTGCGGCCAAGTAGGATGCTGACCCCCGCATCGGTACCGACCAACGCCACATGCGAACCGTGCGAGCCCAGCCCGATGCGCCAAGGCGACAGGGTTCCATTGGCCAGCATTTGGCGCAGGTATTTGCCGTGGCCATCCACCAGCAGAGCGCCGGTGTATTGCCTCCAACGGCAACTGCGCTGGGCGGGAATCAGCAGCGTTCCGCGAACCGGGGCCGAAATAATATACGACTTCGCCCGTGTGAAGCTTAGGTGGGCGACGGCGGCCTGCGGGTGCCCCGCGACCGCATCGATAATCGTGCGGGCCTGAGCCTTCTCAGCAGAGCCCGCGTGGCCGGCCTGTACATCATCGGCGAGAATGCGCGCCCACCGCGGCTTATGAAGATGCAGCAACGCCATGGCCATGGCAAGACGAACGGATTCCGGCGCGGCCGTCTGAGGAATTCCCGCCATTGCCAGCGCAGCAACTTTATACAACCGATGCCAGCGGTGCGCCTTAAGCAGAAGGTGTAGCAAGCGGTTGGCAGCCGTCGACGCCACCGAACTGTTGGCATAGCCATAAGCAATGGCTTGAAGTGCATGCGACGAATTGGCGGCTGCGATCTGCGCCTGCGCCGCGCTTTGCCAAGGGGCATAAACTCCCTGGCCAAAAGCGGCGAGAATATTTTTCTCGATGAATGTCGGGATAACGGCCTCCGCAGGAATGCGATTGCCTGCGAGGCCCACGGCAGCGGTGCGCAAATTGGGCGCCATCAGAATCTGCTGGCAGAGTTTCAGCGCCGCGGCAGGATGGCGCTGATCCAGAAGGTAGCGGGCCTGGGCAAAGCGCCAGCGAACCCGCTGTTCGTTCGTCTGGGCTGCGGCGGCGGCAATGGAAAAAAAGAACGTCGCACGCCTTTTTATTTTTGGATACCGCTTTTGAACCCGCCGCGTAAAGTTCATGGCCGCCAGAAATAAATGCTTCCGCGCCGTGAGATCATGCGGATTTCTTCGGGCCGCCGCCAATGCTCCCGTCATCATTTGCTCAGCAAGGTGTATATGGCTGGCTGAAAATGCCACCTGCGAAAGCGATAAATAATTCTCCGGATTGTCCGCCTGTTTGTGGATGCGACCACGCAAATAGGCCAGTGCATCGCGCCACCGCGCGTACGAATACAAGGCACTGTCGCTCATCGCAACGAGTTGCTGCGGGCCAAGCAGCAGGTTCCCCGGCTGCCCGGGCTTTCCCGATTGATCCGGCGGCCACGGCTGCTTCAGTTTCACTTTGCCGTTCGCGGTGCTTATCGCCAAAAGATTTTTTGCGGTGGGCAAATATAGAAATTTTTTGCTGACCACGGGTCGCGCTACAATACGCCCCAAATTGCCGGCAGATACCCACACCAGCTTGCCGGTGGCATCGCTGAACGCTGCGGCTCGGTCACCTGCGGCAAAAATCAGGTGATGGGCTACGCCCACCAAAACCGTCAGATGCAGCCGTTGCGGCGGTATTATGCTAAGCAAACGCCGGCCCGTGCGGCATGCGTAAACATAAATTCTGTGTATCCCCGATCGGCGCGCCACCGTGGTTATCACCCGCGATGCAGTGACGATCGGCGGATTGAGCCGCCACGGGCAAAGACGCACCGATGGCGGACCAAAACCAAATGGCTGGCCGGCCGGCGGTTGCGGATCCGCCGTGAGATTAAGCCACACGATGCGGCCGCTGCGTTCACTCACAGCCATATCTGCACCGGCGTTGGTCGCAATGTAGATGCGACCGTGGGCCGCGGAGGGAAGCATGTCAACGGTGGGAAATTGAAACGGCGGCCCAGTCATCGTGCACAGATAATGCTTCCACGTTGTGTGGCCATCGGATCGCGCAACGCGCACCAGCTGCAACCGAAGTTGCATACCGGCCGGGTTGCGGACGCCCTCAAGCAGAAAAATGCCTTGCGCCGTAACCAGCGGCGAGTTGATAAGAAACGCCGAAGTGCCTACGCCACGAGTGGTTAGGCTCCAGATCAGCTTCCCGCTCGCGGCATCAAGGCAGACCAGCCTGACCTGCGGATTTTCAAAAACGGGCATATAGCCCATCGGTTGATTGATCATCAAGCCATTGGGATTTGCCGAATTGTCAACCCGCCGCGCCAGCAGCCCATACACCCGGCCGGATTTCACGGTGCAAAAAATCTGGTCCGGCCCCGACGCCAGCACCTCCAGATTGGCCATCGGTTGTGCACTCGACCTACGTGGTTTCCGCGGGTAGCTCCAAAGTTTGTAGCCCGAGTTGGCATTCAGCGCCTGTACCGAATTGAGCGTGTCAACATAAATGGTTTGGTGCGAAAGTATGGGAAAGCTATACATCAGGCGATTGTCCGTGGCCCCCCCGCTCTCACCGTCGGCATTCAGGCCAAATACGGCGGTTTGAGCGACCACCATATTCATAACATTCTGGGAATACGCCTGCGACATTTGCAGCCGAAAACGCAGGGCGTTGATCGCGTGTGTCCAAAGTATCGTGTCGGGATGAGTGGTAAATGGGGAAACCAGGCATCGGCCGTTGTTGCCCCCAAATGTTATTGGATAGGCGTTGCGGAGTGCGGGCTTTTTGGGCGCCCGCTTTAAAAGCTGACGAAGCGTGGCCGATAGAGCCACCCGCTTGCCCGCAACCATACCCCGCGCGGCGGGAAAATCGGCAGCCAGCCGATGCTCATACACGCGTGCCTTGGCGGCTCGCCCCGCCAAGGCGCTGGCCAACGCGGCCCGCATTAACAACTGCGGCTCACGCACCTTCATCGCCGGATGACCCAGCAGACGGGCATAAATATTAAGGGCCCGGGAAAAGCGGCCAGCCTCAAAAAAGCGATCGGCCACATGCAGCAGCGCATCGGCCGCAAATTGCGATGGAAAATAGCGATTGCACGCTCCGATGACCGCATCGACATCGCCAGATCGCTCCGCCGCCGTGATCTGCTGCCGCGCCTGGAGGCCGAAAAGCTGATCATAAAGGTCGTTCTGCAGGGCGGTTGATCTAAAAAGAACGCGCCACACATAGTTACGTACTGATATGTATTTTTGTCCGTTTGCGCGTATAAGGTCGTGCCCATAAGCGGTGGCAACATGTTGGTAAGTCTTCAGCGCCAGCGAAAGATGGCCACTGCGGATCAGCCGACGCGCCGAACGCATTTTGTCTTTCGCTGCAAACGATACGTTGACGGAGACGCCGTGGAATGCCGAGGCATGGCCCGCGCCCGTGCTGCGACGAATTTTTACTATAACATTGGCCGCCGGAAACGGGGCCGCGGATACGGGCCCCAAGGCCAAAAAACCGGCTGTCAGCACACCGGCTGAGAGCACCCTGATCGAGAGCACCCTCGTTGCCGCGACCTTTGCCAACCGCAGCGTCGCTGGAAAATCAGCCATGGGCATGCCAGCGCAGCGCCTGCGCCTGCGAGAAAGTTTAATCATAGCTTTCCACCGTTAACATCATTTTCGCCACCCGATTTTTTTGATTTGCCGAGAGGCGCCTCAGCATGCTCAGCCATTGACGATCGCGCGGTTTTACCCGCGGCGTCCGTCAACGCCGGCCCATATATCATAACCAAATCTCGCGCATGCACCCGATCAGCCATTCGACGCCCCGCTCGCGATGGCATCAGCGCGGGAATCATTAGTGACGGCCCGCGGGGGCACTCGGGCCTTGCCGCTCGGTCCTCGCCGCTGGGCGCTGGGGCTTGGCACCGGGCATTGGGCACTGGGGCGCAGACTCATCGCCGGTATTGGCGCCGATCGATGATGCATCTAACATGGACATCCCAAATCGTCGGGGTGTGTTGGCTACAGACGGCGGATTTACGCCTATCTGACCGGAGGAATGATGCTTAGCGTTCGGCGCATTGGCGCGATGGTCATAATGGCTGGAGCTCTCGCTACCCCCGCACTTTTGCCGGCCGCCACTAAAATTGGCTATGTCTCTCCCGTCGTCAGCCCCTCGACGCCGGGAAGCGTTAACGGCCTGCGGGTGCAGTTTCGGAACGACAGCCCTCAGGCTGGCGGCGGAATTATTTCCATCAGCGTTCCCGGCCACACCGCCATCCGAAACACCTCCCCCTTATGGGTGCCGGCGCACAGCCGTTTTCGCTGGGAATATCCGTTTGCGATCCCGGGAAAACTTGGGCAAAAGCCCCGATCGCTGCCGGTTACCGCGATGCTGCCCAACACCCCATCGGCCCGGAACGGTACGACAGGCAACCTGTTTATTCAGCGCCAGGCGATGCGAACCGCCGTGGTGCTCAGTGCGCAGGACACCACGGGTGGCCGTTTTGCCGCCGCCATGCGCCATGAACTCGGCCTTTCCCCCGCCATGACTTTCATGACGATTCACAATTTTCCCATCACCGCACCCCCACTCCTGAACATCAGGATTATCTTTGCCGCAACCCGGCGCTCGGGTTTAAACACGCTTCAGACGAATGCCCTTCGGGATTGGGTTATTGCCGGCGGCCGCCTATGGATCAATTTAAGCCATCCCGCGTCGCGCAAGCTGGCCAAGGCTATTCTCGGCCGCACCGACAAACTGACCTATATTGAAAATCTGCGGTCGGCCCATATCACCTACAAGGCCAATGGCCTCTCGCAAATCATCCACCTTAAACGCAGCCGCATTCAGCGCTGCTATCTTTCGGGAAATGCCGCCGTGATTGAAACCGCCAACGGTTGGCCCGCCGTGATGCGCTATCGGCTTGGCAAAGGGCAAGTGTGGCTTTGCGCCTTGGCAGATCGCGCCCTGATTACCAAGCGGGGAAAGGCGCGAGCGGCACTCTGGGTGTCTACCCGTAAGCTATTTTCTGCGCCCCTCGCCTCCAAAGTCCCCGGCCTGGCCCTGCACATGGCGGCCGCAGCTATCGGCTACCGAATTGCCGGGCGCGGTTCGGTCATGGTCGTGCTCGGCCTGCTGATTCTCGCAGTTCTTTTCGGCGGATGGATTCTGGCACGCCGCGGTGCCGGCGGCCTTCTGGGGATATGGGCGTTGTGCGCGGCGCTGGGGGCATCCGGCGTTCTTTTCGCATTGGGGCGCATGGAACGTGGCCCGGTTCCACAAAGCGCATCGGCGGTTCAGGTGGCAACCTTCCATGGAGGCCAGGCGTATGTCAGCGGCCAGCTGGCGCTCTTCGGCCCACGGCAAATCGCCATCCACGCCGCCGTACACGCAACCACCGCTAGCACGTGGGGGCATTTTTTAAACTCCCAGCCGCATTGCACCTTTGCCCATCAATCCGCGAGCGCTCCGACCAAAGTCAGCGGGCTTATCGTGCCATCGGGCAAAGTGGTTCATCTGGCGTATCACAGTTTTATCAGTGATGCGCACCGTCATACCTTTGCGCAAGGCGTCGTCAACGCCCATGGCATTCAAGGCGACTTCGCGGCCCCCGCACCCCTTTATCATGTTGTCATTGCGGGGCCAAGCGGCATCATCGCCGCACGCGCCGGCAGCCGCGGCCAATGGACGGCTGGCGCAGGGCAAATTTTACCGCCCGGCCAATTTATGACCGGAAGCCTGCTGACGCGCAACAACGAACGCGAAGGGGCCATGATGGCCGCCGAGCTTTCCGCGCATCCCGCGCACGGGGTTGAACTTATGGCATGGTCGAGAGAAATACCGGCCATATGGCAGGTCAACGAATCCAAGCTGCGGCTCTGCAACACGCTGGTGATTGCGCCCGTCGCGCTGCGGCTGCCGGCCGCGGGCCGGCCCGTCAATATTTTGTGGCCGCTGGTGCAGATGCGCGTCTCCCGCGGCCCGCATGGACAGATGTCGGCACCGGTTTACGACGTTACCACGCATCGCTGGTTGCCGCAGTCCACCGTATCAGGCAATGTATTTTTCCAGGTTTCCGTACCCGCATCTCTAAAAAATATTGATGCCACGCAGGCACATCTGTTTTTGCATCTCACCGCACCCGACCGCCAGGTGCGTGTGAGTTTGCGCGATGGCGCACGCTGGACCACCATCGCCGTGATGAAACCCGGAACGCATCGACGCAGCGTGCGGTTTGATCTCACACCCGGCGAATTTCATGATGCAACCCTGCTGGTGCGCCTGCATGTCGGCTATCCGAGCCAGCCGGGCGAAAGCTGGCATTTTGCGTCCTTTCGCATGTCCATTCAGGGTAAAGCAGAATAGAGGACTTGATGGCTGAAGAATCGGTTATTAAAACGGTCAATTTGACCAAGCGCTATGGCGACTTTACCGCCCTGGATAATCTCAATATCCATCTGGAACGCGGACAGATACTTGGCTTCATCGGACCCAACGGCGCCGGAAAAACCACGACCATCAAAATTCTTGTCGGCTTGGTAAAACCCACCGCTGGGTCGGCCACCATCACCGGCATCGACTGCACCCGAAACACCCGCAAGATCAAGCGGCTCGTCGGTTACATGCCCGATGTATTCGGCGCTTATGACAACATGCGCGTCCGTGAATACCTCGACTTTTTCGGCGCGGCCTTTGGGATCGATCGCCGCCTGCGGCTGGCGCGCATAGCCGAATGCCTCGACACCGCCGGCGCCGCCCACATGGGCGATCTTTACGTCGAAAGCTTGTCCCATGGTATGAAGCAGAAGGTGGCCATCGCGCGGATCATGCTTCATGATCCACCCGTGCTCATTCTCGATGAGCCGGCCAACGGCCTTGATCCCACCGCCCGCGTGGAAATGCGCGAGCTGCTTTTAAAACTCGCGAGTCAGGGAAAAACTCTGATCGTAACCAGTCATATTTTGCCCGAGCTCGCCCGCATATGCCATATGGTTGCGATGATGACACATGGCAAACTGCGAGCCTTTGGTACCCTCGATGAAATCATGAAAGACGTTCAGACGCGGCGCATCATCGAAGTGCAGTTCCTTTCGGAAGACGATGTAACCTCCGCCCGCGAACTGCTCGGCGAGCAAGGGGATTGCATCGAAAACATGACCGAATCGCGCGCCGATTCCTCGCTCCGTTTTTCCACCACTGCCGGCGATGCCAAACTTGCGGTGCTGCTCGCCAAACTTACAAGCTCGCAGATTCGAGTCGCCCAATTCCGTGAATTGCAGCAGGATCTCGAAGATGCCTTCATGACGGTCACACGCGCCACTGCGGAGAACGTGCAGCCATGATGAGCAACCCCATTATTCGCCGCGAGTGCGTCGGCCAATTGCGAAAACCGGCGGCCCTGTGGATGCAGGTGCTCTGGATGATGGCGCTGGCGGCGGTCGTCGTGCTGCGCTGGCCGTCTTCGAGCCGCGTTAATCTTTCCGGAGATCAAGCCCGCGAAGTGCTCGCCATTTTTGGCTGGACACTCTTAGCCGGTTTCATGGTGATTGTTCCGGCCTTTCCCGCGGCCAGTGTGGTAACCGAAAAGCGCTCCGGAACGCTGGCACTCCTGCTGAATTCGCCCCTCTCGGCCGTGGATATATTCCTGGGTAAATTTGCCGGTTCCATCGGCTTTCCCCTGCTGCTTCTCGCCATCAGCCTGCCCGAGGCCGTCGCCTGCTACGTTATGGGCGGCGTTAGTTTGCGGGCCCAAATTTTGCCCGTCTATGCCCTGCTTCTCGCTGTGGCCGTCGAAGCGACCGCCATCGGGTTGTACGTCAGTACACGCAGTCAATCGGTCGATGCGGCCCTGCGCATCACCTATGCAATCATCTTCGGCCTGTTTGTCGTCACCCTGATCCCCGAACGATTTGTCCCCCCATCCGCCCCATTTTCCCTCTCTCACGCGGCCCATTGTTTGGCGGCGGTGTCTCCCATTTCCGTGCTCCAGCGATTGATTTCCACCGGCCGGATTTCCTCAGCCGGCGCTTCGACCGATTATTATCTTTTGAGCGCCGCGATTGTGGTTCTGATTTGCAGCTATCTAACCATCCGACGCCTCGGCCAGCGGCTGATGGATCGCCCCCGCGATTCCGGCAAGATCACCGATGAGCGATCCACACAGGTAAAGGCCTACCGCCGACTCATGTATCTCTGGTTTTTCGACCCGCAGCGGCGCGAAAATCTCACCGGCCGCTTCTCCAACGCCGTGATGGTCAAGGAATTTCGGGCATCGAGGTTTGGCCGATCATCCTGGATGGCACGCCTCGTCGGTATCTGCCTGGTGGTTTCCATGGGGCTTATGCTCGCGGCAGCCTATGGTTCAATGCAGGTAAGTTCCCATTTAATGGGCGGCCTGATGGTCATTCTCCAAACCGCCCTGATTATCCTCATCACACCAAGCTTGGCCGCAGGCCTTATCAGTTCAGAAATTCAAAGCGGATCGTGGCGGCTGCTCCAGATGACGCCCCTTTCCAGCGGCTCGATCATCTGCGGTAAACTGCTCTCCGTTTTTAGAACGCTTCTGCTATTGCTTCTAGCCACCATGCCCGGATATCTGGTGCTGCTGGTTATCGCGCCGGGGCAATCGCACCGTGTCATTCAGGTACTTATCAGTCTTCTCCTCATTACGGTGCTTTGTGTCACCGGCAGCACGGCCATCAGCTCGATGTGCCGAAAAACCGCGTCGGCCACCGCTATTTCTTACGCGGCGGTCATGGCATTGTTCGGCGGCACGCTTTTAGTGTGGCTGGGGCGGAACAGCCTTTTTTCGCCCGCGGCCGTCGCCACGTCGCTGCGGCTTAACCCGCTGGCGGCGGCGCTCGGTACCATGCAAATGCCCGGTTTTTCACACTTGCATGTGATCCAATGGAATTGGGGCTTCATGGCAGCCTTGATCATATTTTCCCTTATTGTGCTGGCAGTGAGAACCCATCAATTGACACGGGCGCGGTGAGTTTTTTGATGCGCGTCCCTTACATGAATGTCGGCCCTGCCGATCGCCCGAAAAGGATTCACAGAGTGATGAAAAGCCTATCCTTGGCCAATGCGGCGTCAGCCCTCCTTATCACCATCGGTATGGCGATGGCAACCACGCACGGTGCAAACCTCCATCGCGGTTGGAGTTACCCCATGAATGATGATCCGCAATTGCCAACCGCCGCGGTCGTCATTCATCTCGCCCCCAAATCCGACATGAACCTCTGGATTCAGGTGCTGCAACATCGCAGTGCGGCGATGGACCTGCGGCTTTGCAGCGTGATTCAAACGCAGAAGGCGGCGGGCCTTCGACTGTCGCCCCAACTGCGGCAAGTCC
>JAJZGD010000069.1 GCA_021804985.1 Planctomycetota bacterium
CCGCGGCCACGAGGAGCCTGTCCGAGTAATGGCCGGGATTGGGATGGGCCTGAAATGTGCCGAATGCGCGGCGGAGGATCGAGCCGACTCTGAATAACGAGTCATCGAGATCCGACAACAAAGCAGACGGGGCATTTCAGCCCCACCCCGCGGGGCGGCGTGCTTTTTGCCCCCCCTCTGCGGCGCGGCTCCTCGGTGTACCGTCTGCGTCAGGTACGCCATTCGTCGCCGCTGCTTGACGGGCGCCAAAAATCACGCCGTAGCAACCCGGCGATTACTCGGACAGGCTCCTATGCTGGCCGGCTTAGTGACGTACGCTGAACCACACGGCGGCCGCGGTTTTCCGCCGGGGCCGCCGGCTAAATGACGCGAGCTCGCAGGGCGGCGCGCCGTCGTCGTCGTTCTCTGCGTCTCCCCTTCTCTGCGTGAGATATTAATTAACTACATCATGCCGGAGGCATGATTCCATAAATTAACTGAAACGACGGTTGTCTCACGCAGAGGCGCAGAGGCACAGAGGCTGCCTGCGGCCAGCACGCCGGGGCGCGCCGCCGGACGACGACGAGGCGCGGCCAGCAGGCTGGCCGGCTTAGTGACGCACGCTGAACCACACGGCGGCACCATGCCGCCGGCTAAATGACGCAGGGGCGTGTGGCGGCGTTCTGTGGGACGACCGCCGGGCGCGGGCCAGCGGGCTGGCTGGCTTAAGGCGCTCACCGGAGCGGCTTTTAGTTGTCGAGCCGGAACAAGTTCCAGTTCATGGTTGTATTAAATGTGCTTTGCGTTGGCAGCAAGTCTGCTTCGGAAGAGGGGTAATAGGGGGCAATCGAGCCGTCGAGGTATAAAACGTTCATCCAGCTATTGTTGCCGCCGGTGCCGTGCCAAGCCGATGGATTGCTCGTCCAATCCTTGGCTCCGTGGCTTGCAAGGCCGTCGATACCGGAGAGGTCATCGTAAAGCACCAGATAGTTAATATTGACGCCGACCGGCGATGCGTGGTCGCAGAAAAAGAGGATGTCGCCCGGGGAAACCACTTCGCCGGTGCTGGTTTGGCCGCTGCTCGAGGCCTTGAGGCAATAGGTGCCATTCGGATTCGACGTGGGCAGCGAGCCAATTCCCGCGGGCATAACGTTCTGCTGTGTGACGAGATTCACAAACGTTGGTTCGGCGTAGGATGGAAGCTGCGGTGTAAACTGCATGTTCGTGGTGGTGTTGGGATCGGCGGGACAAATGAATACCGGTGAAATTTGTGGATCGTTATTGGGCGACCCGGGGGAGGAGCCGAAAACATAGTTTGAATGGCCCATTTCGTGCTGCAAAAGACCGACCCAACTGGTACCTGCGTAAACATCATCCCACCACCAGTTGGAATTGGTGCTGTAGTCGGAGGATGCCGGCGTAAACCAACCACTGTTTTCGTTCGCATATTCATTTTCAAGTATGTATATTTGGCGAAGATTGCTTTCGCAGGCCACATTTTCGGCCAGTTCATGGGCCCGCGCCAAGGCCGGAAGCAATAGCGCGATGAGCAAAGCAATAATTGATATTACCACCAGCAGCTCAACCAAGGTGAAGCCGGGGCGAAGGGCAGATTTCCGGATGGATTTCCGGATAGATTCCCGGGTGGATTTCGGATAAGCCGTAACCATAAAAATTCCTCCATCGGAAACGAGGTGCCTGGCGCCATGTGCTGTCGAGCGGAACGGAAAACGGGGAGCCCCCCTTTCACACCGCTGCGATATTTGCAACTTTTCGCTCTCCTAATTCTATAATATATTACGTAACACCGCAATGTCCAGATGATTTTATCCACAGAATATTTATCGGCGATAAGGCAAGCCCGTATTAACTACAATACTAAGGGCCTTTACCGTTGTACCGATCTCCCAAAACAAGCTACCGTAATGCAAAATTTATGCAATATGACCCGGTTATGGCATGTAGCTGCGCCCCTCCGGCGTCGCCCGCAGCACGACGCCCGTCGCACCGTAATTACTTTATGGCGATGCGTAACACCGTGAGCGAGTAGGGCTTACAGCGATAGACAAAACGCGGGCCTTGAATACGGCAGGTGCTTATTTTCGGCGAAATCCGCAGCGGATGGGCGTAAGTGTTTTCTTCCGTGGGCCGCCGGGCGCTTAGCGTTATCACCTTCGCCGCCGCCGCCCGCAGGGAAAGGCCCGTTATATTCATTCGGGCCGGCATGGTGTATCCAAGCGTATTGGTAAGTTTAATAATCAATTGCCGATGAGCTGCATTTACGCCGGCATCGGCAAAAAAGCGGGGCGGCGTATCATGCACCACCTGCGTGAAAAGATGCCGCCCGTCAAGAAATGTCGATACCTTCTGGCCCTGAAGCACGATCTTCACGCGATACCATTTGCCAATGGCGAGATGGCCCGGCTTAGACGCCAATACGACATCCTGCCGATCATGAATTGCCCGCAGCGCGAAGGTGTTATTGGCCGGGCCGCCCAATTGCAGTTCGGCCGCGTTAAGGCCGGCGGGATCGCGACGGACCTGGATCGCAATGGCCCCTTTGCCGGAAAGTTTTTTCACGCGCAGCCGAAGGGTGTAATTCGCCCAAGCCAACCGGCCAAAGGCGGTCGTCTGGTTGCCGACAGCAATGCCGGCCTGCGAAATTATTCCGTCGGCGATTCGCCAATCGGGCCCCCAGCCGGCGTGCCAGGTCATGGAGTACCAATCCGGCAACCCGCCCCACTTCTGATGCGGACCGGAATGCATGAGTGTTTTATTACCCACGGTTACGCGGATGCCTGAAAACGCGGCCTCGCAGGATTGGGTTTTCAACGCGATGCGGCCGCCAATGGATGGTTTGAAAACCGCTTTGACGTGGGTGGGATACACAATCTGCGGTCGATTGCGGCTGAACATCCACTGCACCCAGTACGAGCTGCGGCCAAAGGCCTTTGATGAGTTGAATTCGATCAGATTGGGGCGCCACTGAAATCCATCGGTGTTCTGGAACAAGGGGGCGTAGCTGGCCATCCGCACCACATCACAATTGCGCTCCATGCCGGTCATATAGGCGGCCTCAGCGAGGGCGCCGCGCATATCGCCGAACTTTCCACAATCGCCGATCACCGCATATTCGCCTACAAAACTGCGTATCGGTGTGCGGCGCGGGCGTGTATTAAATTCTGTGGAATCGACGTAAAACATATCGGGCGAAGCGTAATAGTGCTCATCACCGAGGGGCACAACTTTCGCCAGCCGAGCGCTCCACGCCGTGCGAATTGGCACCACGCCGGGGAATTTGCGTTTAAGGGCCGCCGCCATACGCAGTGCGTTTTTTACGTACAGGGGGCCGCCATTTTCATTGCCCAATTCAACATACTTCAGGCCGAAGGGGGACGGGTGGCCATCTTTAGCCCGCAGCATGCCCCATCGCGTGTTTACGGGATCATTGGCAAAGGCGACGGCGGAAAGCATGCGATGGATAATGGGTCGCAGCGCGGAACCAGTCGCACTGGGCAGAGGGTTTACGGGGTAAAAAAAGCCGAGCGGCAGCCCGGCAAAGGTGCCATAAAGTGGAACGGCATGAATCTTCTGGCAGAGTTCCAAATACTGCAAAAATCCAAAGCCGTCGGTATTGCGATAACCCCAGCAGTTGAAATGGCCGGGCCGATCGATCATGGGGCCAACGGTTTGTGTCCAGTTGTAGCTATCGCCGATGGAAACACCTTCGACATAGTTTCCACCGGGAAAACGCATAAAACCGGGGTGGAGATTTTTTAGCAGGCGCAGCAGATCGGGACGGAATATTTGCGGCTTACCGGTGGCGCGGTTGATTGGCAGCAGAAGCACCAGGGTGATGTCAACGCTTCCGGGACGTTGCAAGGCGATCGCCAGGCGTGCACGGGGGCAGGTTTTCAAGGCGTCAATTATTAAATTGTAGCGCCGCCAATGAGCACCGCGAATTGGCACCGTCACGCGGCCCGAAACGGGATTGCCGCTGGGGTTGATAAAGCTGGCCGCTACCGCCTGCGGGTCGGCGGCAGGCACGCGGGCATAAAAAGAGAGTTGGTACTTGTGGCCAGCGCGAACGTTCATGCCCCAATAGCCGCTGTTTATCACGGTACCGTTCGGCCGGGTCGAATTCATTTGCAGCGCCAGGGGGTGGGCCGATGAGAGGGGATGCGATGCAATGACGCGCAGCGACAGCGGATGGTGTGGATCGGACGACCAGCCGTACATTGCGCCGCCCGGGGGTGGCGCTATTAAATTTCCATTGGGAAGGCGCCATTGATTGCCAGTCGCTTTACAATCGGGCGGAGGGACGGCATTTTGAAAATCAGGATTGCGGATCAGCTGCGCGAAAACGCCGCCGTCCACACAGTTGTTGATATCTTCAATAAATATGCCCCACATGTGCGGATTTTCCCGCCTGCCGGAACCCGCGACGCGGATGGAAACGGTGGCATGGGGGCGAATGGAGGCATGGGCGGCCGGCTGGGCCGGTGCGGCGGCAGTCGCCAGAGTGACCGTGGTCACGGCGGCTAGCGCCGCGGCGGCCGTCAATGCGGCGCGGGTGGCGGTTTGGGCAATGAAGTTCATGGTCCTCCCTGCTTCAGGCTCAATGCGGAATACTTAATGCTGCGGTGCTCGCTGCATTGGGGGCGATTTAGCCGGTCAGTGCGGTTTGGGCGATTTGGGCGCGATGGGGCCGCCGCTGATCAGCCGAGAAAGCCCAAGGTCAAAAAACTGGCCACCGAAATGTTGGAGCATGCGGACGGCAAAAACATTTTTGTGGCCGGGGCGCAGGGCCTTGAGCGCATTGGGGCGAATGAAAAGCGGCAAATAATTACTGGTCCAACCGTGGGTACGATTGGCGAGCACGCCGTTGATGTATATTTTCACACCGTCGTCGTGGTAGCAGTAGAGGACTAAATTTTTGAGGCCGGTGCGTGGCAGCACAAAGGTTCGTCGCAGCCAAAGGTGGTCGGAACTCCAGTGTGTGCGAACGTGCGCATGCGGATCGCCGGTGCCAAACCCCGCAAGCCCTGACTGCCACTGAGAATCATTAAAGTGGGTTTTGTACCAGCCCGCCGGTGGCTTTTTGAGTGTGTAGCGCCAACGCACGGGGTGGTGGGCGGAGGTGGGAACAATGGTCTGGTACTGCGGAGCGGCGGGAAGCGGGACCCAGTCGCCTTTCACTTTTTGCCCTTTCGCCGCCCAACTAAGCCATACGGCCCGGTGGATAAGCATGGGCAGGAAGGCCGCCCCCATCACGGGGCGTGCGTACATGCCGGCCCACGCGCGGCGTGTGCCATATTGATCCGCGAGGCCAACCCGGGCGGGGCTTTGATCCAGAAATTTGTAGATGCGATTAATGATCGCGTGAAACTGAGCCGGCTTGGTGGCCAATGTTGCGGTCCAGGTTTCGAAATCGGTTTTGGTTTGGGTAACGGTGCTGCGATCGGGCAGGCCGTATTTGTTAAGCTTGGTCATGTAGAAGGCCATCTGCTTTCGGCGAACCGACATGGGGAAAATATGCAGATGCAGCACCTGATCCCATGCGAGATTGTAAAGCATGCTCCATGAATTGGGCTGGTTGAACGCCATGCGATAATGATTGCCGGTGGCATCGATCTTCATCCATTTTTTTGCCCATCGGCGCGCCAACGCATGATAACTCGCGGCCTGCGCGGTAAGCCCGCGCATCTGGCATAGCTTTCCATAAGCCCCCATGGCGATAATCGCTTTGATTGACAAGTTCGCATTGTGGGCGACCGGGCCTAAAAAGTCGTTGGTGCTTAGCTGCTTGCCGGGGTCGAACCCACGCTTGCGAAGGAACTTCACCCAGGTGGTGATAAGGGGCCAAAATTTCTGCGCAAATTGAGTGTTGCCATCCGCTTCAGAAATGGCCGCCGTCATGATGATCATGTTGCCGCTCTCTTCGACGGGCATCAGTTCGCCGCCGCCGCCCGGATGGCCGTTGGCAATGGGATAACCGCCGAGATCGTGCAGAGAATAGGGCTGCGGCCAGTGGCTGGGGGATGAAAATTCAAATACGGGAACCAGCATGGCCTTGAGCAGATCCGGATTAAGCAGAAGAAACTGGGGACAACTGGGGAAGATGACATCGACGGTGGAAATATCGCCGCCGCTGGTGTTTTCATCGGTAAACAGCAGGGGCTGTCCATTGGCATCTTCAGCCATGCCCATCATGCCGATCGATTGGCGATACGCCAGAGCGCAGTATTGGGCATAACGCTGGCCGCCGACTTTTGCACAGCTCGCCCACAGGTCGCGATCAAACTTTTCGGATTTGACTTGCAGGCTGCGATATTGTTTAGCCGCCGTTTTCAGAAGATCACTTGCCGTGGGCGATGTGTGCATCCAATAGGGACGCAGCCATGTGCCGTTGAGTTCGACGGAGTAGCGTTCAGCGAGGGCGACCATCGCCATGCGCGAGACAGGCTTTTTACCCACGCGGCCGAGATCAAACGCCAGGGCCTCCACCGGCTGCCCATGGCTGACGCGGCCGGGCTGAAGGGTGGATTTTCCTGTTGGCAGTTTGCCGCTTTTAATAAAGTGAGATTGGCATAGCGCATTATCGGCGATGATGGCAGTCGCCATTTGGCGCGGGGCTGCGGTGTAAATGTAGCCCCAATCAATAAGCGGGGTGGTATTGGCCAGCACGGGCTGATACAGCGAACCAATTTTAAGTGCGACCAGCGGGCCAATGTTTTGGCGCTGTCCAACGACTTTTTCATGGGGGCTTTTGACCGCCAAACGCGAGCTGGTGGAATAATAAATCTGCACCGTATGGTGTTTGCCATCCGTCGAATGCACCCGCCAGGTGAGATAATTAACAGGACGGCCAAACGCAGCGAGGTCGCCGGGCAATCGCGGTGTCAAAAATGTCAGGGTCAGGGCGATGCCGTGGCCCGCAAAATGATAGATGCTTTCAAGCGGAAGAACCTTCAGGGCAGTCTGGTGGAGGGCGGGGATTTTGCGTGGCTCGCCACCCATGAGGCGGTAGGCCTTGCCATCGACTCGTATTAAGCTCACGAGTTCCAGATTTTGCTTCGTCCATGCCTTGGTGTGATGATCAGGGAGGCGCGTGCAACCGGCCCAGATATTCAGGTATGGGTCGTAAGTAAGTAATGGTACCGCGGGGGGACGAAAGCCGGAGGTTGAGGCGGCTTTCGCAAATTGCGGCAAAGTCAAGAGTGCGAGAATCGCCATCGCGACAGCCGAAAGAGATGCCGAAAACCATGCTGCTTTTTTCCGCTTGCAATAAGGCATATGCGTTTATTCCCTGTTTTTTACCGCCGGATTCCAATCGCCGCGGGGCAAGCCGCCATAGGAGCCTGTCCGAGTAATCGCCGGGTTGCGACGGCGTGATTTTTGGCACCCATCAAGCAGCGGCGACGAATGGCGTACCTGACAGGGAGGGTACACCGAGGAGCCGCGCCGCAGAGGGGGGGGCAAAAAGCACGCCGCCCCGCGGGGTGGGGCTGAAATGCCCCGCCTGCTTTGTTGTCGGATCTCGCTGACTCGTTATTCAGAGTCGGTTCGATCCTCCAATGCATTCAGGCGCCGCGCATTCGGCACATTTCAGACCCATCCCAATCCCGGCCATTACTCGGACAGGCTCCTAGGGGCCAACTGCTGCCTACAGCTGCCGTAGGCATGCACAACGGTGATGGTAGCGTTTTATTTCAAATATGGAAATCAAGCTCGCATTTAAGTGCAAATTGTTTTGATCGATGTGCGTACCCTGGCGCCGAGGCGGCCGGGCAATGGACGACCGCTTGCGGTCACGCCAAACGGGGGCCGGCTGGCGGGTTTTTTACGGCGCAAATATTGGGCGGCCCGCGGTACTGCTTTCGGTTATTCTGCCCGGCTATGGCCCGATCTATCCGACTTTTTCCCGCTCCGCCCGATCCCTCTGGCCTCCGCGACGGCCTCGATCGCCTGCGCCTGCAGGATGTTGGCGAGGTGCGACTGAGTCCGCATGATCGCCAGATATATGCCACCGACGCATCGAATTACAGTGTCGAACCGTTGGCGGTGGTTATATGCCGATCCACCGATCAAATATCCCGGTTGCTGGCTTTTTGCCATGAACACAAGCTGCCGCTTTTGCCGCGCGGCGGGGGCACAAGCCTTGCGGGGCAGTGCGCCAACCGCGCGATTGTGCTTGATATGTCCAACCACTTTCGGCGCATCATATCCATCGATGCGGCCGGACGCCGATGCCACGTTGAAGCGGGCATTACCATTGACGCCATCAACCAACATCTCAAGGCGGCGGGTTGCGAACTGATTTTTGCGCCCGACCCGGCAACCGTAAGCCAGGCCTCGATCGGCGGGTGCGTTGGCAATAATGCGGCTGGAGCACGCTCGATTCGCTATGGCCGCACCAGCGAGAATCTGGCGTCGCTCGATGTTCTGCTGGCCGATGGCACGGCGTTGCGCCTCGAAGCCGGGGCTGGGCGCCGGCACCCGCGAGCCGCGCAGCTGGCGGAGGCCGTCGCCAATGTCGTGCTGGAATATCGCGCATCGATTCGCGAGCGCTTCCCTCAGCTTAACCGCCGCAACGCGGGCTATGCGCTCGATATGATTCTTGACCAGCTTGCGGCCGGCTGCCCGGCGCAGGATTTGGATTTGACTTGTCTGATCTGCGGCAGCGAAGGAACGCTGGCGGTGGTAACCGCCGCGACGCTCAAACTTCAGCCGGCGCCCCGCAGCCGACGCCTCATCCTGCTTACGTTTGCCTCCGTGGATGACGCCATTGCAGCGGTTGCCCCCCTTTTGCAAACCAACCCGTCAGCGGTTGAACTTCTCGATGATGTGGTGTTAAAGGCGGCAGGGCTTAATGCCCGGACGGCGCCGATTCTCACTGCGCTGGGACTACACGCCGCCACATTGGGAACCAATCCATCCGAGGCCCGCGCTATATTATTTGTGGAATTTCAGAATGAAGGAGCCGCCGCAGATGCTGGCGACCCACCGGGCTGGAATGCCGTTGTAGCCGATTTGGCGGGGCTTCTCAGCGTGTCAGCACCGGGTGCGGATGTGCAGGCGGATGCGTGGCTTTTGCGCCGCAGTGCGGAGGCATTATTGCACGCGCTTTCGGCGGACGCCAAGCCGGTCACTTTTATTGAAGACAATTCCATTCCGGTGGAAAACCTGTCGCGCTTCGTCTGTGGTGTGCGGGATATTGTCGCTGCGCATGGCACCACCTGTGCCTATTACGCCCACGCCTCGGTCGGGGTGCTGCACGTGCGGCCGCTGCTGAATCTGCACCAATCGGCGGACCGCCGCGCGATGGTGCAGATCGCGGTGGAAGTTGCCCGACTGGCCCGGAGCCTCGGCGGCGTGATGTCCGGCGAGCACGGGGATGGCCGCGTGCGCGGGCCGCTGCTGGCAGAATTTTTCGGGCCGGAGATCATGGCGGCCTTCGCACGGGTGAAGGCGGTGTTTGACCCGCTTGGCATTCTTAATCCGGGCATGATCACGCAATCGGGGGACGTTGAATCCATTGCGCAAAATTTGCGGATTGACCAAACCCCGGCAGCCAATGGAGCGGGCCTTGACCCCGTGATGAATTATCAGGCACAGGGGGGCCTTATCGGCGCGGTGGAAATGTGCAACGGAGCGGGCTTTTGCCGCAAGCTTGATTCCGGCACGATGTGTCCGTCCTTTCGCGCCACGCTTGATGAGCGGCATTCGCCCCGTGGGCGGGCCAATGCGCTCCGGTTTGCTTTTCTTAACCCGGGCGGCAAACCGAGGCTCTCTGATGCGGCCACGCTGGAAACACTCGATCTGTGCCTTTCGTGCAAGGCCTGCAAAACCGAATGCCCAAGCAATGTAGATATATCCAAGCTAAAGGCTGAATATCTCGCGGCATCCTGGCGACATGACCGCCATGTGCCAATGGCGGTGGCCGCCGTGGGCCACATACGGGCCGTTAATCAGATTGGCAGCGTTTGGCCGGGCCTGGCCAATGCGGTCGCCGGCGCTCCACCGCTGCGCCGCTTCGTGCTGCCGCACATGGGCATCACGTCCCAGCGCCCGCTGCCGCGCTTTGACCGTAGCCTGAAGAAGAAACTCTCACGGCTGCGGGACGGCGGCCCGGGACGGGCGCGCTGGATCAGCGGGCGGCAGCTAGACGATGGCATGGCGTGGGACACCGCAGGCCCAATATCCGATGGGGCAATGGGGCGTGTGATCCTTGTGGTGGATTGCTTCACCGGCTTTACAGAATCGGGCATTGCGATGGCGGCGGTGCGGCTGCTGCGAAATATCGGCTGCGAGGTGCTGGTGGCCGACGCAGGCTGCTGCGGGCGCAGCATGATCTCGGTGGGCATGCTTACGCAAGCGCGTGCGGCCGCCCGGAGAACCTGCCGAAGACTCTGCGCGCTGGCACGGGCCGCTGAGCCGAGGGCAATTTTATTTCTTGAGCCATCCTGCCAGAGTGCGGCGGTGGATGATTGGAAGGAGCTCCTTGAGAAAACCGATCTAAACGCCTTGGCCGCTTTGCCACCGGTGATGTCGGTGGAAAGTTTTGTGGCCCAGCACCTTGAAAAGATTCCCGTCGCAGCGGCGGCGGCAACTGCGGCACCGGCGGCGGGAAGATTGATGTACCACGGTCACTGCCATCAAAAAGCTCTGTGGGGCCAGCAGTCGATGATCGATATTTTCAATCACATCGCGCCCCACCGCTCCAGCATTTTGCCGACCGGTTGTTGCGGGATGGCCGGATCATTTGGTTATGGGGTTAAGCGCTACGCCGTGAGCCAGGCGATTTTCGAGGCCCCGGAGTTTGACGCTGTCCGATCAGCCGGCCCGGCGGATATACTTCTGGCCAGCGGGTGCTCGTGTCGCGAACAAATCAGGCATTTTGCGCATCGTGCTCCGCTGCATCCGGTGGAATGGCTGGATCGGCTTTTGGCGCCGGCGACCGATTTGCGGCCGTAAACCGGGTCCCGGCGCTGGTGCATGCTGACCGGGCGTGCTCAAGTTACCCGCGACGACCGGTTGAAGCAGGATGACGATGCCGGGCCGGAACACGCGGCAATGCATACGGCGGCGCGATAATAACTGCGGGATAGCGACGATGCCTTAGCCAGGCGTCGGTTGATCGGCAGAATGGTGTATACTTTAGGCTCCATCAGAGTCCATCAGGGTCCCTTTAGGGCATGGCGTCTATTTAGGGGTTGATCGTGCATAAGCTGACATTGGTGATCAAACCGGGAGATCGGGCATGCGAGGCCGCTCGCCGTGTGATTGATCTGGTCATTACCCCGCATGTGCCTGTGCTTTTTGAAGTGCTGGATATTACTCAGGATGCGGGCTTGGCCGCCGAGTACGGTGCCGATGTTCCGGTGGTACTGGTTGATGATGTCGTGCAATTTCGCGGCGGCATCGATCCGGAAAAGCTGGCCCGGCTTTTTTACGATCAGTTGGGCGAGGCACTCGTCGGTATTAGTTAGGCGCCATTGGGAGCGCGGTTCCCATGAATGCTGGGCAGCGCGGCGCGACGTAAAGGATTCAAAACAGTATGACGGAATCGCGAATTGTTCTGCGCGTTCGGTATGTCGAGTGCGATCCCATGGGTTATCTGCACCACTCCAATTATCTCCCCTTTCTGGAAATGGGCCGCACCGAATTGCTGCGCGAGGCCGGCGGTGATTATCGCACGCTGGAAAGCGAAGGATTTTTCTTTGTGGTAACCAAATTGGCGATCAACTTTAAACGGCCCGCCCGCTACGATGACGAATTGGAGATCGTCACGCGGATTAACCGCCGCACGCATGTTCGCATTGATCATGAATATGAAATACTGCATCTGCAATCGCGGCTGCTATTATCCACTGCCTCTACCACGACTGCGTGTGTGGACCGCAACGGCGTGCTCATCGCTATTCCGGAAACGATCTGCCAATCATTGGCGAAGCACGGTCGGCAGGCCTCGCTGCCATGAAGCCGCTGAGTGCCGCAGTGCCGCCGGCCAACGCACCAACAACCGATTTTGACCTGGTGATCATCGGTTCCGGCGCCGCTGGGATGATGGCCGCCGCCACCGCTGCCGAGTATCTGACCCATCCGAGCCGCCCCACCGCACGGATTGCCATCCTGGAGAAAAATTCGCAGCCGGGAATCAAAGTTCTGGTTTGCGGCGGCGGCCGATGCAACTTGACCAATGCGGGCGATCTGGATTTTCTCATCGGTCAATTTGGACGCAATGGCCGCTTTCTCACGCCGGCTCTGCGCCGAATGGATAACAGCCGGCTGCGGGCTTGGTTCGCGAGCCGGGGCGTACCGACGCATGAAGAGCACGATGGCAAGATTTATCCGGATTCCAATCGGGCTGCCTCAATCGTTAATACGCTGGTTGCGGCGATGCAAAAAGCCGGTGTTGTCATCATGCCTGACTGCGCCGCTACCGACGTTGGGCGTTCGCCCGGCCCTGCAAACTTTACGATCCAAATGGTGTGCCGCGATGGGGGCGACCGGGTTAGGGGCGGCCGCGATGCGGGAAGCGCTATGGCGCCCCGCGATGCGGGAAGCGGCGCCACCGCGGGGGGCGGCACGGGGAATATCGGCACGCTGATGAGCCGCTACTTGCTGATCTGCTGCGGCGGCCAAAGTTATACGCGCATGGGCACCACCGGCGACGGCTACCGCATGGCGGCGGCGCTGGGTCACGATATTGTCGCGCCGCGCCCGGCGATCGTGCCGCTGTTGGTTAAAGAATCATGGGTGCCGGAATTGCAGGGCCTTGCGGTACCGGATGTAAAAGTGACCATTGAAGTGCCCGGGCCGCTGCCTCGGCTCGCGACGGGGAAACCAACGCCAAGTGTGCAGGATTTGCTCTTCACGCATTTTGGACTCTCGGGGCCGGCGGTTTTAAATGTCTCCGAGATTGTGGCCGAGCTGCTGGAAAAATTTTCCATCTTGGGCATCCGCATCGATTTCGTTCGTCACATCAATCATGACCAACTGCGAGAAACGTTTCGCCACTGGCATCGCACGCACGGCCGAAAGCTGCTTAAAACCATGCTGAGTGAGCTGATCCCAGCGCGGCTGGCGGAGGTTTTTTTGCGCCTCGCCGGCGCAGCCGCCGATACACTTTGCGCCGCGTTTACCGCCCATCAGATGCATCAGCTCACGGAGTTATGTAAGCAGTGTCATTTTCAGGTTTTTGCCACGCGGGGGTTCAAGGAGGCGATGGTGACTGCGGGCGGTGTGCGGCTTGATCAGGTCAATCCGCATACGATGGAATCGCGCATTTGCCCCGGTTTATTTCTGGCCGGAGAAATTCTCGATCTCACAGGCCCCAGCGGCGGGTACAATCTGCAACTGGCGTTTTCCACCGGATTTCTGGCCGGCGAATGCATTGCCGATAAAATAGCCGCGACCGCCCGCCTGCAGGAGCAAAAGTGATACCCGATCGCCGCCACATCCTTACGGAACAGCCCAATCCGCATTCTGAAAATCTTGATCAATTGCCGATCATCGATGCGCTGCAAATGATGGAACATGAAAACGCGGCCGCCGTTGCGGCAGTTGCTGCGGCCCGTCCAAGCCTTGCCACTGCAGTCGGTTGGGCGGCGGACGCACTGAAAGGCGGCGGCCGGCTGATTTATGTGGGCGCTGGCACCAGCGGGCGGCTTGCGGTACTCGACGCTGCCGAATGCCCGCCGACGTTCTCCAGCGACCCCGGCCAAATACTCGCGGTGATTGCCGGGGGCGATGCGGCATTGAAGGCTTCTATTGAAGGGGCAGAGGATGACAGCCGAGCCGGGGCGCAGGCGATCGATGAGTTGGCGCCAGCGCCGCGCGATCTGGTCATTGGCATTGCTGCGGGCGGTACCACGCCCTTTGTTCACGGGGCGTTGAAGGCGGCGGCGGTCCATGGGGCAAAAACGATCCTGATCTGCTGCACCGACCCGGCCCACATATCATTACATGTTGATTTGTTGATATATTTGCCCACCGGCCCGGAATTTATCACGGGCTCCACCCGCCTGAAGGCCGGGACGGCAACCAAACTGGCACTCAATGCCATCAGCACCCTGGCCATGGTGCAAATCGGCAAGGTCTTCGGAAATTTTATGGTTGATGTGGACGCCGGAAAAAACGTCAAACTTAGAGATCGCGCCGCGCGCATGATTGAATCCATTGCCGGCCTGAACCGATGCCATTCGCTGGAGTTGCTCGATCAAGCCGGCGGCCGCGTAAAGCGGGCCATCGTGATGCATTTTCACCATATGACGGCCGATCAGGCGGATGAACTGCTAAAGGCCAATGGCGGCCATCTGTCGCGGCTGATACCGCGGCCGACGCCATTGAAGCGGCAATAAGCAGCACCGCCAGCCGCGCATCGATCCGGGAAGGCGTGATTTGTTCCATCCGTGCTGGCACTCGTCACCGTTGAACGGGTGCCCCTACGTCCCGGAATACACGTGCGGGTTCCGCCGGCTCGCAATGATCTGCCCGAAAAGCGCCTGCGTCGAAAATTTTTATCCACAGGATTTATGTCATATTTGATTTGCCCCAAGGAGAGCCGCGATGCGTTACAGAGTTATTTTGGAACAGGAACCGGACGCCGGGGCGCGGTAAAGCAGGCTCATCCGGCTAAATAGCGCGGGGGTGACGGGGCGGCGATTACTCGGACAGGCTCCTAGTTCGTGAACAGGTTTTTGTGCCTTTTTCTCCAGGCCAATGGCGCCACATCTACGCTGATTTGCACTAAGCGCTTGAATCGGCCGTAATGCCCGACTTCAAATGCCTCGACATCCCAAATTACACCGTGGCGGTGGCCGTGGCCATGCCCCGCGTAGGGCCAGCCGTCCGTGAACAAATGGCGAATGGAGACATTTTTCTGATCGATCTTCAGGGGAAACTCGAGAGGAGTCTCGAGCTCGCCCGGCTCCGTCGTGAGCGCGATCGCAATGCCGGAGTAGAGCTTGATTCCCGGCGCCACCTTGGATACCACCCGCGCCATAACCTGCCGAATGCTCATGGTCCCCACCGCCGTAACCTTCCGCCCCATCGGATACCCCTTCCACGCAAGCAGCCGCCTGTTGGCGAAATGGATGACATTCCGGTTGGCGGCGTCCTGCCAAATGCGGAGCCTCGGCAACTGCGGCCGAAGTATTTTCACTACCTGCCGCACCGATGCGCCCGGAGGTGGCGGAATAATCTTCAGATCGCCATATCCATAGTATTTCCCTCCCAGCTTCGCGGGGCCGATGTCCTCGTCTGTCCAATCGAATCCGTCGCGGCGTTTGGCTTGCGCGTAGAGGTAACGGGTAAGCCCTTCCTTCCGGCGGACTGCTGGAGCCGCAGGCCCAATTCTACTGCCCGGCGTGGCGTAAATGGATGCCCCCGCGACAACCGAGATGGAAAGGAATGTAAGGAAATGTCTAAGCATATCTTTTGCAACTTCCTGGTTGATGCCGCGAATATCCGCTGCCCTTTCTGTTAATTGGGCAGACTCCAAGGCGGCCCGGCCGCAGACGCGTGGCGCCGTTGCCCCTCATCGCCTTTGCATGCCCCGAGATTGCGGCGG
>JAJZGD010000234.1 GCA_021804985.1 Planctomycetota bacterium
GTTGTGTCGGCATGACTCCTCGCTGCGCTCGTCGTCACACCGACACAACGCAGTTTAGTAGAACCGACCTGACGGCGATTATCCATAGACTTCAACATACAAGAACGACGACGGGGCGCGGCCACCAGGGTGGCCGGCGAAATGCGGCGGCAATGGGGCAGCCGTGGGTCGTGCCGTTTGCCGGCGGCGGAGTGTGGAAACGGTTCCTCGTGCGCGGTGCGGCTGCACGCTGCGGTCATTATGCCCAATCAAACCCCCAAGGTGACACAGGCATTCCTGCCTGTGCGCCGTCGTGCCACAAACGCAGACAAGAATGTCTGTGCCACATTGGCATCATCATGCGCCTCGGCGTTTCTCTGCCGCCCTGCGAGCTCTGTGTGAGACATCGGTCGTTCCGGGTGAGCGGGAGAGCGATTTTTGCCAAAGGCAAAAATATGGAATCATGCTGCGGCATGATGGAATTATTTAATATCTCACGCAGAGCAGGGAAGACGCAGAGAACGACGACGGGGCGCGGCCACCAGGGTGGCCGGCGAAATGCGGCGGCCCTGGCGGAAAACGCGCGGCCGCCGCGATTCGTCGCCCACCGAATCAAATCGGTGTTATGTTTGCCAGTTCGAGCCCAGCCGTTTATCGGCGCGGTATGGTTTCAGAGAGTATTTTTGATGGGATAAAGCGGAGCGGGGCACCGCATAAATGCGGGCGCCTCCCCCTGTCATCCGCATCGGCTTGTAATCATGTGTAGGTGCAGAATGATGGCCGGCATGCAAACCCATTTACCATGCGCCGGTGGCAACATTACGATCCGGCGCCATCACAATGTCAAACGGGGCAACCATGGGCAAATTGCGCGGGCCTGTGCCGCCGCTGCCCGTGCCTGAAAGCGTGTTGCCGCCGCCGGCTAAGGCAGCACCGCTGGGTGCGAACGTAAAAATATTATCCTGCGCCTGCCCGCAATAGGGGTTGGTTTCCCATGCCACATGTCCATCACCGAAGCCGACATTTTGACCGTCGCCACCATGATTGCCCGAATTGTAAATGTACGGGCCATAGGTGTTGGCCGCCGGCTGCGTGAGATCGCGTTGCTCGGGGCCGGCTGCTGTGGGGTCTTGAGCTGGCGCCATGTCGCTGACCAGCGGCAGATCACTGGTGGCGGCATTGCCGTTCCACCAAGCGCCCGTTTCGCTGCGACCGCCGACAAAATTCCAGGGATACGCAATCGAGTAACTTTCGCCCTGGCCTGAGGTACTCGCCGTGGCCGCTCCGCCGACCATGCCAAAGTTGGAATAGTAATCCGCCATGGCGTCGAATTCGTCGGAGGGCGCTGTGGCCAGCGGATCCGATGGGCAGATAAAACTTTTGGGTGTCATCTGGCCATTTAATACGAGCAGCCACATGCATGCCAGCGGTGAGCCTTGCTGATATCCGTCGGCAAACAGCGAGCTGCTCACGCCCACCGCACTCGGACCCTCTCCGCTGGTGGGAGTGCCGGGCCCGTTTTGATAAGTGGATGCCGCCGGTGCATCGACGGATGGAAATTGGTCGCTGTTGCTCTGGGCATAAATCAACATGGATTGAATAATGGATCGTACGTTGGCGGAACAGACGGCTCGATTGGCCAATTCTTTGGCCTTGGACAGGCTTGGCAGCAAAATAGCAATCAGCAGGGCAATGATCGAGATCACCACCAGCAGTTCGATGAGCGTAAAGCCTTCGCGCGGGCGCCGAACAGGGTGCATTGGCTTCATTGGGAATTACTCCTAAACGCGGTGGGCCGGCGGAAAATGCCGGCCATGGCATCAGGCGCTCGAGAACTATTGGGCCCCCATTTACATCGACATATAGGACGGCAAAGTTAAGCACGATGGCGCATAATTCGCGGGGCGCCAGTCGCAACACGGCGCAACAAAAAAGGTGGCTTGGCCTTGTGGGCCAAGCCACCGTGGCAGATTAAGCTTTTCTGAGAATCCTTTCTGTGAATCCTCGGCGTTTACCACGCACCGGTGGAAACATTCCGGCAGGGGAGCATGCAGATATCATAGGGAGCGATATCCGTCGTGATGCCCGGCAGCGTGCCGGGGGTTACTGCGGTCTGCGCGCTGGTGGTGGCGCCCGAACCACCCGTGGTGGTTGTCACATATGTGAATATGTTGTCGGAAGCCTGCCCGCAATAGGGGTTGGTTTCCCATGTCACATGGTCATCACCGAAGCCGACATTTTGGCCGTCGCCACCATGGTTGCCCGAATTGTAAATGTACGGGCCATAGGTGTTGGCCTGGGGCGTGGTGGTGATGCGGGCCGCTGCGCCGCCGGTGCTGCCACTCGTGGGGGCCATATCGCTGACCAACGGCAAATCGCTGGTGGCGGCATTATCATTCCACCAGCTTCCAACAACCGCGCTGGTGCCGTTGTTAAACCATGGGCAGGCGATGGAATAGCTTTCGCCCTGTCCGCTGGTGCTCGCGGTGGCCGAACCGCTGACCATGCCGAAGTTGGAATAATATTCGGTCGTGGTGTTGAACTCATCGGAAGGCGTGGTCGCCAGCGGATCCGACGGGCAGATAAAGCTTTTGGGCGTCATCTGGCCGTTGAGCACCAGCAGCCACATGCATGCCATGACATTGCCCTGCTGCACGGGCGTGGTGTACATGGCGCTGATCACCGCCGGGGCGCTCGCGTTCACACCCGTGGTTGGCGTGCCTGCACCATTGACATAACTGGCGCTGCTCGCGGGTGTTACTACGGTGGGGAACTGATCTTCATTACTTTGGGCATAAACAACCATCGATTGAATAATGCCGCGAACATTGGCTGAACAAACCGCACGGTTGGCGAGCTCTTTGGCTTTGGCAAGGCTGGGCAGAAGAATGGCAATGAGCAAAGCGATAATCGAGATCACCACGAGCAGTTCAATCAGCGTAAAACCTTGATGTTTGGCTGATTTGAATTTCATAAAATCGGGTCTCCGGGTTAAACATATTTCGATGGCTGCGGGGCAGAATCTCCAGCGCACTGTAGCGAGGGGTGGGTCGACCGATCACCCGCTGCGGCCGTGCGCTGAATTTTCTGAAGCTATCGAAGATTGATCAAGGGCGTCACTTTTAACGAAGCCTGAACAAAACACTATTCAGTGAAACTTCGCGCCACCCACGACCAACACGGGCTCGGATCATCCCACACGCGGACGCTCCGACCCCGCCCATTCATCGGCAAAATGTGATGGAGAGTTAAAACAAACCGTATGGAAGTGGGGTGCGGCGGCACAGAGCGGCTGGCCGATAACAAATAGCCGACCCTTAAGCCGGAGTTTATCCCGGCGGTTTTGATTTTCGGAAGATAAAACCCTTGATGGCATTGCATTTGGTGTACGGACGGGGTGGCTTTTCGGCGGCAAGTTGTTCTCATGTAATGACTTATGACTCGCTTGACAGGTATATTGGTTTATGGTATTATACGCTCATGTACGTCGACGATGTTCCCAATCGCAAGTCACGCCCCACCACGCTCCTGCGGTGCGGTCGCCGCGAAGGCGGCAAGGTTCGGCTGCAGACCCTGGCCAATATTTCCCATTGGC
>JAJZGD010000070.1 GCA_021804985.1 Planctomycetota bacterium
TGCCGGGGGCGGCCGTTACGACAATCTTATCGAACTTCTTGGCGGCCAGCCGATGCCTGCGGTCGGCTTTGGGATGGGCGATGTGGTATTGGAAATTCTGCTGCGTGAGCGCGGGGTGCTGCCGGCGAATGTGCTGCCGGGGCCGGACGTATTTATTATCAATACGTCGGAACAGGCGGAGTTATCCGCGGAGTGGGCGGCACGGTTACGCCGTTCGAGTTTTGATGCCGGTGCGCAAAAGATCGTCGAGTGCGGGTTATCGGTTCAGTGCAGTTACCGGGCGACGCGAAATATCGGCAAGCTGCTGCAGGAAGCCGATGGCAAAGGGAGTCGTTGCGCCCTGATTTTTGCGCCCGACGAACTTGGCCGGGGGATGGTAAAATGGCGTGACATGAAAGCGCGAACCGAAATTGAACTGCCGATCGAACAGGCAGAATTGTATATTCGCGAGGCCGTTGGCGTTATCAGGAGGGGTTAAATGGGTCCACGCTCCAAGAAGACGAGTCATTACGAGGCAGCGTTCGAAGATTATCTCCGTCATCATGGTATGCCGTACGTCGCGGTGGATGAGGCCAAGCGATCCGTATTCGGAACCGCTAAACTCAAGAGCTTTGATTTTGTGGTTTATCGACCTTCCGGCCACAACCTGCTGGTAGATGTGAAGGGGCGTCGGGCACGGCCGGGCCAAGCGCTGGCGAGTTGGATTCCGCGGCGCGATATTGACGACCTGCGTGAGTGGAAGGACATTTTTGGTGACGCCTTCGATGCGGTATACGTGTTCATTTACCACTGGCAGGGGCCGTCGGACAAATCGGTGTTTGCCGACCTTTTTGCCTATCAGGAAAACTGGTATGGCATGCTGGCCGTCGGCCTGACGGATTACCGCGAGGCGATGCAGATTCGCTCTGAATCATGGGGTACGGTTTATATTCCTGCTGAGCCATTTAAGGCGTTGGTCAAACCGTTTGATCAATTGCCATGAATGGCGTTTGGGCGCTGCGCGGAGAAGCTTGCAGTTCAGGGCTGTTTGAAAAAGCGTAGATCGCCGTGCCCTGGATACATGGTGCGTGCGAATCGATAAGCGACATAGGGTGTCACGCCGTCGCAGAGCAGTTTTTTATAAAATAGCTGGCTTACCAGCGCCGCGTCCGCCCAGCGGATTTCCCGGCGTGGGCTGATGAAAGCCTCGGCGCGTGTGCCTTTAACGAAGGCCTCACCAAAAGCGTCGTGGCCGGTCAGGCAGCTTGATGAAAAAACAATTTTGCCGGTTAAATCGCCGGCGAGATCAATAACCTCATCGATGTCCACATCCTCAAGCTGCAGGACCAGCTTTCGCCGCAGCCCATGCATGGACAGGTGAATGTAGCGGCTGGATGACAGACGGGCCTGCCGCAAAAAATGCCCGAGTTCCAACTTGGTGCGAATGAAACTGTAAAGCGGCCGGGCGCCGATCATGCGCAAGAATTCACCGAGCAATCGCCCCTCGGACCAGTGGGTCTCACGGGGGTTGCGGGATACCGATTCAATCAGGAACACTTTGTTTGAAGGCTGCAGTTTCCGCGAGGGCATGCGGTCGGTTTCGCCATCCTGATAGGTAATATAAGCGGTGCCGTTGGCCAGAAACGTGATTTTTGCCGGGAACAGGCGCTCCCCGCGCCACGGGGCGTATACGCGATCTCCAATGTGGAAGTTTGCGGTCATTCATTCACCGGCGTCCATTATACGGGCTACGTCCAAGCCGGCGGATGACGGGATGTTTTGGCGTTAAAGCCATATTATATATACACTTATGATATCTGGCACGGGGTAGGAGGGGGCGGCGGGTCGGCCGAGGTTGGTGGTCATTGGCATTGGGGTAGAATCCAGATACTTATGAGCGCCGATGGGAATGCTTTTGAAATGGTTCGCCAAGCCGTCCGAATAGAGGACGTCATTGGGGAGAATCTGCGGCTCAAGTCTGCCGGCCGCGAATTTGTTTGCCTTTGCCCTTTTCACAACGATCATCGGCCGTCCATGCGGGTGGTGCCGTTGAAGCAGATTTTTTACTGTTTTGTATGCGCTGCGGGCGGGGATGTTTTTAAATTTGTTCAGCAGTATCACAAAATGACGCCCGGGGAGGCGCTGCGCTATCTGGCGGAGAAATATCATGTCGCGCTGCCGAAGCTTAGTGGCGCCGCGACCGGATCGCGCGAAGCGCGCGAAAATCTGCTGGCTGCTTCGGCGTGGGCGGCGCAACAATTTCGCGTGTGGCTTGCGAGTGAAGCGGGGGGGGCAGCACGAGGCTATTTGAAGCAGCGTGGATTGACCGCGGGCACGATCGACAGCTTTGCTTTGGGCTATTGCCCGGATGGCTGGACGGCGCTGGCCCAGGCGGCCGCACGCCAGCGCATAGCCATTGAGCATCTTGTGGATGCGGGGCTTTTGAAGAAGCGCAACGACGGTTCGCCTTTTGATGTGTTTCGAGATCGGGTGATTTTTCCGATCTTTGATTCCGGTGATCGCGTCATCGCATTTGGCGGTCGGATTTTGCCATCGGCCGAGCCTACAGAGCAGACGGGGCCCAAATATCTTAACTCTCCTGAATCGCCTATTTTTAACAAGCGCGACATGCTTTACGGCCTCAACAAGGCCCGCGCCGAAATTATAAAATCCTCGGAGGCCATCCTGGTTGAAGGGTACATGGATGTCATCGGCGCCCATCAAGCGGGCGTGACCAATGTTATTGCTGCGCTGGGAACAGCCTTTACCGAACATCATGCCACGCTTCTCCAACGTATTTGCCGGCGTCTTGTGCTGGTGTTTGATACCGATGAGGCGGGGCGACGGGCGGCGGATCGAGCCATCGAATTGCTGCTGGCCTATCCGATGGACGTTTGCGTACTGCACGTGCCGGATGCGAAAGACCCGTGCGACTTTTGCATGGACCACGGTGGGGAGGCGCTCAAGCAGCTGGTGGCGGGGGCAACCGACGCGCTGGAATATAAATGGGCACAACTGACGCATGAATTTCAATCATCCACCGGCCGCTCGCGCAAATCCGGTGCAGCCCAGGCAATGCTGCGGCTTCTGGCGCTGGCGGCTGCCAATCCACATATGGATCAAGTCCGGCGGACACTGCTGGAAAAGGATGTGGCTGGCATGATCGGCATGTCGCTGGATGAAGTACATGCCGCGGTTCTCGAAATGCTGCGACCTGGCGATCCGACCGGTGGATCCGCTCATCCGACGAAGCCCGTTTCAAAAATTGCCGGCGCCGGCGAAAAGGCCCGTCGCTGGGTACTGGGAACCCTGCTTTCTCATCCGGCGCTTTATCTTGAGGTATCCGGCGAAATTGGGTTGGAGTGGTTTGCAGATGAACCATATCAGACGCTCGCGGCGGCATTGATTGAATACCTTGATGGGGCGTCCAACGTAAAGGGGTGCAGTTTGTCGGAGTTTGTGTCGCTTCAAAATAGTCCGGATATCATCCAACTTGCCATTGCGGTCGAGCGCGAAGCGGATCATGGGCAAACCGCCCGGCAATGCCTGCTTGAATCCATCGAGTTCCTGCGGCGCAGTGAGCGGGAAGGTGGCGCCGCGGCGGTGGCCGAAGCAACGACCGATTTGTCGGCGACTGCCGGAGCGGTTCCGCAATCGCTGGTGGAACTTCTGGATCGCCGCCGGGAAGATCATCAGAAGAGTCAATTGCGGCGGCCGTAGCAAGTTACAACAACGCCATGGTGGAGAATCAGAAATTGTCCGAAACCCGACCGATCATCGCCATTCAAGTTTACAGCGTGCACCAACAGATTGAATCCAATTTTTCCGGCGCCATCCGCCATTTAGCGGATATCGGATTTGAAAATGTCGAGCTGTACTGGCATGAGGGGCAACCGGATGCTGCAGCGACGGAGCGCATTTTAAAACAGGCGGCGGTGCGTGTGGTGAGCCTGCATGTCAATCTGGCCATGCTGCGCAGCGGGCTTGGCGAGGTGATTCGCTTTTGCTCAATCCTGAATATTAAAAATGTTATTTTGCCGTGGATCGCACCGTCGGAGCGCGCCACCATTGCGGATTGGCAGCGGCTCGCAGCGGAGTGCAACGAAATAGGACGCAAACTCAAGGCTGCTGAAATTAGATTTGGTTACCACAGCCATGATTTTGAATTTTTGGCGGTGGAATCGCAAATGCCGATGAAAATTATGCTTGATGCCACCAATCCTGAATGGGTTAGCTGGCAGCCGGACACGTTTTGGATTAAGTTCGCCGGGCAGGATGTTCTGAAATGGCTGGCCCAATACGGGGGGCGGATTGGCAGCGTGCATCTGAAGGATTTTAAGAGCCGGCGAATGGTGGAAGTGGGAACCGGTGAAATGCCATGGCCGGCCATTTTTGCGGCCCTTTCGCGGACGCCGGCGCAATTTTGGATATTGGAACAGGAAGAATTTCTACACCCCGAACCATGGGATGAACTATCGGGCGGTTTGGCCTTTATAAAATCGGCCATTACTCGGACAGGCTCCCACGAGTTAACTTAACAACCTGTGGACGCCCATACGCTGGCGGCTAAGGAAAAAGCGTATTAAATTGGCGTGCCGCAATCTGAGGTGATTATGACCCAAGGCTCCCCGGTAAATGGCGTCGCCCCTGCTCGCAGGAGCTTTTGGCCCTTCATCATTCTGATATTGCTGGTGATATCGCTGGTGATTAACTGCGCATTACTTTTAATGTTAGCGGGCGCTAAAGCGCTTGAGAAAACTTTTGCTGGTTCCACGCGTGTGCAGCGGCTGATCATTCATCATGGCGGGCCCGATGCGGTCGCGGTCATCTCCGTTACCGGGCTGATTGATGGCTCCACAGTGACGCAGGTGGCCGATGACATCCGCGTGGTGGAAAAGAGCGGGCATATCCGGGCGGTGGTATTGCGCGTAGATTCCCCCGGGGGGGGAGTTACCGACGCCGACGAAATCTACCACGACCTGATGAAACTGCGCACCGCCGGGTTTCCGATCGTGGTGAGCATGGGCGCGATGGCGGCGAGCGGGGGCTATTACGTTTCGATGGCCGGCGAGCGCATCTTCGCCGAGCCGACAACGGTGACGGGCAGCATCGGCGTGATGCTTCCGGGGTTTCAGCTGACGGGGCTGCTCAAAAAACTTGGGATCAAACCGGAGTTTATAACCAGCACGCCAGCGGTGTGGAAAGAGGCGGGATCGCCATTCTCTGATTTTACACCGGCCGTCAAAACGTATCTTCAGAATCTTCTAAATGTTGATGACGCCCGATTTGAGCAGATCGTGGCTGCGGGTCGCGGCGCAGCGCTCAAAGAGCCGATTGCCGCGGTTGCCAATGGAAAGATCTGGGCCGCGCAGGAGGCGCTGAAAATGGGATTGGTGGACAAAATTGGCTATCTCGATACGGCGTGCCACCAAGCGGCCAAACTCGCGGGAATTTACAACCCGACGATTATCCGCCTTGAACCCCCCGCGAATATTCTCAGTGCTATTGGTATCACCGCGCCGGTCGGTAAACCGGTAATGGAAATAAGCCCCGGTGCCATATACGCTTTGGCTTGCCCCAAATTTGAATACCTCGCGATCCCGTAACACCGGCATTATTTCCCCGGCCCTGGCGCGCCCCCTCCCGTCCGCGAGTCGGCAACTTCAGCCGGCGCGCAGAAGCTCATCGATGGCTGCAGCCACGCCGTTTTCGCCGTGGGTCAGCGTGATTCGTTTGGCCGCCGCGCGAACATGGTCGGGGGCATTTCCCATCGCATAGCTGAGTTTCGCCTGCTTTAGCATTGGAATATCGTTGACATCATCGCCAATGGTTACGACCTGATCCGGCGAAACGCCGATTGCATCGCACAACTGGAGAATGCCCGACCATTTGTCTACGCCGTGGCCGAATATTTCCAGAATCGCGGCTTGAAAATGCAAAGCACCAAGCAGATGAAAGTTCAACCGATGGGAAAAGTTCTGCTCCAGGTGCTGCCGCAGTTCCAGCGCCGCGTGGGTTTCGAGCACAATGCCCACGCGGAGGCATTTTCCGCGGATAGCTGAATCGATACCGGGGCGAATCAGATGGGCGACGCCATTGCGTGCGAACCAATCTCGAGTTGCCGGGTGCAGCGCCGGGAGATCACGCACGGCGTACAGGGGGTCGTCGGGGTTGCTTTGGTGTAATAACAGAATGCTGTTGAGGCGCAGTGCCTCAAGTACTTCCAGTAAATCCGTGAGTGTCTGATCATCGATCGCAAAGCGGTGCAGGCTCTCGCCGGTTGAAATGCAATTCAGCTCGGCCCCGTTGGAAAAGACGCCCGTTATATCCAGTCCCATTGCGGCAATTAGTGCCCGGCTTTCGCGCCAGCTGCGGCCGGTGCAGATAGATATCTGCATTCCAGCATCCATGGCCCGTCGCAGCGCCTGCACATCGGCCGGATTCGTCAAATGCGTGCGGCCGACGAGCGTTCCATCGAGATCGCACATGATTAGTTTGTAATCGGCGTGATTCCGCAGGTCCAATGAGGCAGGCCTCTAAAACAGCACATCCGCGTGCGGAGTTATTGTAGGCCACGCTTTGGAATCAGCCAAAGCCGATGATTAAATCGGGGATAGGGTATGGTTAAAATCCGCACAGCATGTTTGCCGATCGGGGCCGGGGCGGGGGGCGATGAGGCCGCGAACATGTTTCTACGGGCCGGCGGATAAACCGCTCGGCTTGTGGTGCGGGCGTGATGGCGCGGGCGGCGAGCGGCCGCTGGCCGAATTAATTGCCGAAGCGCAGGATGCCTTTAGCCTCGGGCGTTTTAGCGAGGTAATCGAGCAGCATGGCATGGTAGCTGGTTCGCTCGACAGTCAGGCCGTTGAGGCCAAGCGTAGTTCTGGCTGCAATAATGGCATCCTCGGCGGGGCCTTCCAATTCAATAAACAGGCCAAAAATTGGAACGGTATCCAGTTCGACCCGCACGGTGCCGAGCATCCACGAATGGCGTAATTTTTCAAATGCCGCCGTCCTTTGGTATCCGAGCCGCATCAGGAGCATGCTCGCAAGTTCAGGTGGGGTGGCAGATAAATCAATCGAGGGGCGATTCTGGATATCGCCCGGTTCGGTGCTTCCCTTTACAGTTATCAGGCACTCGCGTCTTCCATCGGTGGTGTGTTCGATGCGGCGCACGCGCAGGGCCATGCGGCGGGCACGCAATGAGTGATCGGCGGTATCGAAAAATTCATTGAGTTCGCGCATGGGGCCCAGATCGGTTGCCTTTAAGGCGCGAAGACGCTCGATGATGAAGCCATGGGAATCGCACCGCAATTTGATTTCGATTTCGCGGGGATTCGCCGCGTTTGTACTGTTGTCCGCCTGCATGCAGGCCCCCAAATCTTTTAGTGAAACATGGCGAGGCAAACGGTTTGGCCATGAATGAAATTGCTTTTCCCCACAGGCCCAAGCTCTCCGGCGGCAAAGAAACCCGCCAGCGGCAATGGTCCCATGAGGCTTTGCACCGCCGCCACATCATGGTTGGGTTCGCCGAAAAGACCCGCTCCCCGCCCATTGCAACTGAACATCAGTGCACCGAGCGGCTTGTCGGCAAGGACAAGGTGCCCCTGCAATAACAGATGTAAATCTTCGGTCGCGGTTTGTGCGTCTTGAACATGAAACTGCACAATCTGGCCCGTCTCCACGAGATCCCCAATGGTGATGCTGCCGTTCGTGCGGTCCGCATCGAGAATGTTGCGGACGAGAAAATCGCCTCGACCAAAGTTGCCCTTCCGGCGATCAATCACACGGCCGATCAGCAGGCCGCGCTTTTCAACCGCTGCTTGATCATGCCGGGCAAGGCTTTGGCAAAGATCGGTAATGATCTCCATCGGTGCGGTATTATCCAAGCCTGCAATAACATTTCCGCGCCCTTGGGTTACGGTCATCGCCTCGCCAATGGGGCGGCATCCCTGCGATACCACGCAATCAATTTGTACGGGCCCGGATAATGCCACGCCGATGGCGCCGGCATGAAACACGCGATCATCAACGGCCATGCGTGATTCGCCCGCTGCTCGGATGCCGCTGGTCATGCCGCCCATGACGGGCGCCTGCGGAAATTCGCGCGACATGACTTCGAGAATTTGGGTAATGGGCGTCGTGAACGGATCACCGAATAAAAAAAAGCTTCGGACGCTGGCATCACCATGTATTGCGGATCGCAGTGCGGACGGATTGGTGAGAAGTTTGTGCCATTGGTCGTCGCCAAGCTGAAAAGTGTTGATTTTTACGCCGGGCAACGACATGGCCAAAGCCGCGACAGCGAGGTGGTTTTCCAATTCCCGGTGGTTCCCGAGAACGCTTTGAGCATTACAGGCGATAATATTTCGTGCCCCGGTCTGCCTGCGGATATCCGCCACAATGCGGTCAAAGACCGGATTGAGGCGACTGCTGATAAATACCACCACCAGATCGGGCGATGCAATCACCGATAATTGATCGGCAATACCTCGGGCAAGATTATTCGGATCGCTATCGGAAAAAATTGCCGACCTGAAATTCATCGCTTAGGCACTCCACGCGTGGCACCAGGCTCCTAGTATATCCACAAGTTGGCTTTGCATTTTACCCGCTAAGGAATGCGGGCGGAGGCCGCCTCCACCGAGCGCACTGTGGGTAAAAAATGAAATTATTCGTCGGAGCGGCTTCCAAGTGCGGCCGGCGGGGTGATGCCGTGAGATGCCAAGGCCGTCAGAAAGGTATCCGGAAGGGGGGCAAGAAATTTTCGCGGGGTCTTGGTGTGCGGGTAAGTAAATTGCAACATGCGGCAGTGGAGGAAAAAGTGGCTCTCCGCCGTGGGCGCCGGCGCCGGCTTGCCGGCCGACGGATAAAGATTGTCGCCAATAAGGCTGTTCCCGAGGAACATCATGTGAGCGCGAATCTGGTGCAGCCGACCGGTTACGATTTCAATGCGCACGAGCGATGCCCGATCCGTGGCCGCGAGCGTTGTATAAAAAGTCAGGGCCTCTTGCCCGGCACCGGATACCATAACTTTTTTAATGCCGGTATCCGTCTCAACCAGACGCGCCTCGATTCTTCCCACGGGCGGTGTGGGGCGGCCGTGCACAATGGCCAGATATTCTTTTTTTACGTGCCGCTGTTCAAATTGCTCGCGCAGGTGGTCGTAGCTTTCGGGGGTCAGGCCCAGCACCATCAATCCGCTGGTGGGCTTATCCAATCGGTGCAGTAGTCCCCAGTCGCGTCGGGCGCCGAGCGTACGCAGGCCATGGCTATAACGGCCGAAGGCCGCATTGAGCACTGAATCTTTGGCGTGGCCGAGGCCGGGCTGACTGACCATGCCGACGGGTTTATTTACCAGTAGAAACTGGCCGTCCACATGGACGATATTCAGAGGCAAAGCCGCATTGGGCACCGGAACATCGTGTGCCAGCCGCTGAGAATCCCGCGCTCGGCGGGCCGCCCCGGGTGCCGCATGCTTCCGGCGAATCAATGAATGCCCTCCGCCGCCAGCCACCGTTCCGCGTCGATGGCGGCCTTGCAGCCCATGCCGGCCGCGGTAATCGCCTGACGATAAACGGCGTCGGCGCAGTCGCCCGCGGCGAAAACGCCTTGCACGCTTGTCAATGATCGCGATGGATCTGTCAGTTCAATGTATCCCTTCGCATCGAGCCGCACCTGCCCGCGCAAAAAACCCGTGTTGGGCGTATGGCCAATGGCTGCGAACATTCCGCGACACGCAATGTGCTGCGTGGTCTGATTTTTAATGTCTTTAACTCGCACTCCCGTCACGCCGTCGGTATCATTACCAAGAACTTCTTCCACGACGGAATTCCACACCATTTTGATCTTCGGATTTTCCATCGCTCGCTGCGCCATGATTTTGCTGGCCCGCAGCGCGTCGCGCCGATGCACCAGGTAAACCTCAGGGGAAAATTTGGTGAGATACGTGGCCTCTTCCACGGCCGTGTCTCCGCCGCCGACCACCACCAACGGCTGATCGCGAAACCGCGGCAGTGCGCCATCGCACACGGCGCAGGCGGATACGCCCTGGTTCTCATATTTTTTTTCCGATTCCAGTCCCAGATAATTGGCGCTTGCTCCGGTGCATATGATGATGGAATGGGCCTCGATGGTGGTTTGGGTGGAGTTGAGCTCATCGCCAGCATGAATGACAAACGGCCGCCGGGATAAATCGAGTTTGGAAACAAAGGATGTTTCCACCCGGGTGCCGAATCTTTCGGCCTGTTGCTGCATCATGCCCATCATTTTCTGGCCGCTTACCCCATGGATGAAGCCCGGATAGTTTTCCACCTCGGAAGTAAACATCAGTTGGCCGCCAGGAAAGCGATCGCGCGTAAATCCATCGCCCGCGAGCACGCGTGGTTTAAGATTTGCCCGGGCTGCGTAAATGGCGGCAGTCCATCCCGCCGGCCCCGACCCGACAATCACCGTAGTTTCAAGTTCAGCCATTGGTTTGCTCCATTGATCCTATTGTAGTGCGCTCCTGAGCCGCGGGACGGGGCGTCCTCACCTTGCCCGTGGCACGCAAGGATAGCGGTTCTACTCGGCGGGCAGTAAAGTTTCAATCCTGCCGCAATGACGAAGGGCCGGGGCCGGCGGTCGGGTTGCACGCGAGCGCCCACGCCGTATCATGCCGCGTCTTATGGTTGGGTTGCACGGATGGCGAAAAGAAACGCTGAACCACAATGGCTGAATTTCGGCAAGTCCGATGATTACTTCAATTTAACGCATCGGCCGCTGCAGTGTTTGATATTCATTACGCCCTTCCTTCTGATCTATCAGATCGGTGTAACACTTCACCCCTGGAACCCGCACGCGGCCCATACCCCCAACATCATCGCCTTTATTCTCATGCTCCGTTTCTTCAGCCTGTTCGGTGTGGCGGGTAATTATTTTCCGCTGCTGGCAGTCGTGGCGATCCTACTTTTCTGGCATATTGCCCGCAAAGACCCATGGCAGTTTCGTCCGCTGCTTTATCTTGGCATGTTTGGCGAAAGCCTGCTGTGGGCGGTTCCGATACTGGTCGCCGCGCTAGTTCTGGCGAGTCGGGCGCCTGCGATGGGGGCCATCCAATATTTTGCGCCGGCGCCCGCACATATTACATGGCAAACCCAGTTGATCTTATCGATTGGGGCAGGCGTTTATGAAGAGCTGCTGTTTCGCCTCATCCTGATTACGGTTTTGAACTTTCTGCTGGTGGATGTCTTTAAACTTTCGCTGACCAAGGCCATACCCATCATCATTATTCTCTCTGCTGTGCTTTTCTCGCTTTACCATTACCTTGGTGGGGAACAGCCTTCGTGGGATACCTTTCTTTTTCGCACTGCGGCAGGGATATATTTTGCCGCCATTTTCATCTTCCGCGGCTTTGGTATCGATGTGGCATCGCACGCAGGCTACGATGTGCTGATCGTATTAATGCAGATTTCCGGCGGGCATGGTCTTTAGCTTTTCCGAATTGCCGGCCTTCGGGCGTAAGAAATGATGCTCGGCAGCGCCGCATTGGGGGCTTGGCGGGAAAAATATCGGGGCGGCTGCCGCCAGCGCTTAGCCTTCACCAGAAAATTCCTTGGATACCACCAGCCGCGCCCGGCCTGCCGCACTGTCGGCGTCAAGCCTGTCTTGCGAGGCGGCGGCATGCGGCGAGCCTGATTCCCGCTGCAGCTTGATAAATTCTTTCCGAATCAATACCGCCATTTCATCGGCCGACATGGCCGCCAGCGATTCGGCGGGTATCGGCTTTCCATAGCGCACCGTGATGCGGCGGCAGCGGGGCAGCGGCCGTTCGCGCGACCAGGCCTCAAAGGCGCCATCAATGACAATGGGAATCACCGGTACGTTGGCCCGCCGAATTATGATGGCCACCGCGGAGCCCACCGAACCGATGGTTCCATCGGGGGTGCGCGTGGCTTCCGGAAATAAATTCAGCAGATGCCCCTGGGAAAGCCGCAGCAGACATGTTCGCATGGCACCAGCGTCCGACCGGCCGCGCTTAATGGGAAAGGCATTCGTTCGCTCCAGCGCATACTGCACGAACCCGCCGCGAAACAGGGATTCGCGCGCTACAAAATGAATCTGGCGATAAAGTGCAATGCCGATCAGCCACGGGTCCAGAAAACTCTGGTGATTGGTCAGCAGCAGGGCCGCCCCCTTTTTGGGAATGTGTTCGCGGCCATAGATCCGAATATTAAAAAACAGGATGGCCAAAAACTGCATCATCAGCCGGAAGCTGCACCAGAGAAAAATCTGATACCAGCCCGTTCCCTCGCCCCGAAAAACGTAGGCGTGCGGATTAACTGGGGCGGCCGGTATTGGCGTATCATTCATGTTCAGTTGACCCCGCTTTTATCAGCTGCGTCAGAAGGGCAACTACCTCCATCAGATTCATCTCGCTGGTATCAACAACCACAGCATCCGGTGATGGCTTTAGGGGCCCCACTAAACGCGATTGATCCCGATTATCCCGCTCAATGAGTTCCCGCAGCACTTCCGCCGCAACCGCTGGAATGCCTTTGTCGGTCAGTTGGCGGAGGCGCCGGGCGGCCCGAACGTCCGCGGTGGCATCGATGTAAAATTTAAAGTCGCCGTCCGGAAATGCCACCGTACCCTGATCGCGCCCTTCCGTCACCAGCGCATCAAGTGCTTCGGCAATTTTTCGCTGGCGGCGAACCAACTCTTCCCTCACCACCGGGTTATCCGCAGCACAATGGGTGATGCGCGTAACCTCGGGTTGACGAATTTCACTCGACACATCCCGCCCATTGAGCAGCACCTTCGCCGGCCACGCCTGAAAATCGAATTGCAAATCCATTGATTTGGCCAGCTTAGCCACCGCGTCGGGGGCGGCGGTGCTTCCCGCCTGCATTGCCAGCAGGGCCACGGCTCGATACATCGCGCCAGTGTCCAGATGTTTAATGTGAAGACCACGCGCCAGTTCCATAGCGACTGCCGACTTGCCCGATCCGGCCGGCCCGTCAATTGTAATGATGAGATGTCGCTTCAGAATCCACCCGATGCAAAAATCTTCAACCTGCATACCTCATCGTCGCCGCTGCTTGATGGGTGCCAAAAATCACGCCGTCGCAACCCGGCGATTACTCGGACAGGCTTCAGGAGCCTGTCCGAGTAATGGCCGGGATTGGGATGGGCCTGAAATGTGCCGAGTGCGCGGCGCCTGAATGCATTGGAGGATCGAGCCGACTCTGAATAACGAGTCAGCAAGATCCGACAACAAAGCAGGCGGGGCATTTCAGGCCCACCCCGCGGGGCGGCGTGCCTTTTGTCCCCCCTCTGCGGCGCGGCTCCTCGGTGTACCCTCTGCGTCAGGTACGCCATCGTCGCCGCTGCTTGATGGGTGCCAAAAATCACGCCGTCGCAACCCGGCGATTACTCGGACAGGCTCCTAGCACATTGTAACCATCCCTTGGCGATCGCGCCGCCGCTTCGGCGGATCATATTAGCGGCGTAATTTACCGCCGCGATCGAAATTTCGCTTGGCCGTTGGGAATACTTCAACGGTGGGTGGCCAATTGGCGGGTGATTGAACACGGTGTCATGGATCACGGTAAAAAAATAAGCGAAGGGGGGATCAGAGTCGCAGGTAATTTTGTGGCGATGGATTGACGCGCACGGATTGAATCGGATCAATAAGCGCCGCGCCTTAAGCCGGCCAGCCCGCTGGCCGCGCATGGTGGTCGTCCATCGGCTCGCAATGACGCGGCTGGCGCGTTGCCCGCGCCAACAAAAAGAGCTACGAGCCGAGCGGTTCATCTGCCCGGAATGATTGCAAAAAGAGTTTCGCAGGAATCATGCCTCCGGCATGATGTAATTAATTAATATCTCACGCAGAGCAGGGGAGACGCAGAGACGGAGATGACGACCCGCGGCCACCAGGGTGGCCGGCTTTACGACGGCGACAAGCAGACGAGACGCCTGCGGTACCCGGCGGCGCGGTGGCTGGCGTGCTGCCCGCGGGCAGCCTCTGTGCCTCTGCGCCTCCGTGTGAGACATCGGTCGTTCCGGGTGAGCGGGAGGGCGATTTTTGCCAAAGGCAAAAATATGGAATCATGCTGCGGCATGATGGAATTATTCAATATCTCACGCAGAGAGGCGGAGACGCAGAGCAGGGAAGACGCAGAGAACGACGACGGGGCATTTAGCCGGCGGCATGGGGCCGCCGTGATTCGTCGCCGCCGCCCGGCGGCTGGTAGATACGCGTTGCATATGTGGCACGCAGCAAGAGCAAAGATGCGGGTCGGGCGGTTTATCGGCGCGGGATGAAGGAGAAAGTATTTCCGACGGAATAAATCCATCGGCTTATAAAAATGGCGCGATCGACGTTTTGGGGAAGTGGAGATAGCGTGGCGCTTGCAATTTTCCAAAGCCGCCATAGAATTCCGTGCCCGCTTGAATACAGCTCCTTGAGTGGTCTGGTTCGGATGGATGGCGGATGGGCCTTGAAGCGAACAAATATATCGCGAGGCCTTGACAAAAAAATGAATGACGGTATCCTAAACCTTTCGATTCGGGCCTGCCGAATTGGAAAGTACCCCGGATAAGCCTGAGGATCTCTCAGCCAGGTGGTATGAGCCGGTTGGAATTTAAACCGGACGATCGCCACTAAGTTGATTTGGTCGGATGGCTGAAAAGTGGGTGATTTATCAGGCGGCGGAGTGTTTCGCGGCTGGGCTGATAAAAGCCGATAGTGGCTATCAGCGTGCCGGAAGTTTTATCGCCGACTTATAAATCCCCCGGATTTCGGTGGATACTGCTCTTTGACAAGTGAACATGGTTTGGACGCCACGAGAATGTGGCAGGATATATCGCTACACACGCGGTTTTAAACGGCCGACGCGGTATAAGCCTGCAGAAATTGAATGATCGGCCCTGACCGGCCGATCAAACAGGCAACTCTCGTGTGTAAGTCGATTGGAAAGACGTTTCGGGTTCATCCCTGAATCCGAGACGCAAGCCAAGTCACTTTGAGAAACCTGAATAACAGCCAATTATTCTGCCATACGCTCTAGCCAGCTGTGGTGGGATGTGGTTGGTCAGATGGGCTAAGCCTGTCTGATAGCTTTGCCAATAGGCAAATTTTTCTTAGTGTTAGTGATCCGGGGAAAGCCGCGCAAGCGGCAAGTAACCGGTTAACGGCATTTAATTGAAGAGTTTGATCCTGGCTCACAGTGAACGCTGGCGGCGTGGCTAAGGCATGCAAGTCGCACGGGGTAGCAATACCCAGTGGCGAAAGGG
>JAJZGD010000071.1 GCA_021804985.1 Planctomycetota bacterium
CCCGCCATCAGCCAAAGGGTTCCACTGGTGGACTCGTTTGCGCTTCTAACGTACCACCTTAACCGCTCGCGCGATCCCGGCTTATACTTATCCGAGGGCCAGCTGAGCGCCAAGGCGGCGGCTGCCGATTCGGTTGCGCATTGGCTGGGAAGCCCGGCGCAAAGCAGCGTGGTGGAAATGTCGTCCGATGCGCCGATGAATTCAGCCGGTGCAGACACCGCACCGCCCGGGGCGCAAGGCGATTAACCGCAGGGTAATGGTATGGATGCCCGCAAAAAAAAAGTCCGCGCCGCGCTGTCGCCGCCGGATCAAAAATCCATCGACGCATTCATAACTTTTATTGAAGTGGAACTGGGGCTTTCCGCCAATACGTCGTTGGCGTATCGCAACGATCTGTGCGATTTTTCTGCGTTTGTGGAGCCTTTGGGCCGGCGCCTGCGAGAGGCCACGGCTGCGGATATTGCGGGGTATCTTAAGGGCCTGCAAGCCGAAAGGCACATGGAAGTGTCGAGCATCATACGGCATGCGATTACGATCAAAATGTTTTTCCGCCATTGTCAGCATCGGGGCTGGCGCGTGGATACGCCGACCGAATTCATGGAAACGCCGCACGGCTGGCGCAAACTGCCGGATGTTCTCGGTCGGTATGAAATGGATCAACTACTCAAGGCGGTAAATCCGGCGCACCCACTGGCACTTCGTGATCAGGCGATCATCGAGCTTTTCTATGCCTGCGGGTTGCGGGCGAGTGAACTCGCCGATCTGCGGCTCGATCAGCTGCATCTGGAACTCGGCGTGATTCGGGTTATCGGCAAGGGGCGCAAGGAGCGCATCGTGCCGATCGGAAAGCCGGCACAGGCGGCACTGAAAGAATATCTCTCATCGCTGCGGCCTTTGCTTGAGGCGGTAAAAAATCGCACCTGCAGCGAGGTGTTTATTTCAAGATCGGGACAGCCGATCAATCGCGTGGTCCTGTGGCAGCGGCTCAAGGCGATTTCAAAGGCGGCCGGTATTCGTGGCGTGCACCCACACGCCCTGCGACATACCTTTGCCACCCACCTGCTATCGGGCGGGGCTGATTTACGCGTGGTGCAGGAATTGCTCGGCCATGCGAATATCGTGACAACGCAAATTTATACGCATGTGGATTCAGACCGCCTGCGCACGGTGCACCGGAAGCACCATCCGAGGCCGTGATACACATCGCGGGGCTGCAAAAACAACGCATTTTCGCCGGTGCGGCTAAAATAGCGGCGATGAAAGAGTCCGCATTTCTCAATTGGCTGATGGCGTCCGCCGGCACGCATCCGCACGTGACGGTGCCGATCGGTGATGATATGGCCGCGGTTAAGCTGCCGCATCCGGGCGCCGTTCCGGTGCTGCTTAAAATTGATCAATGCCTTGATCGAATTCACTTTGATTTGCGCGTGCATACGACGATGGAAATCGGCCGCAAGGCGGTTAACCGATGCCTTTCGGACTGTGCTGCGATGGCGGCATGGCCGAGCGCGGTGCTTATTGCGGTGGCGCTGCCCGAAAAGGCCGAAATGCGGTTGGCCCAAGGGTTATTTCGCGGTTGCAAATCGGCGGCTTCGCGGTTTGACTGCGCGCTCGTGGGGGGCGACACCGCGATATGGGATCAGCGGCTGGCCATTACAGTGGCGGCAATGGGCTATGCGAATGCGGATCCGATTCTTCGCAGTGGCGCGCAGATCGGCGACGCCATTTTTGTTTCCGGTCGATTGGGGGGCAGTTTATTGCGGCATCATCTGTCTTTTGTACCCCGCATTAAACTGGCACAGCAACTTCTCGCGGTGGGAAAGGTGCATGCCATGATGGATCTTTCCGATGGGCTTGCGATCGACTTGCCGCGGCTGCTGCAGCGCTCAAATGTCGGCGCGGTCATTGCTGCCGGCCAAGTGCCGATTGCCCGCGATGCAATCCGGCTTTCACGGCGGGACGGTATCTGCCCGCTCAGCCATGCCCTGTGCGACGGCGAAGATTACGAACTTCTGTTCACCGTAGCTCCCGATGACAGCAAAAAGTTTGAGGCCTGCGCCCTTCCCATTGTCCGGATTGGCACCATTACACAGCATGCGGGACGGGTTCAGCTCGAACGCGATGGGCGGCGGATCCCGTGGCCGCAGGGGGGATGGAATTATGGTGCCAATGCACCGCCGGCGGCAGTTGGAAGGCGGCGGCCGAAAATGCGCATAAAGCGGGGGAAGGTCAGGCGCCGTCCCGATGGATGAATTATCCAATGCAATCCGGGTGACAACGCGCCGGCCGGAAGAGACGCGGCAATTGGGCGCCGCCGTCGGGCGCATGGCGAGCGTTGACCAATGCATCGCCCTCGACGGTGATTTGGGCGTTGGAAAAACCCAATGGGTGCACGGTATCGCCACCGGTGCCATGGTGGCGGATCTCGGCTTAGTCAGCAGTCCGACCTATGTGCTGCTGAATGTGTATTTGCGCCAGCCGGAAGTTCCGGCATCTAAAACATTATTCCATCTTGATGCGTACCGAGTGCCCGATGCGGCTGCATTGGAGGCGGTCGGCTGGGATGAACTTTTTGGGCAGCAGGGTGTGATCGTCGTTGAATGGGCGGAACGTGTTCGGGCGATTTTGCCGGAAGATTGCCTGTACATTCATGGGCAATTGATGGATGCGACAACGCGTGTATGGGCGCTCAACGCGACGGGTGTGCAATCGGCGGCGCTGTTACAAGCCGTACAGCGGGAGTGCGGGGGTTCCGCCGCGGCATACAATGCGATAATGGATTTTCCGGGATGAGAAGCCCAGGCGGACACTCACGGGGGTATTGATGATCACATTGGATGTTGAGCCGCGACAAAAGCTGGCTTTGTTCGGGCCATCGGACCGCAACCTTAAATTGCTGCGCGAATTGATGGGGGTGCAACTTTATGCCGCCGGTGATCATTTGAAAATCAGCGGCGACGCCAAATCCGTCGAGCGTTGTGTCGCTGTGATCAGCGAATTGCGCCGAGGCCTGCCGCGCAGCGGCCATTTAACATTGGACGATATTAGTCGGGCGGTGGCGCGTTCGACGGACGATGCGGCCCACGTTCCAGGGATGCTGGATGTGTCTATTTCAGGAAAATCGGTTGCAGCGCGAACGGATGGCCAGTTGGCCTATTTGATGGCGATGGAATCACAGGATTTGGTTTTTTGTGCCGGCCCCGCCGGAACCGGCAAGACATTTCTCGCCGTCGCATTGGCGGTCAGCTTATTGCGGCGCGGGCGGATACGGCGGTTGGTGCTCGTGCGGCCCGCCGTGGAAGCGGGGGAGAAGCTTGGCTTTTTGCCGGGGGATATTCAGGCAAAAGTAAACCCCTACCTGCGTCCCTTACTCGACGCCCTGCATGACATGATGCCGTATGAACAAATTCGGCGGCTGATGGGCAACGATATCATTGAATTGGCGCCGCTGGCGTATATGCGCGGGCGGACCCTGAACGATGCGATGGTTATTTTGGATGAGGCACAAAACACCACGCCGTCGCAGATGCTGATGTTCCTTACCCGCCTTGGTGAAAACAGCAAGATGGTGGTCACCGGCGATCCGACGCAGGTTGATTTGGAACCCGAACAGACCAGCGGCCTCGCGGACGCCCGCCGCAAGCTAACGGGTATCAAGGGCATCGCATTCGTGGATCTCGGCCGAGAGGATATTGTTCGCCACCGTCTGGTGCAGAACGTGGTGGAGGCATATGGTGGGCGGACTGCCGCGGCAAAAGTTGGCAGGAGCCGCAAGGCATCCGCGCCCGCAAAGCCCCCGAATGGCCCTCACGGATAACGCCCCGCCGGGGACAAACCGGTGGCCGGGAGATAACACCGCGGAGGCACGCTCTTGACCGACGGCTGTTTTCTCAATCCACCGGCGATTAAAGGCCCGCTTTGAGCTGGCGTTCGGCTTCCACCCAGTCGGACGCTGCGTTGCCGGGGCCAAAACCGCGCTTGAGGAATAGCTGGTAGGCTCGCTCGGCAATCTGCTCATGACTGACCGCACGGGGATGGATGACAGCAGGCTTGGAAACCGAGGTGCCGCTGCCTTTGGCTTCTGAGCGAATCACGGGTGTAACAGAACTTTTTTCATCGGCCATCATGGCCTTCTTTTTGGGTGGCATAAATGCCTCCTAACATTCGGCGCGACCGCCGATTACAAACGCCTCCGTAAATCATGGGGCTGCGGTTCAAGGTGCTCTCCCCGCCGCCCGCCGTCCAGTTCCGCTTTTTGCGAGAACCACCAATCCTAACGTTGAACTACAGCCCTACTTTCGGTGGATCCGTCGATCCAACTCTGCACTTCCTTTTAGTGAAAACGGACCATCATGTCAAGTGGAATATTTTTTGTGCCGATAAGGTTGGATGAAGCCGGGGCCGGATTTGTTTTCGGATGCAGGGGGCGCGTTTGCTTATCGATCAGATGCGCTGCTTCGGCCTGCTTCGGGCTTCTTCGGGTTTGCTTTGATATTCATTGAGGTTTTGCGATGCCCCCAAAGGGCGTTACACTCAAGGGCAAGTCGGTACGGTTTGGCTCAGCGGGGCAGTTTAGCGGCATCGGCGTACCCGCCCATACCGTCGGCACTAAGCCTGAGGTATCCAATACCGTGCAAGCTCATCTCGGCTCACGGCCTTTGACCGCGGCGTTCTCCACATCATCCCCGGTGGTTTATTACGGGCGCAAGCCGACTTTAAGCCAACAGCGAACCACATTTGATAAGGTCTTTGCGTGGATCTGTTCGATTCTTCTCCACTGCATCGGCTTTATGGTGCTGTTGATCCTGTACACGCTTCTCAAGCCCCCCGTCAAACCGCCGCCGATGCCGATGGTCGTTCCGGAATCGTTTTATCACGGCAGCCAAACGAATCGGGAACTGCGGAAAACACAAATTCAACAGGGAAAACTGCTCTCCGCGCAAGAGCACTCCATGGAGACTTGGGCGCACGCCATCGCCCCGCTAAATTCCAGCGCACTTCTGTCCTCGAGCAAAGCTAAGCGGCTGAGCATCATCGGCGTATCTCCCGCGACGCTCGGCACGCAGTGGGACGTCTACACCCATGCCGGCTTCGGCACGCGTCTGGGGGTTCCGGGCGGGGCGGTGCTCGGCGGCATGACGGTCACGTTTTTTGGCGTAACTTCGCGCGCCAATAAAGTGGTTTTTATCATTGATCACTCCGGCTCGATGATTGGGCGGCTTCACCTTGTACGCGCGGAGGTAAGACGGGCCATTAACCACCTGATGCCATTCCAGAAGTTCGCCATTGTCGTCTTTGCAGCCAATCCCCATATTCTTGGCAATCAGACCGGGCTGGTGGGGGCGAGCCGACCGGTGGTTCGCCAGATGGATTATTTACTTAAAGGGCATCACATACTGGCGGAGGGGCGGAACGATGGCATGGTGCAGCCCTTTGCCCGGGCGTTCCGCGTGGCATACGCCATGAAGCCGGATGTGATCTATTTTCTTACCGACGGGCATTTCAATCCGCGCCTGGTTAATTACATCAGCATGAAAAATCTTGAACATCCGGTGCCGGTTGATACCTTCTCACTTTTGAGCCGCAACCCGGAATTTGAAAATGAGATGCGGCGCATAGCGGTTCTTACCCACGGCATATTTCATCTGATTTCTCGCCGCCAGCTGTACCGCGAAAATTAGTCCGCCAGCCTGCCGGGTCGTCGTTCCGGCACCGGCCGCTTAGGTCGCAAAACCGTTGCGCGGATTCAAATCAGTTTGTGCCAACTTTGACAATCGACTGGAGTTCCGTGTCATCTTTGTCACGCTGCGGCAATTTGCATTTTGCCGGCAGTTCCCACAAGGCCTGATTTGCCGCCGTTTTCGTTGAATGCGGCATATTTGATGGTTTGGCACGGCGATTGTTTTACTTTATTCGGCGAAGTTGAATGAAATGGTGAATTTTCCGCGCCTTATTGAGGGTCCATACGATGAGCCAGGCCGCCTCCGATTCAGGCTTTGATCCGATTAAACGGGGTGGCAGCAAGCGGCCCAAATCCAAGAAGCAAAATCCTGAAATGCGCCCACCTGAGTCAGATACGGTTGATGAAGCTGCGGTCGCGGGTGAAATGCCCGAGTGGCTGGATCGGGCATTTCCATGGATCGCCTCGATTCTGATTCATCTGGCGCTTGGGCTGTTGATATGGTTTCTGATCGAAGCGGTGACCACCGCCAAACCGCCCAAAGTTCACCCGATTATTGTTCCGCAATCCATGAACCAACTTTTTTCTCTGCATCCCGGCAAGGCCAGCAATGCCGGGGCGCATAATCCGCTTCGTCAGGTACGCCAGGATATTAAGCGGCTGATGAGCCATCACACCCATATGTCGCAAACATCGGTCAAAAGCCTGCTCAACAGCAGTGCCAAGCACTCGCTGGATTTCATCGCCCGCGGCGCTCAAGGTGGAGCGGCCAACGGGGGTGCGTTGGCATCGTTCGGCGTGCCGGGCGGCGGCATGGGCAACGGGCCGCCGACCTCATTCATGGGCAGCGGCGGAGGCAATGCCACACGCATCGTTTACATTATTGACCACGGTGGCAATTTGCTCGTCGGCCTCGGATCTATCAAGACCGCGCTCAACCGATCGATACATCGGCTGGTGCCGCTGCAAAAATTTGGGGTTATTGTTTTTGCATCCCACAGTCGGCTGCTTGCTCCCGGGTTTAAAGCGGCCACTGCGGCCAACAAGCACGCCCTGCGAATGGCCTTGAAGTCGCTTCGGCCGGGTGAGCCGAATATGGATCGCCTGGCATTTTTTACGGCCCCCTTTGAAACCGCCTTCCAATTGCGCCCGCAGGTGATCTATTTCCTGGCCAATGGCGCCATCGATCCGAAGCTCATCACCGTGATCGCTCGGCTCAATAAAAATCATGCGGTGCACATATATACCTATGCGTACGCGGATGTCCATCGCCACGGGCTTGGGGCAAAGTGGCTGAAAAGAATCGCCCAGCAAAATGGCGGCGCGTACAAATTTATCTCCCGCCAGATGGTTGGAGGTTAGTTCGAGATGGCTCGGCGCTGCCGGGCCATTTATCCGGACCATAAAAAATGCCGATGATAGGCCATCGGTGCGAAAATAATGAACGGCCTGATTCTTTGGAGGTTTTCATGTTCAGTGCGTATGCCAAGTCGAAATATCGAATTCTGCTGCTCGCCGGCTTGCTGCTGGCCTCCGGCGGCGTGATGGTGCACCGTGCGATGGCCCAAACGGGGGGCGCCGCAGGCGTCAGCGTGTATCATCCAAGCCCGATTCTGCTCGGTCTGGATTGGACCGTCGCCGGTGTGCTCGTCTGCTTCTCATTGATCAGCATTGCCCTGATCATCGATGCGGCGATTCATCTGCGGGAATCCAAAATTTCGCCGGTTGATACCGCAGAGCATATTCGCTCGCTGATCAATGCCCGCCAATTGCGTGAGTTGACCGATTTTACCGCCACGGATCCGTCGTTTATTGGAAAAACACTCGATGCCGGTCTGCGGCGTGCCAGCTTAGGTTATCCCGCCATGCGCGAGGCATTGGAAAATGCCGCAGCCGAAAATAGCGCCAATCTGTTTCGCCGTATTGAGATGCTTAACATCATTGGCAACATCGGGCCGCTGGTGGGCTTGCTCGGTACTGTGCTCGGTATGATCATGGCCTTTAATGCCCTGCATCACACCGGCGGCCACGCCAAAGTGACCGATCTTTCAGCGGGTATTTCTGCGGCACTCTGGCACACGTTCGGCGGCCTGGCGGTGGCGATCCCATCCTTAGTGGCATTTGGCTTCTTCCGTACCCGGCTGGACAAGATGGTGACACGCGCTTCGATCCTTGCGGAAGAACTGCTCGAGAGCCTTCGCCTGCCGGAGGGTAAGTCGGCGGTGGTCGCAACGGCGTCGGTTGCTGAATCCAAGCCGTCGGCCCGGCCGGTTCCACGCCGTACCGATTCGCCGGCATCTTCGTAGCGCGTGGCGGCGTCTGGTTTGCCCCGCGGGGGCGCTTCGGGGTTGCCGGGCGTTCTGGTCAGTGGCTGAAGCGGAAACTCTCTGGCGGGGCGTGGGGCAGATGTTTTGGAGTATGGGTTCATGAAATTACGCACGCTCAAACCCATGCAGGGAGAAGCGGTGAATGTTACTCCGCTTATTGATGTGGTCATGTGCTTGATCATTTTCTTCCTGCTGGTGGGTCACATTGCCAAAAAGGCGTCGGTGAAAGGGATACAGATTCCCTCCGCTCTGGCGGGTAAAAGCCTGGGCAATCGGAGTAACGAGCTGATTATTAATCTGGTGCCGCGCCACAGCGACATCGCCGGCGTGCAGCGCCGCCCGCGCATTTCCATCTGGGGTGATAATTACACCTACGATAATCTCGGCAGTGTGCTGCGGGAATATAAAGGACGGCATCCCAATCTCAAACTGGTGATTCGGGCCGACATGCGCACCGAGTATCGCTTCATCGCACCCGTGCTTGTGGCTTGCGCTAAGGCGAAGATCGTAAGCGTTCATTTTATGACCCGGCGAAAAGGGTAAGCCCAAAATTCTCCAAAGGAATTGTTCATGGCTATGAAACGAAAACGCATCGGCATGCACGCCGCCCATCATGTGGGCCCCAACATGACCCCCATGGTGGATGTGGTCATGGTCATCCTTATATTTTTCATGCTCGGCAGCTCGTTTACCAGCCCGGTCTGGTATCTGACCAACAACACACCGGCCATCCGCGGCGGTATGAGCGATGTGAAAACATCCAAGTTTCCGCCCGTCAAATTGATTATCAAACTGGATCGGCGCGGCACCAAAACCATGGTAACCATCGGCGCCTTTCAAACCGAAAATTTGAATGGCGATCTTATGCATTGGCTTAATAAACGGCGAAAAATTCTCGGCAAAAAGACGCAGGTCATCATCAAGCCGCACGAAAGTGTCCCTTATCAGGATGTTATTACCGTCTACAGCGACTGTGTCCGTGCACGCTACCACCGTGTGGCCTTCGGCATGCCCACCCGCTAAGCGGGCAGGCGGACGGCTTTCGGGCGGATAGGGCCGGGATATGCAAGTGGATCGATGACGCGGCGGGTGCATTCAATTCCAGATGCCAGCATGCGGACCGCCGCCGGGATTAGTCTTAGGGGTATTCATGTCTTTGTGTCATGCGGATCGATGGGGAAAGTACCAGCGGTCGATTATTTTGGGTTCATTGTTGGCAGCATGTGTGCTGGCAGCATTTGGTGCATGCCGGATTGCCAGCGCGGCTTCGGCCAATGGCGTTGGCACGCAGGCGCTGTCGAAAACATTGGCTGAATGGGAGGCCACGGGAAATACCGCCGCGATTTATGCGGGCCTGAAAAAGACGTCCAATCCGGCGGCCAAGGTGTTTTATCGCGTTGCAGACATTCAGGTGAATTGGCCGGCGTATTCCAAAAACTACGACCAGCAGGCCCTGATGAAGAAGAAATATCTGGCCGACATCAAGAGCATTCTGGCCCAGGACGGGGGAAAAATTGATCCGGCATGGCTGGTGCTCCAGGCGAAATTCATTCTGGCCAGCTTGGCTATTTCCAGCGTGAATCAGATCGAATATTGGTCGGGCACACCGGCGACCCGCGCCGAGTTAGAACCGTTTGCTCAGACCGCCCGCCATTTGTTGGCGGCCGCCAAAATGCAGTACGGAGTCGTAATCAACCGCCTCAACGGACTTAATAATTTCACCCGTCAAGATAAGTTGGAATATGAAAACGCGTCGGCCGGCCAAACCCAGGTGGTCTATTTTGGCGCTTACGCCAATTATTATCAGGGGCTCGCGCTGGCACGAACATCGACCCATCGCGACGGTTTTATGCTTTCAGCCGTAAAGGCGCTGGCCCAATGGGCTAATGGACCCGCATCCAATGGGGTAAAATTTCAGGCACTGCTGCTCAGCGGAAAGGCAAACCTGAGATCGGGCCGCACCTCCGAGGCCGTCACCGATCTTCAGGCCGCTGCCAAACCCCCAAGCCCCGCATGGCTGGTTTACGAGGCACGCTATCAATTGATTGTTGCCCAGTTGCGCGGCGGGCATTACGCCCGCGCATCGGCGTCGCTGAAAAACTTTAATGCATGGCTGAAGGCCCACCCGCCGCTCGACGGCGACAGCGCCCGCATGGGCCTGCGGCTTTTGCAGTATCGGATCGCCTATGCCCGCGCCGGCACCATCCATTCGCCGTCGCAGCGCCGCGTGGCAATCAACAAAGCGATGAATTTGCTGCTGAGTATTATTTCCAAGGCACCGCAGTATCAGGAATTGATTTTCACACATATCTCCGTTTCGCTTCCGCCCCAACCGGATTTAACGCAGATTTCTCCCGTGCAGGTGCTCGCGGTGGCGTGGCTTAACGCTCAGAAAAGCAGCCATGCAGACATCAAAAAAGCACTGGACGCCGCCAGGTTTTTGCTTGCGTTACCCAGCGCACCCGCGTCGCTCAAGGCGCAGGCGCAGTTGATTGCCGGCATCTGCTACGCCGCCCGCGGTGAAATTCAAAAGGCCGCGGAAATAAATCTGGCGTTTGTCAGGCAAAACCCCACGCAAAAGCAAGCCAAGGCCGTACTGAATATGGCCCTGTCGCAGCTGCAGCAGCTTAATCAGGCCACCGTCGTTAGCGCGGCGGTAGCGAAGATGACGCATGAAGCGATTGAATCGGCGTTCGTAACCTATCACGAAAATCAATGGCGGTTTGCCTATGGTGTTTCGCTTCAGCAAGGGAAGCATTACCAGCGTGCGGCGAAAATATTCAGTGGCATACAGGCATCTGATCCCGAGTATTTTGAAGCCCAGTACCAGTTGGTTCGTATTCGGGCCCGTCTGCTCACCGCTATGATGGCTTCGCACCATAGCGAGATTACGATCCGTCAAGCGGCCAGAGAAGTTATTCGCAGCGCCCAGCGGTTTTTGAAACTTACGGAACATCCGCCGGCGTCCGCGAGCGCCAAGTTGATTCAGCGGGCCACCGCCTATCGCCCGAATTTGCTGATGCTTGAGGCCAGCACGGCGCTGGATCCGCTCCGAGAGCCGCGCCTCGCGGGAGCCGCGCTCGATGCGCTTGACCGCATGTCGAAAAAGCTTAGTACGAATCAACGCGGGGTCGTGCTGCGCTACCGCATCCGCCAGTATCAGATGATGGGAAAATCGAGTCAGATATTGCCCATGATTCAGGGGTATGCACGCGGTTCAAGCGAAAATGCCGATGACGTGATCAAGGGACTTATCGGCCAATATTTCCGCGAGAGCCGACATCTGCGTTCGACCGATTTGGCGCGGTCGGAGTCGCTTGCGGCGAGTGCGGCATCGCTGCTCGAACAGCTTATCCACGCGCTTTCGGTCGATCCCAGGAAAAACGCGACGCAACTTTATGTTTATCAGCAATTGCGGGCGCAGGAACTCGTTTATGCCGGCGAGCCGATGCAGGCGTGGAAGCTTTATAAAAAGCTCGAAAAGAAAAACCCTCGCGATCTCGGCAATTTTATCGGCGGTGCGCGGGCGGCCTATGCCATTCCGAACTACAAGCTTGCACACAGTCTCTACGTGCGGGTAATTCCGAAGCTTGAGCCGGGTTCAAGCCTTTATTGGGATGCCTACCTGTACCTGATTCGCAGCAATCAAAAGCGCGATAAATACACGCGGGAGACGGTGCAAACGCTGAAGTCTCTGGTGGCCATCTATGGATCCACCATTGGGGGAAAATATTATCACAAAGCGTTTGCCAACCTGCTTCAGACGTATGGCATTGCCGATTAAAGCCCATCAAAACATGCCGCCGACTTGGCCGGGCGTGGATGGTTCCGTCAAAATGCATGGGAAGCCAGCCAGCGGAGCGCGCCGGTCATATGGAGCGTGCGGCCAATCCATTTGGCAGTTTCAAAGAGAGCCGATATCATTTAAGCAGGGTTGAGAGTTCGCTTGTGTAAGCGATGAACGATACAACAGATGAGGTATGAAGGTTATTTCAAGTGCAGAAAAGTCTCTGTCTGCAGAGACTCAGGTTAGCGTTAGTTTGCCATTGTCAAGTCCTGAAACGGAATCAAAATCCTTGATTGCCGGGCCCCCGGATTTGGCCGGTTCCCCTGAAAATAAACCACGAAGTCGCGCGCGGGTTGCGCCGCCGCGCAAGCCCAGGGTTGCGGCCTCCGCCAAGCGGCCGCCTGTGCGGCGTGGGACGCGCCGGGCGGTGGCCACCCCGGTGCCTATCGCGGCAAGGCCGCCCGCGCAACCGCAACCGCGGCAACAGCCCTTGGCTGCGGATGATCAATCCAATCAGCCAGCGTTGCGCGACGCGATAATGAACCGCCGGCCCGGTCCATCCGATCCATCCGATGCATCTGCCGCGGCAAACCCATCGCAACCACCATTCGCCGCTGCTCCCGGCGGGGGCGTTGGTTTTCTTCCATCATCGGCCGCAGAAAAAAGCCCGCTGGATCCCGCCGCGGTTCCCGTTGCGGCAGCAGCACCACCCCATTTATCCCACGGGGCTGCGCCCGATGGCCGCGGGCCATCCATTGGGATGCCTGCCGCGGCATCGGCAGCAGGAACTCAAAAGCCCGCGTCCGGCGGGGTGGCGGCAGTCGGCATTCGGCCCGTGGTGCGCACCGGCCCCGGCGTTGCGAGCCGATTTGGCCGCCGCTCTTTTGGTGCCAACAAAACTTACCGCCAACAGTTTCGGCCATCTGCAACCGGTCGATTTGGCGAATCAGCCAATGGTAATTCGGGAAATGTTTTACCCCCCTCCCGCCGTGCCGGCGCTAAAGCCTCACCCACCGCGCACCCGTCCGACAAAACGCAGCGCCCCGAGAATCGGTTTTTAAATCAGACATCCGTCGGCGCCCCTCCAAAGATAACTGCAACGGCGCTGCCATTGGCTCCGGATGCAGACCTCCATGAGGATGACATGGACTTGCCCGAGTCCACCGATCTGACAGCTACCGCCGCTGGGGCGCCGGGAGATATCGCGGCCTCGGGTCGAAAGGCGGCGGGTCGGCGCGGCCGCATGATGTTGGTCAACGCGGCGGATGTGGACGAATGCCGCATTGCGATTCTTTCGCACGGCATTCTCGAAGAATTTTATATCGAGCGGGGCAGCACCGATCTGCACGTCGGCAATATTTACAAAGGCCGCGTCGTTAATGTGGAGCCAGCCATACAGGCCGCGTTTATTGATTTTGGCATCGGCAAAAACGGCTTTCTACATATCAGCGACCTGCATCCGCAATACTTTCCGTCGCACCTTCGGCGGCATTGGCATGCCACCACGGCCACCGCCGCCCAACAGCCGTCGCCCGCCTCGGCCGAAGGTGGGCCGCCGGAAGCCATCGTGGAAGATGCGCCGGACGCAGCCGCCGATCCTCAGGGTGCCGCGGTTGCCGATGATGCGGACGATCCGATGACGGTGGAGAATGATCATCTGGCGCCGATGGAAAAAGTAGGCCGCAAGACGCCGCGCAGCAGTCGGCCGCCGATTCAGCAATGTTTGCGGCGTGGGCAGGAAGTGCTGGTGCAGGTGACGAAAGAGGGGATTGGCACCAAGGGGCCGTCGCTGACCAGCTACATCAGCGTGCCGGGACGCTACCTGGTGATGATGCCCGGCATGAGCCAGCTTGGCGTATCGCGTAAAGTGGTGGATGACCAACAGCGGCGCGAGATGAAGAAAATTCTTCAGGAAATTAATCCTCCGCGGAATCTGGGTTTTATTATCCGCACGGCCGGTGCAGATCGTTCCGCCGATGAGCTAAAGGCGGATTTGCTTCAGCTTCTGGCCCGCTGGCGCGATATATCGCAGCGGATCGACACGCAACCGTCCCCAGCGCTTCTATATGAAGAGAGCGATCTGGTGACCCGCACGATGCGGGACCTGGATTTGGAAGGCATTGAAAAAGTCATCGTCGATAATCAGGTTATTCTGGATCGAATTGGCGCCTTTATTTCCTCGCTGGAACCCAATTCAACCCGTGCGCTCGAGCTCTTCACCGACGCATCGCCGCTCTTCAGTCGATATGGCGTGGAGCGGGAACTGGAAAAAATCAATGCCCGTCGGGTTGAGATGGCCAATGGCGGGTCGCTGGTTTTTGATTCCACCGAAGCACTGGTGGCGGTGGATGTGAATTCCGGTCGATACCGCGAACATCGCGATGCGGAAATGACCGCGTTTAAAGTTAATCAGGAGGCGGTACGCGACATTTGCCGCCAGCTGAAGCTGCGCGACCTTGGCGGCGTAATTGTGATTGATTTCATCGACATGCGGGAGGATCGCCACAAGCGAGAGATTGAACATTTACTCCGCGAAGAGTTGAAAAAGGATCGCGCCAAAACCAAAGTGCTCCGCATGAGTCTGTTCTGCATGGTTGAGCTTACCCGCCAGCGCATGAAGCCGAGCCTGAAGCGAAGTATCTATATGGATTGTCCGCATTGTCAGGGGGCGGCGCTCATCAAAAATCCGGAAAGTGTGTCGCTGGATCTTCTGCGGCGCATTAGCGCTGCCAGCGTCCATTCAGCTGTAACTCGGCTGGAGGTAAGGGTGTATACCGCCGTGGCAGACTATCTGCTTAATAAAAAGCGGCGTGAACTTTTGGCGGCGGAAGATCGGACCCAGCGAAAGATTCAGATATGCGCCGTTGAAACCATGCCCGGTGATTCGGTTGAGATTGCGGCTTTCGATGCCCGCGGTATGGATCTTAAACTCCAGCTTTAGTTCATAAATGGCGCCCCATGGAACCGTCGTCCCGGTCCCATGGTGAATTAATAACTAACCAGATTTCGAGTGGTTCATCCGCTTGGAATGCATGTAGAAGGTATTTCTCAGGAATCATGCCGCGGCATGATGTGATTATTTAATATCTCACGCAGAGCAGGGAAGGCGCAGAGACGACGGCGGAGCGCCCCGCCGCCCCGCGCGTTCGTGTCATTTAGCCGGCGGCATGGTGCCGCCGCGCCCCGTCGCCGCCTCTTATTAAGCCGGCCAGCATAGGAGCCTGTCCAAGTAATCGCCGGGTTGCGACGGCGTGATTTTTGGCGCCCATCAAGCAGCGGCGACGATGGCGTACCTGACGCGGAGGGTACACCGAGGAGCCGCGCCGCAGAGGGGGGACAAAAAGCACGCCGCCCCGCGGGGTGGGCCTGAAATGCCCCGCCTGCTTTGTTGTCGGATC
>JAJZGD010000072.1 GCA_021804985.1 Planctomycetota bacterium
GATTTTGTCTGGGGTACGAATGAGGCCGTGATAACCTATTGGCCGGAGCTTGCCTATCCCACCCCGGGGGATTGCGCGCGGTATTGGATTCAGAGCCTGCAAACCGCCAACCAGAGGGCGCTGGAACTTCCAAAACCCTATATGGACAGCCGCGAGAGGCTTTACCACACGAGCCCGACGCTCGATCGCCGAGATGCGTCCACCGACGATCACGGCGAGGCCTATCCAACCTGGCGGCAAGGGCCAAGCCTCTACGTGACGTTAAATGTTCCACGCGGGAGATTCGTGCTTTCGATGTACGATTGGAACGACAACGCCCACGCCGACACCAGCGAAGCGTGCCGCGACTTTCCCGTTGCCATTCGTGCCCATCCGCTGGCCGACGCCATCGAGAATGACCTGAGCTTTCATTCGCTGCCCACGCTCGCGGGTGGTCGTGTCTGCAATTTCTGGGGCGGCGTTTGGGTTCGGTTCCTGATAGTGGGGCCAGCCGATTTCACCATTCGGATTGCACGCAACCACTCTCTAAATGCGCATTTCGCGGCACTTGCGCTGGACTCCATCCATCAGTATGCCGCTCCCTATTTTTCGGCCGGTGCGCCGGCATTTGCCAAAGTCGCATACAACCCGAGCCTGGCCTTGCCAAAAAGCTCGAAAAGCCGGCACGGGGTATCGCGCTCTTCGGTGCGTGGTGCGGATCAACTTTTCTACCGGCTCGCATTGGCGAGGCGACGCGGGCTGGGATGCTTCGGCAGAAGCTCGCTGGCCTTCGTCCAACTTGCACGGGCATACTTGCGAATCCAGCGCGGGCTGATGGGCTGCGCCCACGCCCGGAGGCAATGCAGGGAGGCATTGAGTTTTTGCTACTCGAACCTTTGCCTGTTCAGGCGTGCTGAGCGCATGGAGGATCTGCTGGGGCTGACCCCTGCCCGTAAAATCGAAAATGCGCTGAAATGGAGTGGCAATCGTGTTGAAGCCTCGAACGAAGATTGGACAAAAGTCAGCGAATACCGATCGCAAACGGTTGTCGTCGGTACCAGGAGCCTGTCCGAGTAATGGCCGGGATTGGGATGGGTCTGAAATGTGCCGAATGCGCGGCGGAGGATCGAGCCGACTCTGAATAACGAGTCAGCGAGATCCGACAACAAAGCAGGCGGGGCATTTCAGGCCCACCCCGCGGGGCGGCGTGCTTTTTGCCCCCCCTCTGCGGCGCGGCTCCTCGGTGCACCCTCTGCGTCAGGTACGCCATTCGTCGCCGCTGCTTGATGGGTGCCAAAAATCACGCCGTCGCAACCCGGCGATTACTCGGACAGGCTCCCAGGTGACATATTTCAAGGAGAAAGATCATGAGGAATGGAAGACACCTGCCAAGGTTGGTTGCAGCGGCTTGCCTCTTGGCCGCCTCGGCATGCGGAGTGGGGGCTTCGGCGGCTGCCAGCACCGCGCCGACTCAGCCATCGAGTTACGGCGTTCAGCCCTTGGCAGCCAACGAGAACACCGGAGGCGGGCATTGGATTTGGGTTTTGACTACCAACCAAGCTTCCGCCGTGACGGGCTGCTACAACGATAAAAGCGGCATTGCCTACTACACGTTTTTCCCTTTCTACATCAACGCACAGGACGGCAGTTTCTCTTCCAACGGCGCGCCGTCGGCGCAAATTTCGAATGGGACGTACCAGGGCACCAGCGCCTACGTTGCGGGCAGCGGATACGCAAATCCCCCCGGCCCGGTCTTGTCGAACAGCACGTGGCCCGTTGGTGGCTCCCAAGGGGCAACCTACGAGGTGGTTTATACCCGCGAATGGGTCGGCAACGGGGTACCCGTCAAGGAAGTGGCAACGGCATCGTCTGGCGGGAATGCCAGCGAGTCTCTGCAGGTTACAGCGGGGGCCTACCAAGGCTCGAGCGTAAGCGTCTCGGCCACTATGTCCGGTGCATGCTCCGGGCTGACCTCGGCCGGCGGTGCCAAGCTTGAGAACCAGACAACTACCGCCAACGCGGGTTATTCGCAGATCACAAATTCACTCACGGTCGGCGGAAACATCGGAAATCCGGTGACCGCCCTCACGGGTCCCACTCTCGTTCACGTCACGGGCAGCTATGACAAGGTGCAGCAAAATGTCGGGATAGGTAACGCAACTGGAGGCGACAGCTTCACCGTCCAAAACAAGCCCGATTCCGACGACACCATCCAGGCCAATATTACGGTTTCTGCGTCTGGCACTGCCAGGGCGGGCGCATCGGGCTCTGGCCAATCGCCGGGATATGTCAAATTCCATGTGGATACACAGTTGGACTTCACTGAGACGGCATCCGGCTGAGCGAGCGTAGGGGCCATTGTGGAGGATTATCCGTTGCTGCGCACACGAACAGTCATGACTTGCATCGCCGCGCTGGCGATGTTCATCGGCCCAAATCTGCGCGCCACGACGACGGTACCGGGGCGAACGCAGAAAATTCCCAGGGCCCTCGCGGCAGCGGAGGGGTTGCTCGACCAAAACGAGCAGCAGGGGCAGGGTGTGCCGTTTCGGTGGGCTCGGAGTTTGCCATGGAAGGAGGCGACAGACAACTGCCTGCTCCCTATGTTCGTGCTTCGCGAGATCGGATCTCGCAAGCCGACCCTGCTTTGCAGGACGCTTGCGTACCCATACGGCGGGCTGGGCCGCCCTAAAATCGCCGGAAGTGCCTCGGGGGCTAAAAAAGTAATTGCGGCCCTTTCGGGTTTGCGGGTTGGCCCGCACCGCTATGTCCGCTTTAAGCTCATTGAGGCAAATTTATTCCCAATCGATATGCTCTACCCGGTAATGCTCTGCTGGCGCGGGGCGGTGGGCGCACAGGGCGGCGTGGCGAGGATATGTTGGTACGAACCCATATTGTCCGACCAGTCAACAGCATATGGCGATTCGCCGATTAATAGTGGCCTCCGTTGGAACATGAGGCGCGTGGTTGATGAGGCCCACCTGGGTGCCGGATTCTCCGCCCCGTACGTAAGCAATTTTCGGGCTGGCGGCCCGCTATTGAACCTAGGTTTCGGCGCCTACGGAGTTACCGATAGTGTGGCGCTTTGGCCGGTCGTCACGCTAAGGCCACAGATCGTCCCCGCCGCGTCGTCGGCAGCGGGGGATATAGTGCGTCTGGTCGGCCCCCTGAACTGGCGCGGGTCCCGCGAACGACGGGAGCAATTCCAATTCAGTGGGGGCAGGCTCGTCTGCATTAAAATAAGCCAACCCCCGGTACCGCTGAGGCAATATGTCGGTAGCGGCCCCACTCTGATCAGGTACACAAGCCGTGGAAAGCCTTTCACGGCGAAATTTTGGCCCCATTTTGCCAAAACCTATCTGAAGTCGGGCCGTACCATTCTGGTGAACTTCGGCTCAGAGCCGGGCACCATGAAGACAAATCCGAGGACAATCGTCATACGCCGGAATTCCGTGCGCCGGTTCTACGCACGCTTTTGCTCTCTGAAGTATATCGAAGGTCCACTGCCCTCCACGCCATGGCGGCTTTCGCGGCGGTCGGTCGCACAAAAAAAAATCATACCTCACCACGGCCGGATCGCGAATCGGGGACGTAGTACGACCCGAAAAAAGTTGGCTTTCGCGCCTCCACGTGCAACCCCGGGCTGGCGACTACGCGAAAAATTTAGACAGCGGGTATTTCAATGCTTGGATCGGCGTGACTGGGGTGCTATGGCCCAAGCCCTTGGCAATTACAGAAAACTGCTCCGGCGCGAGGGCGTCCCGTATTGTTTCTATGTTTTTGACGTGGAGATACTGACGGGCCGCGCATGCAGTTTTGACGATCCGCACCGTGCCTCGGCGATGGTTAGGCGGTTCCTAAGGCCAGCGTACCTCGGCCTGCGGCCTGATCAGATCGCGCGGCGTATCGCCCAATGCGTGGATCAATATCGGTACGGTCTCGCTGCCGTCGCGGCGGACGCCTTGCGCGGTGACCCAAAAGCCAATGGCCGGCTGAGAAACTGGGCCGCAAAGACGGCTCAGAAGCTAATGTCCCTGATCGCCCGGATCAAGGCGGGGCCAGCTCCCTATCGGCGCTACGCCAAGGTGAACCGGATGTTCCGCTGGCGCAGGGTGACAAAACAGAATGAAATAATTGCATCAGCCGCCTCGGGTGCCGGGGCAGGATGACGGGGCGGAGCCATGGCCCGCAAAGGCAATGACCCAACACGGATTCGATCAGGCGGCCCACCCTCTACCCCGGCCGCCGGAGGAGTTGTTTTCGTCAAACCGAGGACCCTTGGCCATGCGCAAATTTATGAAAGGTGATTTGAAAATGAGGCGCCACCGCACTGACACTCTGCTATTCCAAACACCATGTCCAGAAGGCTTGGCGAGCCTTCTTGCCTTGTGCGTCATACTTGGATTTGTTGCGGCGGCCCCGCAAGCGGCGGCGGCCGTTACTCCGGGGCGTCGGCAAAGGCTGCGCGGTCTGCGCGAGGTCGCACGCGCCATCAAATCACTGTCGGGTCTACCCAGCGGCGCAGAAAACGTCCGCCTGAATACGGGCGCACCGAACGGCATCAGGAGCATTCCCCTGGGTGCGGGCGTCCCGAGCGGCGCGAAAAGTGCCCTGTTAAAATCGGCCCGGCAGGTGTTGGAGCGGTACGGCCCCTTGTCACCTGCGAAACGCCGCCTAGTATACCGGCAGACGCGGCGTTGCCTTTTAACCCCCATGGCACAGTTTTCCGACGGTGGGGTTGATGGCTACAAGCTTTGGGGATCGGTCTTTCAATGGCAATTCACCAATTATGTCCGCCTTCCGGACGTGAGCGCTTCCCAGCGAAAGACCGCGTCGGCCATCTTCCGGCGGGTGATCCGCGCCGAACGGATGTTGATTGAACGAACCTATACGGGCACGCCCCCGCGGTTGCGTAAAGAGTTGGTGGCCAGGGTTTCGGGTGTTTTGGCCTCGCTAGTGCATGATTGGCCCGACTACTACAGCATCGGAATTCTCTACCCCCCTGCATCCGCACCGACGACCAAGGAACTCTACCTGGCGTTGTGCAGCGACGGTGAGGTGGCCGCCGATGAGCGGGCGTTCACCTCTGTTAAGGCTCTTTTAGGGGCGCGGCATCACGTCGCAAGAAAAAACACAATTTCCCTTGAATCGGAGGTCCTCGACGCCCAAACGATTGCCCAGGTTTCAAACGTCAGATTCCTTTTGATGAGGCGTTTTTCGGGTTGGGACCAAGGGGCCGTGCGGATTTATAGAAACATGCCCGGGTCTCTGCAGCGGAGGCTCCAAGAATTCCATGTGAAGATGGTTGCGCTGCAGCGCCGCAGGTGGCGGGAGGAAACGGACCCCGCTTTTGACAGCGGCCTCTATCCCACCGGCGCAAAAATCCTCAAGGGCAGCGGTCTACTTGGCCATTGAACGCGGCTTGGCACTCGGTATCGCCCGCGACATCCTGCTTTTGGCGGCCGCCGCCGCGTTATTGCTTCTGCCACGTGAATCGCCCGCGGTTGCAGATGCGCTGGCGGCGCAGCCCAAAGCCGTGGCTGACCCGCGCGACGTTAAGCATTGATAGGCGACAGCAGAATGTGGGCGATTCACCCGCTCGGAATGATGCAAAAAAGTATTTCCGATGGAATAACGCTGCGCCATTTAGTCGGCGGCATGGTGCCGCCGTGCCCCGCCGGTGCAAAAATGTTTTTAAAAGCGCGTATCCGCATCTTGTATGTTGAAGTCGATGGATAATCGTCGTCAGGTCGGTCCTGCTAAACTGCGTTGTGTCGGTGTGACGACGAATCGCGGCGAGGAGTCATGCCGACACAACGGCCGGCCCACGACCGATCGCGCCAAGTAACGCAGGGAAACCGCGAAGAATGGCTGCCAATAATTCATTGCCATTCCCTCAAAGCGTTGCGTCCGGCCCAGCCGGATGCGTTGCTGAAATGCTGAATTCCCGGCAGGGACAACAATTTACTGAAAGTTTTTGGCTTTTTCCACGATCTGTGATCCACATTTGCCACGATCTCACACAGCGAAATATTTTTATTTTACTCTTGGCTTTTTTTTTGTGAGTGTTACAATAGTGGAAGAAGCGTGGCAATTAACTGCTTTATTTCATTAGGGCCTGTGGTCAATTTGTTTCCGAGGTGCTGTCCGTGGGCAACAATCAGCACATCTTCACACTCCCGAAGCGTTGCATATCGCGCTGGCAAGTGGCTTCGGCCATGGCAATGCTGCTGGTTGCCGCCCTCACCGGCTTTTCATCCAGCCTATTTGCCGGCCCGGCAAAAGTCCCATTAAAAATTCCGCATGTAACCTTGGCCCAAGTGCCGTGGCAACGGCACTTGCACCATCCCACACCCATTTACATTCCGTTGATGAGTCTGCCATGGGCCGATTGCCATGTGATGGCTTTGCATATCCCCCATCCACCGGTGGGTAAATGGAAAGACCCTGACTGCCATTTCATCATGGCCATGTGTGAAGATCAGCAGGGAAATCTGTGGTTTGCCACCGAAGGGGCGGGCGTGTATCGGTATTCCCCATCTGCACCCAACGGCCAACGCTGGACACAATTCACCAAAGAAAACACGCATGGGGCATTGGAGAACAATTGCACCTATGCCATCGCCTGCGACAACCACAATCGCATATGGGTGGGCGAATTAAACCATGGCATAAGCGTATTTAATGGTAAAAAGTGGCAGGACTATGACATAGTACAGAATCCCAAGCACCATGTACTGGCCGGGCCATTGGGTAATCATGTCTATGCGATGAAGTTTGATCGCCATACCAACCAGATGTGGATAGGCACAGAGAATGGCTTGTCCATTTATCAATGTGGATACAAAACCGGTGCCGGTGCGCAGGCGGGCCGGACGGCTTATCCGCCCGTGCAGGCGAGACGCCTGCGTTACAGCATCCATCGGCTCATAAATTTCACCGCGCACGGAGAACGCGCCAAAAATAAAACGGCGAGCCGGGCGGTTGATCCGCCCGGAGCAATGACCGGGAACGTGCATTCCAATGGGATAAGGCGGAAAGTAGCACCGAAGAATGCGGCGTCTGACATGCCGTCGGCTCATGCTGTTGTGCACAAGTGGCATTACATCACGCAGGCCAATGGTCTTCCGATGAATCCGGACAGCCTTGCCTTTGCATCCAACGGCATGGTGTTGGTGGGGACGCAGTGCGGGGGCTTGGCGGTAGGCGTACCGGTTACCAGCGCAGTAAGCAATGCCTTGGGCTGGAGCCATTATCGGTGGACAGTGATCCAAGGGCCATGGCACATGCCGCTGACGGCAACGGGTAAAGGGTTGCCGGGGAATTTGGTTAATTCGGTCACTACCATGTGGGCCAATCATCTGGCGGTGGCGACGGATGAAGGCGTAGCATTGGGCCGCATCAACCCCGACGGCGGCAGCAGCAACCGCAGCATTCGCAACAGCAACAACGCCAGCAACCATAACACCGCCGATAGCCCATCATTGCTGAATATGGAATTTGAACATGGAAGGAATTTTGTTGCCAAGGTCCATGGGTTGTGGCATCCGCCAGCGCATTGGACAGCGCCATCGGGCCAGGTGCTATCCACATTGCCGACGGAAGACCATACGACGGCGGTGGCATGGCAACCGAATCCCGCACAGGGGCCCAAAGCGGGTTATTTATGGCTGGGCCATTGGCGGGCGGGCTTGGATGTTTGGCAATACAACGCAGATGGAAAAATAATTCAGCGTTGGCATATTCACGAGCCGCAGGTGGGCAACTATGTGGAATGCCTGCAACTGCTGAAGGGCAACGCGATGGCAGTGGGGTGCTATGGCAAGGGTGTGGAGATCATCACCCTGCCGGGGCAAAGTAAAATTGCATGGCGGAAGGGCGGCGGCAATGCGCCAAGCGCCGCGCAAGGAATGCCTGCAACGGCCCTCGAACCCCGCGGTGCCCGGCCACCCAGTGCCCGTGAGCTTACTGCGATGGCCAATGCCATCCGCGCGGAATTAATAAAAGCCAAAGGCCAAAAGCAGCCGCGCATTGTGCCCCTGCCGGACGATTGGCGAACCGAAGGCAACTGGCTGGGCAGATACGGGAAGTACTGGATGTGCATGTTTGGGGCCGACCATAGCGACGAGGTGGCTTGGGAACCGATGGAAAACAGCCTTCGTGTTGTTGCTCTTATGGGTCCGCACCACCGGCGGAGTGACGTGATTCGCCGTTGGATGCAGCCACCGTTCTTCACGCGGGACGTGCGGGCCCTGCTAATACCGCCCATCTACTGCCAGATTGATCATTATCTCCACCCGCGTCGGTGCCCCGCCGTAGGCACGCGTGCCATGTCGGAAGTCGACGACCATGGTGAAACCTACCCCACATGGTGGCAGGGGCCCGATGTGAATTTGCTGTTTACGATTCCAAAGGGGCTTTTTGTGTTGAGCCTCTACGAATGGAACTACAACGGACACGAAGGCGCAAACGGGCTGCGAGACTACCCCGTCTCGGTTCAAACGTTCCCAGCGATCTGGCGTTACAGCCCTTATTGGACCCACGACGACGCCATTGCGGCCAAGTGCTACAGCAAACCGGCGAGGGTGGTGGCGCGGGCGGAACAAAATTGGGGCGGCCAGTGGATTCGGTTTCTTGTCCGCGGGCCCGTTGTTGCCGATTTCCGGTTCTGTCGCAATAACTCGCTCAATACGCATGTGCTGGGTGCTGCGCTGGACTATTTTAACGAACACCCGGCACCTTACTATTTCGGCCGTCGCGCTTGGAAAAAGCATCTCGCGGGAGAAGCGCAACGGAGGCGGCTGCGGGTGGCGAGGCCGGTTTCGGGCGCGGCCGTACCGGTCGGTGCACAGGGGCTGATCTCGGGGGAGGAGCTATTGGCGTACCGCGATCCGCGGCGGTGGGCGGCGACTGAGAGCCTGATATACGCGGCCGCGTTACGCCGCATGGGGGGCAGCCCGGAGGCGGCCAGGCGCTTTATTGCGGCAAAATCTAGAGCCCAGTATCGGCTGGCCCTATTTAACCGTTGGCAGAAGGAAGAGCACCGATTGGGGCTCATTACCCCCGGGCAGGTGGAAAATGCGCTCCGGTGGAACCACCTGAATTTCAGTTACCGCTATTTTGAATTCGGCGTCATACGCCGTGAGGTGAAGGCGCTCGCGGCAAAACGACACGCCGCGGCCGCCGGCGCGGGGCAGGAGGCGAGGTTCGCAACTGACGCGAGATCAAGGTAGACCAATGCGGCGGAGCGGACCGGTGGTGTTCATCGGTTACAGCCGCCGCGAGAGTTTGTTTCTTTTCAGGGGTAAAGATCATGTTCAACTGGGCAAAATCTATGGAAAAACGGCGGAAAGTCCGATGGATGCGGGGGTTCACGAGGTCAGCCGCGGTTGCGGGCGTGATCGCTGCAGGAGTTTGTACGGGGTACCTTGCGAGCATCGCGCGGGGTGGCGAGCCACCACCGACCTACTGCAGCTACCAAGTAACTAACCTTACCGCCAAAGACGTGGCGTTTCTGCAAGCCCACGGCTGGGAGGCTGGCTTGGTGGCACAGGCAAATAATTCGAGTTACATCTGTGAGCCGTGCACGGGTAGCACTGTCTCCTGCGGTGCGAGCCCTGTCTACCCGCCGGGCCTGCCAAATCCGCTCTTATACGATGGTAGCTACAGCGCCATCTGTGGAAATTGCCATAACCCGGGTGCTTGAGGTAAGCGAATATGGACTACTCAATGCGGCATTTAGCGAGGCCGGTCGCGTCGTCGTCGGTCGCCGGTCTGCTCTTGGCTCTTGCGGCGGCTGCCATGGGTGCCCGCGCTGCGCCGCTGGTCGGCCGCCGCGCCGAGTCGGCCGCGCAGTGCCAGCGGCTGCTGCGGCTTCCGACCGGAACACGGAGCTACTTACGGGACTACGGAAGGCTTGCACGGTTTCTGTTCGGGCCGGAGGGAATCGACAGGAACGGCGAGGAAACTGGGGTCGCCATGTTGTCAAGGGTAAGATCCGTACCGGGGGCCTTGGCGGCATACCACGGAATCGAGAGGGCCATACTGCGTGGGTCGAGGGCCGATGCGCTGTCCAAGCGTATACTGCGAACCCTGCTCCTTAACGGCCGTGCCGCGGTTGCAGGTAAGAACAGCTTGGCTTTCTGCAGCTTAATTAACCGCCTTCGGCTGGCTTACCTTTATTACCATAGGGCAACGGAGCTTGCGCACGCGGGGAAAAGGCAGTCCGCTTACAACGCACTTCGCTGTTGGCTGTTCTTGCTTTCGCAAGACGACGTGGCCGCATCGCGGCTGCAATGGTGCAACCTGAATCCCATCGTGGTTTCAAAATACGGCATGCCGCTTGAGGTGTTTAGATCGATCCGCGACTACAACAGGCCCGCGATTACTGCCCGGGTACGCTTTAACAAATTGCTATCCGCAATCCCCCGGATTGGCCCGCGCGGCACCGGTGCCGTCAAGCCTACGGTAGTTGTCTCGGCCGTAGACGCAGCATGGTCGGCGGCGAGGGGCCGCGTCGGATGGCAATACAAGATTCTTTACGCCCTACGGAACGAGCGACAGCGCGCAGCGGAATTTGGAAGGCGGAGGTGCCTGCTCGTCCTCGGTCGGCGGATTGTCTCGCTCCGGCGGCAGGTTAACGCGGATAGGTTGCTAAGCCACCTACAGCGCGCGGCCCTTTTGCGCTGGATCAAGGAGGCAATGGGTCCATGAAAAGACATCGAAGTTATGACCTGATTGCGGCCGGCTGCCGGGTGGTGCTTGGCCTTGTCTTTCTCGCGGCCGCATTGCTGAAATGGTTTGATCCCGCGGGCCAGAGCACTTATTACGGCAACTTCGCCCATACGGCACCCGCCTTTGGGTGGGCCATTGTCGCAGGCGAATTGCTGCTGGGCGTTTGGCTTGTTACCGGTTTCCGATCTAGGCTCGCCGCTGCAACGGCCCTGTTCTCCCTGTCGCTATTTTCCGGAGCCATCGTGGCCGACATGCTGGCGAAGCATCCACTGCCCTGCGGCTGTTTTGGTGCAGCGTGGGAAGCCGCCCACAGTCCGGCGGCCATTGAACACGCCCTTTCCATCGGGCTTGCGCGTGATGTCGTCTTCATTCTGCTGGCCGCCAGCGTGTTGATCTTTGCACCGGAGCCGCGCGGCAGCCATTTAAGCGAATCGGAATCGCCGACTGGCGATAGCGCGCTCGGCAGCTCCGGCGCGTAGGATACGAAAAAGTGCTTGGCCCGAGGCAAAGTGGAAACACATTGGAGGCCGTCGATGCAGATGACAAAATTAAACGCCACTTGCGATCACCCAAGTTTCCATTTGGCGAGGTGGCATTGGTTGCTTGGCGTTGGTCGGGTCCCCGCCATCGCTGCGCTTGCGTTGGCATTTCTTTGCCCTGCCTTTCCGCCAGCCGTGCAGGCGGCCAATCTCAAGCCCCTATACGCCAAGATCATCGCCGCGGTTAGGGGCGGCAATGCCGCCAAAACCCAATGGGCTGTGGGCCAGATGGAATCACTGCTGAAGGGCGACGAACACGTGTCCGCCAACGTACAGATGTATTATGTGTGGCTGCGGCTGTTGCTGGCCCGCCATGATTATGCAGCGGTTGCCCGGATTACACGACTTGAAAATGTGCTCGCCCCCGGCGACATGCCCAACGTGTGGCATTATCAGATGTATCGCACCCGGGCCCTGCTGCTGATGGGACGCAGCAAAGCGGCCCTGCGCAATGCCAAAAGCCTCTTTAATCTGGTACCGAGTACGCAGACCGCACAGGCGGCGATGCTGGTGTACCGCTGTCTGTTGGCACAAAAGTCAAATGGCAGGCAACTGGCAAAGCAATTCATGCAGGAGGAGACATCCGGTGCCCGGCCGCCGCCCGCGGGGAAAAAGCCGGCAACATGTATGGTGCTGGAGGGGATCGCTGTCAATGGTAAACCGTATATGAAAGACATTCAGCATCAGTTGGGCGTGGGCACCCGGGTTTTAATAGCGCGTGGCAACTTATGGCTGCTGGCCGATCATCCCGACAAGGCCATGCAATGCTTCAAGACGGCATACGACATCGCCACGCCGAATCAACTGGCCATGGTGTGCGACCGTATGGCGGCGGCGATGCGGGCTAAATATGGCACCATCGGGGCCGCCAATGCGTGGCTGAAATCAATCGCTAAATAATGGCGCACGGTAAAGTCGGCGGCATGTGGATAATCATCGCTCGCCGATGGAGGTTTTATAGCATGAGGATAAACCAACCGGGCAGAATATCCCTGAAGCCGACGCCTGGCGCACGTATGCGGCGAATGCTTATCGCAGGATTGGTGATTGCGATGTCCGCAGGTTTCGCCCAAAGCGCCTGGGCAAAACACCGGCAAGGGCAATATGTGTGGATCACGGCGCAGCTTACCGATGGCAGTAACCATAGGCAAATGGAGGCGATAGGGGTTATCAACCATCTGATGGGCCGACCTGGGCACCATTTTCTGCCGATCATACTGGCAAAAACATGGTTGCCGCTGCTTATAGAGGACGGCCACGATGCGACGGCGGCGAAGTTGGCGCGGGAAAATATTCTGCTTCATCCTGGGGTGGCGGGCTGGATTGGCTTATGGCAGCAATGGCGGGTGGAGGCACTATTGGCGATGGGTAAAACACAGGCGGCGTTTCGCAACGCTAAAAGCCTGTTTTATGAATGTCCGCTGGGGCAAACGCGTACGGCATTGCTGTTGTTGCAGGAATGTTTGGCCAAGGTGTATCCGCATGGGCACAAGCTCATCGCACTGTTTATCCATGAGCAGATGGCGGGTGCATGGCAGCCGGGCCTATCGTGCAAGGTGTTATCGCTGACAAAGATCCATGCCAATCCGTATGCAAAGGTTCTTGCGACGGTGCATGGCACATCGCAATGGGCATTGTGTGAGAAGGGGAATCTGCTGCTGCTGATGGGGCGTGTGAATCGGGCGTTAAGGCAGATGAAGCTGGCGGCAGCGCTGGCCGGCGACGCACGGGACTATCTGGCCGATGCGGCGAATGTGGCGCGTGCCATGAAGGCGGTGGACGGCACGGTGTACCGTGCCAACCGCTACATGCTGACCGCCGCGCACCGCGCCGCGCTGCTGGCGCAGTAAGCGGCAAGTCGTGGCCCACTTGGGGTGTGCGGAAGCGCTGCGGGCAACACCACCCGGGCCTTTTCCAAAAGTCTTTGCACCGATGCCCGCGGCGTGGGGATGCAATTGCACAGCGGCTTGCCTCGGATCAGCAACTGCGTGGCGCAGAGCGTTTTGAGTTCATCAAGGCCTTCCTGCACCGTCGCATCGATGTCGCTCCACCGCCGGGCCAATTCCTGCACAATCTTGTAAGACAGCATGATCACCAGGGCATGGCCCCGCGTGCGGCGTGCGAGGCGCACATGCACCGGGCGCATCTCCAACTCCATGGTCTTGCTGGTTCAGAATGCCCACTCGACCAGGGCCAGGTCCTTGTAGCGGGCGTGAACGATCGCCGACACCGCGGCCAGGTCTATCGCAAATTCCGCCATGCCCTGGCGCGCAGCCGCGATGTTCAATGCAATGCGACGGGTGTTTTTTTGATTCTGACATGGCGCCAGAATCTTGTAACCGCATGGGCGGCGGCATCTTCGGCTGATTGCTCATGGGCCAATTGTTTGGTGAGAGCCGCATAGCGCAGATTCTCGTTGATCAGCAGCGCCGCAAGCTTGTTGTATGCCGGGCTCACTTTCTTCAAGGATGACAGGGACTGCTGGAATTTGAGAGCGATTGCGCCGGTGGCGTTGATCTCGGATTTTGTATGGGCAACAAGAGACTGCGCCTTTGCAACCGCCACGGCAAGAACGCGGCCGTGCCGCACATCAGCCATGACTGACTTTGGCAGTTGAGGGAATTGGCGCAGGAGCGAGTGGAGTTGCAGGGCATCCAAATTGACGACGGGAAAATCCTCATTCGACGTGGTGCGTATGCGAATATGTATCAACTTCTGCCGATGCGGGGCTGCCATGATGCGCAGGGTGCCAAGTGGTCCCGATTGACGCTTGGTTAGCAGCGACCGGGGTGCCAAAAAACTGCGGCGGGTATACACGGTGGAAAGGAATACGGTTCTTGGATGAATCCCGGAATTATTAAGTTTCACCTGGCAGAGATTCCGGCCCACATAATGAAGCGTCAGCCCCCCCAATCTGATCGATGCATCGGCAAGCCGCGATGGGGGCGAATGTATCGGACCGAAAGTCACGGTTATGGATCGATCAATCGCAAATTTTACGGTTCTGTGACCGCCCGGTGGAAGTGCGGGCAGCAGGGTCTGGCCGGCAAAGACTGCACCGCGATAAACGGAGGCTGAACCGGGCGGCAGATAGTGAGATGTGTTATTGTCGATCCGAATCCCAAGCATGGGGTGAACGGACGTGGACGCCATTGAATAATAATCAGCAAGTCGTGCGGCAAGCGGTGAGACCAAAATCGGCACCAGCGCCGAGTCGCCCCGCGCCAGCGTCAGATCGCTGACGTGATAATCAAACTCGGGGTAAACGTCCGATGCCTGCGCCATGGCGCCAACGCCCTCCAGCGGGTTAAAGGGCGGTTGCATGGGTGCCTCACCGGCCTGATTTGACTGCGAATTCTCTTGAAAGATTGATCCGCCGCCGCCAATGTTCCCAGGCCCGACCCCACCCATGTTCGCAGTGCCCCGCGGCAGCACTGGAACAGGCCGATACCGCCGATTCAGCAGGCGCGACGAGCGGATATGGCCGGTCCACGTCTGCGGTTCGCGGTAAAGCGACGGATTCAACGGTTGCACCGGCCGGTGTTGGTAGAGTGGGTGATAGAGCCGCGATATAAATGAAAGCGGCTCGCCCCCGCGCAAATCCAGGCGGACATGCTTCCAATCGCAGTTGGATTGATTGGTGACGCTGGCCATCGCCTGCACTTCCACGGATTTATGCTCCGCATTCGGCGGCGGAAGCACCACCCGATAAGTGACCCGCCAAATGGGGGTTTCCATTAAATAGGCAAATCCAACTTCTCTACTCCCACGGCCGCGATACCACAGGGTTAATGGATGCAGATGCCGCTGCTTTTGCTTTTCCAGCAGGTTGAGAGCCTTTGCCAATGAACGTCGTAGAGCGGCATTGTGAATGATAACTGTCTTGATTTG
>JAJZGD010000235.1 GCA_021804985.1 Planctomycetota bacterium
CTGCCGGCATTTGTGGCTGTCAATTACGCCGATGTGCAGGCCATTATTAAAGACCCGCGCCTGGGGCGGGCACCATTTCTCTCCGATTCATTTCCGGTTGAGGCGCGCCGGCAACTTGGTGCACCGGACGCTCATCGCGGGCTACCGGCGATGATGCTTTTTGCCGATCCCCCCCGCCACACCCGCATTCGGGCGGCTTTTATGCGGGTGTTTAATTCGGTGCCGCTGGAGGCCATTCGCAGCGAGATGCTGCTGAGTGTGCGATCCCTGTTCGATGACATGGCGTCACAACATTCTTTTGATCTTCTTCCTGCATTTGCCGGCCCGCTGCCGACCCGCGTGATTACCACCATGATGGGCTTTCCCCCTGCGGATGCGGGCGTGCTTGGCGATTGGTCGGATCGGATGGTGCCAGCCATCGGCATTCATTCCACGCTTAAAGACCTTGCCGCGGCCGACGAAGCGTATGGCGAATTTGCGGATTATCTCAGGGCTAAACTTGACGGCCGGTCGGCGGCGGGTTCGGAGCGGGGTTCGGAACCGGGTTCGGAGCGGGGCCATGCCGGGATGCTCGGCGCATTGGTGCAGGGGGACGCTGCAGATTTGCCGCAGGAAGAATTTATTGCCAACTGCATGCTTCTGCTGATGGCGGGCCATGAGACCACGACCAGCTTGATTGCCAATGGAATTCTCACCCTGCTCCGACACCCGGCGCAATTGGAAATAGCAATGCAGAGCCAAAACGCAATGGCGGTTGCGGTGGAGGAAATTCTCCGTTTTGAAAGCCCCGTGCAGTGGACCGGCCGTGTGGCCCTATGCGACGTGGAGATCGCAGGGCAAAAGGTGTATCGCGGGGATTTGATTCTTGCCGGCATCGGGGCGGCCAATCGCGATCCCGCCGTGTTTGCCGATCCGGATAAATTTCTTGCCGGGCGGCAAGAGAATCGGCACATCGCATTTGGATTTGGCATTCACTATTGCCTCGGCGCGATGCTGGCAAAAATGGAGGCGGCGGTGGCGCTGAGTGAGTTTTTTAGCCGCTTTCCCAATGCGAAACTTGCGGATGCCGCCATCCGATGGAAGCCCGGCCTCGTCATGCGATGCCCGGAGCGACTGCGCATCCGGCCGGCATAAATCCGCGTGGCATCCCGGGGGGGCGTCAACGTCGACGGCTTGCCGCCCATCGTGATTTGCCCCGCGCGTTATTTGTCGCGGCGCCCGCGTGGGTGGCGGCGCATTCGCGGGCCGCATTCGCGTCACGGATCAACTTATTGCTTTGGTGATGCCGCGTGCTTTTTCAGCGGCGTGATCCGCGTTTCGACGAGGTAATGATCCGTCGGATAGCGGCCGGAGGGGGAATGATCACGAAGAATGGCGGCCGGTGAAGCGTGCAGATTTCGGCTGGTAAAAATCAGATCGGTGGGAAGTTTGATCACGGGCTTTCCGATGAACTGCTGCCATGTTCCCCAAAGCACACCGCGGGGGCGGGCGGCATAATCAAAGCTATCTCGCAGGCGGCCGTGGATGCCGTGCGCATGGTGTGTGCCGATCAGATGGTCGTAGACGACGGTATCGGTTTTGGAATGATTCATGTCTCCCATGACGATGGCGCCGGCGCCAGCATCAAGGCGCCATTGATGCCGCAGTACTTGATCGAGGCGCTGGGCGCTGGCCGCAGCGTTCGGGTTACCGTGGCGAAGTTGGGTGTCAACGACGACAAGCAGAGGAAATATTGCCGCGCGATCGCGGAGCACAGCCATGGTGTAATAGGCGTTCTCGGTGGGGTCAGGCTGAAGATGCCGCGGGCGCAGCGGGCCATGCTGCTGATGGATGAGGGCGAAGCGGCGGCGCTGGTAGAAGATTGTATTAACCCGGCTGAGGCCGATACCCAGCGGCATGGGAGAGCCGAGGCCGGCGCCGCTGGGCACATGGGCATATCCCTTCAAATGGGCAGCGAGATAGGCGGTTTGAGGGGCCGATGATTCCTGCATGCCGATGATATCCGGCGCGTGTCGGAGTAATATTTTTACCAGCAGGGCGCGCCGCTTTCGCCAGCGGTAGGCGGGGGCATCGAGCGCGGAAAAGCTGATGTTGACGGTCATGATTTTAAGATAGGTGTGCCGGGCGATGACGGGCCGATCAGCCGCGGCGGATTTTTTCTCAGCCGTACTGGCCACGGTTTCGGCGGGGCCGGCGGTTTGCCAGAGGATCAGGGCGGCAAGCAAGGCGCCAATCAGGCAGGCGCCGGCGATAATCGGCAGCCAGCGGGCAGTTCGCATCATCCTTAAAACTCCATTTTCCAGTGTAGCACTTCGTTTAGCACAGAGGCTGTCGCGATAAAACACGATCGGTCAGGGCGGGTAGCGCCGCGGCAAAATTGAGTCCCCAGCGGGTGCCAGGCGCGGGCCATAATTCGGGTCGGGGGTGGTCAATGAGGCGCACCATTTTGTGGGCGACGGCCTCTGCCGTTTGCGCTTTACCGTGCATACCAACCGGGCGGCCGCTGCGTCGGGCGGCTTCCAGAAAAAATTCGGTTTGAGTGGAAGCGGGATGGACAGAACTGACGTAAATGCCATAGCGTGCCAATTCCAGCCGCTGTGACTGCACCAGCGACAATTGAGCGGCTTTGGTCATGGCGTAGGCCCCCATTTGGGGGAGCGACCGCCGGGCAATCGCCGATGAGACGACCATGATGTGCCCTTTTTTTTGGGGGATCATCACCTCGGCCGCCCCGGCCATGACATACCAGGTGCCCATGACATTGGTTTGCCAGATGTCGAGCATTTGTTTTTCATCGGTGCCGTGGACGGTGGCCTTTATGCCGTAGCCGGCGTTGGCAACGGCAACATCCAGGCGGCCAAAGCGTTCCATGGTCGAGGCGATGAGCGCGCGAACATCATCACCGGAGCACACATCGCAGCGGCGGATGAGCGGATACGGGGTGGATTGCTTGATCTGTGCTGCTAGGTCAACTAGATTCTCTACCCGCCGGGCGCCAAGCACAAGTGAGGCGCCGCACCGAGCCAACTCCAACGCCATCGCAGCCCCAATACCCGATGACGCCCCTGTGATTAAAACCACTTTTTCCATGACGATGTCATCCTTATGAAAAGTTTTGGGACCGATATACCACACCGACCTATTCTGAATGATACGGCCACGGAAATCGAACTCCGTTAAAATGAATCAGGTGCGAAGGCGCAGGACAGCGCGCGGGCGCCCGCGCCGGCATCGAGCAATCGGCAGGTCGGCAGGGCGCTCGGTGGGAAGATGCCGGCCATGAATGGCGCCACGCTGGCGGGTGTCATGAATTGACCTGTTTCCGCTTTGCGCACGCGCGATTCTCTCTGCGCCACTTCGAGGCGCCCATCAACAAAACGGTCGATCTGTTTCACGTCGGGCCTTTCTTTGACCGAAAATAGCCGGTTGCAAAATCACCCAGCGCTAGGAGCCTGTCCGAGTAATCGCCGGGTTGCGACGGCGTGATTTTTGGCGCCCATCAAGC
>JAJZGD010000073.1 GCA_021804985.1 Planctomycetota bacterium
CGGTGGCGGTGAGATGCTCCGCTGCATAGGGGTATTTGCGCAGATCTTCCACGATCAGCGTTGCCATTCTTCGGCCATAAACGCTCACCGCGCGCCGGGTTAACAGCGGCACATTTTTGACTTCCAGTAGCCCGGGTCCCACCGAATTAAGCGTCATATTACCTGACAGCACGCCGGCGCCGGAGATCTGAATATTTGCTGTCAGGCTTGCCGGGCCGATCACATTGACATGGGTGGGGGCGAAGAATTTAAAAATCTCCTTCTGGTTGATGCGCAAAATTTTCAGGTGTGCCCGCAAGTTGCCGGTGAAATGATTGTAATGTGCGGTCATGACGCAGGGGACTTTGTGGTAAAGGGCGTGGAAGGTTGTGATGCTTAATATCTGCCCCCGATAATTAAATTGCCCGACCGCGTGGCGAAAGGTCTGCTTTTGCCATCGGATGGAAGCGATGGAAAAGTTCCCCTGCGTCAGGCGGGTATGGGGCAGCCCGGTTTTCGGGCGGGCGAAAAGCAGTTTGGCACTCATTTTGAGCTGGTGAAATCGGTATAGGGGATGTTTGGCATCGGGCCAACGCAGCGTTTTAGCCCCGAGATACAGCATGCCAGCGGCCCACGACACTTTGCTGGCCGTACGATCTTTCATTGTTCCGGCAAATTGAATGAAGCCATCAACGATTTCCACGGGATGGCCGTAAATCAGAAGCGGCGCCGGTTGGACTTTTGCTGTCGTCGCGGGCGCGGATGCCGGGGCCCGGGTGGCGGCGGGGGCGGGGGCTGCACCCATGCAAAGTATCGCTGCAGCTAAAGTGGCGGCAAAGATGCCTTCCGCCTGCCATTGGATAATTCGATTTTTCCTGCCCATCGCCTTTTAGGATACCGCACGAAGGCGCAGGGGTGAAAAACTCGCCCGCATCTCGGCACCGCTGCGCTGCCGGGAGCGCGGGCATCTTATCCCATCGGGGATATTCTTCGATCGCAATTTCGCCAACCGATGCGAGCGAGGCCGCGCGGTAAAGCACAAAGGGCACATGAGGTGCAGCGCCGCCGTTAAGTCAACGCTTCTCGGCATGGGGCCCGTGGCCGCGGCAGATCAGCGAAAACTCAGGGCCGGTTTGGGCGGTACGAACCACGGCGCCCAATAAATGGCCGTTGCCTTCCGCATGCGGTCTAAATAGGCCTGCAGATCGCGTTCGCTGAATTTTTGGAGAAAGTCTTGCGTGGCCGAATGGTTGAGAAGACGGATGGCGGTGATTAACTCGCTCTTACCCATTTGGCAGCGACTCCTTTCGCTGTGGTGAACCCCATCTCGCGATTCCGGATGGATATCGACGAGAAGCTCCATAACCTATCCATATCGACTTGAGACCTGCCTGCTCTTGAGTAAATGTCAGCATTTTGATTTCACTTTAATTTCACTTCTTAACCCGCGGGCCAACCCCCGCCAAATCGGAGATAAAAGCGATGTTGGCATTCTCTTTTTTGGCCATTTCACATTCCGGCCCGGCAAATTGTCGCGCCCTCACCGCCGGTTGTAGGCTTTGCCAAAATACCGTAGGCTCTCGATGCATTTTAGCGGAGGACTTCCTTGGAACGCATAGCCATCAACCAGTTGCAAGAGGGGGATGTTGTCAATCAGATTTTTGTCCTGACTGAAAAGGTGCTGGGAACCACGAGCACCAATAAGCAGTTTTTGCGGGGGGAATGTTCCGACGCCACCGGAAAAATACATTGTCGCATGTGGAACGTATCGCGCGATGTATACGACAAATTAAAATCTCCCAGTTATGTGCACTTGCGGGGCCGCATTGAAGTTTATCAAGGGCATCTGCAGCTTATCGCCGAATCAATGATGCCGGTGGAAAGCCTCGACAAAGTAGATCGCGCCGAGTTTTTGCGATCCACGAAGAAAAATGTCACTGAAATGCTCGCCCGCCTTACCGAAATCATCGCCACCATTAAAGATCCGGATATTTTATCCCTGACGGAATCCTATCTGCAGGACAAAGATTTCATGGATCGGTTTATCACCTCACCGGCGGCGTCAAACCTGCATCACGCATGGCTTGGCGGGCTTCTTGAACACACCCTGAGTGTCCTGGAACTCGCCGTCGTGATCTGCCCAAAGTACCCGGACATTAATCGTGATCTGGTTTTGGCCGGCCTGTTTTTCCACGACATTGGGAAAACCGAGGAGTTATCGAGTCAATTCGGTTTCGATTACACCGATTCCGGCCGCTTGATTGGCCATGTGGTTATGGGGGCGATGTGGATACATAAGCGCGTGGCGGAAGTGTCCAAAAAAATCGGCCGACCGCTACCGCCGCGTATGGTCATGGTGCTCGAACATCTGATATTATCGCATCATGGCGAGCCGGAATTTGGTGCCGCCGTCACGCCCAAAACGCCTGAAGCGATCATCGTTAACCTGATTGATAATCTCGATGCCAAGGTGCAGATGGTGCTCGATGCGGTGAACGACCCGACCGTCGAGGGAGACTGGACCGACTTTAAACGCGTATTTGGATCGCAGATTTACCGCCCGGTATTGCGCGGCAAATAAGCGAGTTTGCACCACAAAACCCAGTGCCCACAGCCATGCGTCAGCGCCCGCGCGAAAACGATCCAAACCAAAACGTGGCGGCTTCCTCGGCGTGCCGTCGACGCGACTAAAACCGTTCGGCCGCGGCTTTATTGGGGCAAAAGAGACAGGCCGTCGCCTGCCGGCGGTTACCCCGAGAGGTGCCCAACTTATTCCCGTCCACTTTTCGCCCGCCCGGCGGCGGTCTCCAGCCCCGTCAGCAGACGCAGGGCCGCACTTCGCCACGAAAACATTGTGGCCCGCTTAAGCCCGCGGCTGATGAGCAGCTTTCGGTAATCCACATCCTGAAGCAAACTGCTGATGGCCTCGGTCATGGAGGCGGGGTCGTCGTGGGCGAAATAAACCACCGCATCCTCCGCCAATTCCCTCAGCGATGCCATGTCGCTGCACGCCACGGGGCAGCCGCAGGCCGTCGCTTCAAGCACGGAGAGCCCAAAGCCCTCAAAGCTTGAACCACACACCGTGATGGTGGCGTCGCGATAAAGCTGCGCCAGTTCGTTATCGGAAGGGGCCTCAATAAATACGCACCGATCCAGGTGGCCTGATTCGGCCATACGCCGAAACAAATTGGAATCCGCCCATTTCTGCCGGCCTGCAAAGACCAGACGCAGCGCTGGCTCCCCGGAAAAAAGCGGCGTTATGCCATCGATAACCAACCGATAATTACGCCGCTGAATATCCGAGCCGACCATCAGCAGGTATCGGCGGGGCAGGTTGTATCTTTCCCGCAGGGATTGCCGCAGTTCACGATCGGAAAGGGGCATGAAAACCGGGTTGATGCCATTGGGGATGGTGAGCACTCGATCCGCCGGCAACTGAAAAAGTGCCTGCACATCGGCGGCGGTTTGGCGGGAAACAGCAACGGTGAGCGCCGCCCGGCGAATCGCGGACCGCATTTGGCGCCGCAGGCGCGCCGCCCCAGCGCTGCGCCGCACATCGGGATCGAGGTCGTAAGCCATGTCGTGAACCGTATGCGACAGGCAAACGCCATGCAGCGCCGGCAGACCGGGACTGAAGCTGTGAAAGATGCCCCACTGAGGATCCGCGGGCGGATGGGAAGACGGCGCCGCCCCCATCGCCTGTGCGATATGTTCGCGGATGGTTTTCGGCGGCGACCACCACAACTGGCGAAAATGCGGGGGCAATGCCTCGACGAAACGGGTATCAAATCCGCGGCGCGTTTCCCACGCCCCGTTTAATACCAGAACATATTGATGATGCGCCGGCAGCGTCGATAGTTCCGTGACAATATTTCGGGCGTGCTGCTCGATACCGCTGATGTTCTGCGTGACCAGCGGCTCGCCATCCAGCGCAATGATCAAGGTCAGCCCCTCGCTATTGTTCGGCAGCCAGAAGTTATCGACGGCGGGGTATCAAGAATGCCTCACGACGGCTTGGCGGTCGCCTCGGGCCTTACCTCGGTAAGAACCTCATCGACAAGGCCGTAATCCTTGGCCGCCTGGGCGTCGAAATACTTATCCCGCTCCTGATCTTCGGCCACCTGATCACGCGGTTTGCCGGTGAGGGTGGCGAGCAGGTTTGTGAGAATCTCCTTGGTTTTTAGAATTTCCTCCGCCTGTATGGCAATATCCGCCGCCTGCCCGTAGATGCCGCCAAACGGCTGGTGGATCATCACCTTGGCATGCGGAAGGGCAAAGCGTTTGCCCTTGGTTCCCGCCGCAAGCACGACTGCGCCGCCGCTCATCGCCTGCCCAACACAATAGGTGTTCACATCGCAGGTAAGGAACTTCATGGTGTCGTAGATGGCCAGCGTGTCATCGACGGATCCGCCCGGCGAATTAACATACAGGTGAATTTCTTGATCTTTACGCAGCGACTGCAGGTACAAAAGCCGCATGATCACATTGGTGGCCGATCCGTAATTGATCTCGCCCACCAGAAACACCACGCGGTTTTCCAGCAGCATTTCATCCACGGTCATCTGCCGCCAGCGCTGATAATCGGCGATGCGGGGCTGCGCCTCAGCGGGAATACCGCCCTGCGCACCTGAGGTGATTGCGCCGTGAAGGTCCGGTGAATCCATTCGCGGTCCCACCGGCATAATCAAACGTCCGCCAGAGTCATATAACGCCATAGGGTCTATTTTCCTTTCTGCCAAACTGTGCGGGCAAATCATACGCGTGTCGGCTCAACCGGCAAAGCGCTGGGCCGTCAAACCCAAAAATTGTCGCCAAAACCAACCTGCTTGATCTTTGCCAAAAAGGGGGTGAAGCGTCCCAATATGCATTTTTTCATGGGAAATTACCAAAACCATTTGTGCTAATGCAATCTCCCCGTCATATTTCCGGGTCTCGGGTGCGACGGATCGATAGTGGAGCAAGAATTTGGAACGATATCCCGAAGTTGTGCTCATTCATGGTTTTCCCCTTGACGGCGGCATGTGGGACCAACAGCGAGCCTTTCTCACCGAGCGTGGAATAACGGTACACACGCCCGACCTGCCCGGCTTTGGCCGCCGCGTAAGCAATCCGATGCATCGTTGCTCCATAAGTGCTTTTGCCGAAGATATTCATCACTACATCTTACGCAACTGTTCAGCGCCTTGCGTGATTGCCGGGTTCTCCATGGGGGGCTATGTGCTCTTTTCGTTGCTCACGCGGTTTGGCACTGATGCGTGTGCGGTGATTTTTATCGACACTCACCCCGCCGCCGATTCGCCGGAGGCTCGCCAGGGGCGCTTGGCATCGATTGCAGCTATCCAGGATCGCGGAGTTTGCCACCTCGTTGGGCAAATGCCCAAAAAGCTTCTTGCGCCCGGAACACCGGATGCCGTGGTAACCCAAGTTGAAGCTATCATAGGCCGCCAGATTCCGGAAGGGATGATCAAAGCCCAAATGGCGGCGGCCATGCGCGTCGATCAGACCGGGTTTTTGCCCGACATTCATATCCCGTGTCTGCTGATTGGCGGCGAGCATGATCAAATAACCCCGCCCGCCAAATTGCAAAGCATGGCGAAAAAAATTACCGGCGCGAAATTTGTGGAAATTCCCGGGGCGGCGCACCTGACGCCAATGGAGGCGCCCGAGGCCGTCAGCAGAGCCATTTTTGAATTTCTCGAACAACTCGGGCCGGGGCCGTACGACGGGACAAACGCTGCGCCGCCGGGAATCTGTTAGAAAGCCGCATAAAAAACACGATGGTGTACCCGGCAAACACATCTGCTCATTCAGCGATTGCGTATTGTGGTATGCAGCCTGCGGCTGCATATGCTTGACATTGCGTTGCCGCCATCCTTTGTGCGCCCCTGGGTCGGTAGCGGCCTCAACCCTCTCCAAATAAAACACCGTTTCTCCATGATGATGATAATGGCCATCATCTCCTGAAAAGGCCAGGATTTGACCATTGATCGTATGGAAATCCGGTATCCAAAATAGGGGTTTTCTCGCCGCCATCAATCCACCCAACCCAACCCTTGGTGCCTGTAACCCGACCGGTGTACGTTCCCAGATATTCGGCGGCAATTCTACTACGGTCAAAATTCTGTCATAAAGCTTGATCTTGCTTGGCGCGCCCTTGGGCAAGAAACTTGAAAATGTGCGACAAATTCATGCGAAGTCTCTCGCACGGACGGTAAATCGGTTCAGTTTTTGATTTTCTCTCAATTGTCAGGCTTTGGCCCACTCTTTGCCTTCTGCCGCGCGGCCACCACCAGTTTGGCCTTGGAGTCGGTCTCTTCTTCGCCGCCAACCATACAATGGGCCGTTTCAATAAACCCGTCCCTTTTGCTGATTTGAATTCTTCGCTTTGACGGTTTCACGTGTCCGGTCCGCAAGAATAGGGCAAAGACTGCTGGGTAAGTTCAGGAGGAAGGGGGCAATCCGACAGTTTCACTACTGAAATTCCGACGTTGCCTGCGATCGCCTTTATATCAGCATCATCACTGTAGATTTCGGTCACACCCTCAACCTTTGCGATTGCAACAATTTGCCTGTCATATTTGATCTTTGCCCAAGGTGCCGTCGACCCACCTTTTTTGTCGTTTTCGCCGAGCGCAATACGGCACATAAGCGCAACTTCGAGCGCCGCGCGGCTATCGAACGAAGCCACCCGAAACGCCGGTGTTTTGTTGATAATGCTGATATAGTCAGCCGTCGCCGAGCCAGCGTAAACTAAAACTTCACTTAACACGGGGGTAGGAATTACTATTTTGATCTTTTTTTCGCTGGCTGTTTTTATCAAAAATTCTATACGCTCCCTGGCATATGCAATTGGCACCTTGGTGACTGGGTCGGCTGGTGGCGGGGCGGTCTTGGAGAGAATCAGCAGGAGTGTAGTCGCGTCTATTGCGATCATTCGATGCCCTCAGACTCATGGCATTGAAGTGCTTTCAAAGCGGACCATGGATCTTCTAAGGCGTCCCAATCACTTCCCTTTACCTCACGCAACCTTGAAACAACACTAAGCAAGTTTTCGTCTTCAAGAATATCGAACCGCTGGATGACAAAGCGAACTAACGCCCAGTTGCCCTGCTGGTTCGCCTCCCAAATGGCATTTCCATAAAGCCGGAGCTCACTGCCAAAAAGATGGCGGCCAAGTGCGCGCGCGATTGTTCGACTTGCTGTCCCACTGTAGGCGCGGCCATCACGGCTCTCAAAATGAATCGGAACATTTTCATTGCGTCCCCCGAGGCGAACTATATAACCATCCAAAATATCTTCTTGATGAACATTTCCAGAAAACAAAGGGGAAATCCCCCTTTTTCCTGGAAATCGAATAATTTCCGCACCAGCCTTTTTAATAACTACGCCATCACCGCCGTCTTCCTCTAATTTCCTATTGATACGGGTGATTGCGTTTACTGCTTCCGAGGGGCCGCTGCCGTTACGAGCCTTTTCACACCGCTCAACAGCCTTGGGAACTGCCTCGGGCTCAATGCTGCAAACCAAGCAGGTGCTTCCCTCGGAAACACGCAAAAAATGTACGCTGCGCTCATTGCCCAATAGGTGTGCGAAGTCCAACATGTATTCCGCAAGCCTGGCCATCGGTATGTGGCTTGGCGTGTATGGAGTAATTTTAAAGCTGAACTCTTGTTCGGTTCCCATGGCGATTCCCGTATAAACAGAGATTAGGCCGAAAATGAGCCCGAGTAAGTACGCCTCTTCCTAAAGTATACCGTGCAGCGCGGCTTGTGTGCGCTCGGCATCACCGAATCCCAGCTTCGCACGCAGGGCAATCGCGCCTTGCCGCCACCATATGATAAACCCCTGAAAAAAGGGGCATTTCGGGCACCCATCGATATGGTGATAGTCGGTCGCCGCATTGAAAATGCGTGATTTTGAGCCAAAAACAGAGGTCCAACCCGGAGTATGCGATTGCTCTGATGCGATTGCCCTGGCCATCCGCATGAGCCGGTGGCTGCTCATGCCCTTCTTGCTGCTGCACATCATGTAGACCGTTTGTTGCCGCTGATTGAGCGGAACGTGGCTGGACTCAAATAGAGTGCCAACCGTGACCGTGAACTGGCGCTTGCAGGGGGACAGTGACGAAGTCCGATCCAGCCGCCCTTAACCGCGGTTATACGGTCCAAGCCACCACGTCGGAGGCAGACAGGGGCGTCAGGCCACTGCCCCGCCTTTAGCTCTGAAGAAGCGGCTTTTCCATCACGAAAATACGCAGCTGACAGGGAGGGCATCTGCTTAATCCCTTTATAGCACGACTACCTCATGCCACCGTGTTTGCCAAAGGCATATCCGCCATAAAAAAGGGGGCGAGCCACGCCAAATCAACTCGCAGCAGTGCGGGTTCTATCCTGTCCGGTGCTACGCGTCGATGGGCGTTGATGCTTCTTGCGGCCATTGAGGTATGCATCAAGCTGGCGGAGGGCCTGCTTGATGCGGAGTTCATTCTCCACCAGGGCGATGCGCACGTACCCCTCACCGTTTTCGCCAAAACCACGGCCGGGTGCCACTGCCACATCCGCGTTTTCGACCAGCCGCAGCGAAAAATCAATCGTACCCTGTCCGGCGAGATGTTCCGTCGCCACTTTCGTCCAAACAAACATGCTGGCGCGCGGAACTTCCACTTCCCACCCGAGCTTAAGGAGCCCGCTCACCAGCACATCCCGCCGCTTCTGGTAAACCACGCTCTGTGCCTGAACAAAATCATCCCCCTTGCGAAGGGCCAAAATGCTGGCAATCTGGATCGGTGCGAAATGCCCGTAATCATAATACCCTTTGATGGTGGCGAGCGCCCGCACCATTTCACTGTTGCCGCAGCAAAAGCCCACCCGCCAGCCGGCCATATTGTAGGGCTTGCTCATGGTTGAAAATTCGACGCCCACTTCTTTGGCGCCCGGGGTGGCCAGAAACGATGGGGCGCGGTAGCCATCAAAGCACGTCTCGCCATAGGCAAAATCATTGATCAGCAGAACGCCATATTTGCGGGCCAGCTCGACGGCCTGCTGGTAGAACAGCGGCTCGACCGTCATGGCTGCGGGGTTGTGAGGATAATTAAGTATCACCAGCTTGGGCCGCGGAAACAGGTTTCGCAGCACATGCTCAATGCGTTCGAGAAAGGCCTCATCGTTGCCCAGTTTAACGCTGATCACATTGCCGCCGGCGAGGGCAACGGCATAAACATGAATGGGATAGGCCGGATCGCCGACCACCACGGTATCGCCGGAACCAAGCATGGCAAGCATAAGGTGCGAAAACCCCTCCTTGCTGCCGATGGTGACGACGACTTCCTTATCCGGGTCCAATTCCACGCCGTAGCGGCGCTTGTATTTCAGCGCCACCTCACGCCGCAGATTAAACAGCCCCACACTGGCCGAATAGCGATGATTGCGGGCATCGCGCGCGGCCTCCGCAAGTTTATCGACAACAAAATCGGGTGATGGGTCAATCGGGTTGCCCATTCCGAGATCAATCACATCATGTCCGGCGCGGCGTTTCTCAGCCTTGAGCGCGTTGATCCGCGCGAACAGGTAGGGGGGCAATCGCTGAATGCGGCTTGATACCGGAATACCAAATGGTATATCGCTTCCACCAGCCATTTTTTTAACCTCTGATCGTGCTTTGCAGCCGGCGCATCGTTGCGAACGCGGCCGACCATTTCTGCCGGGCGGCACGCACTCGCACGTTGATCCAAACTTTGGGACCAAGTGCCGCCGGGCACTTATTCTCCGCCGATAGTCCCCGCGCCCGATTTTTTGGCGCGCATCATCGCCTGCCGCTCCATCGCCACCTCTTTTTGCAGTTCGGCATACATGGCGGCCAGCAACGGGTCTTTCACTTTGATTTTGGCCTGTACCACCAGCCGCTGCAATTCCCGCTGGCCCCATTGCAGTTCCATCACCTGCAGCAGTTTGGTCTTTAGAGCGGCCTTCACGGATGAAAAAGCAACTTTTTTGGCCGGTATGTTTTTCACCAGCCACAGCAGATGAATATCGGCCCCCATCGGTATGCCACTGGAAAGATGCCCCATGCGCAGATGCGCCGCGGTGCTCCGAAATATCCGCGGAATCGTGGTATCTTTCAGCGGGATGGCCACCAAGCCCCCGTCGGCCGCCGTTTGCCGGTTAATGGAGTATTGCCGGGCCACGATCGCCGGGTTGTCGTGTTTAACTTGCAAAAGGTCACGGACGGTCGCGGCGGTGGAAAAGCTGGATACCACAATATCTCGTACCAGCACCTTGGGGCCGAAATTGCGCTCATAGGCGAGCTTGAGTTGCTTGGCCGTTACGTGGACGTGGCCCTTGGCCAATGCCATTATGTACGCCACACGGGCTAAGCCAAGCTCGAAAATCGCGAACGATTCGCCGCGCTGCGCCAATATCCGATTAAGGGCCGCCATCCGCTGATTGGCCGGCACCTTTTGGGCGCCAATGTTGGCCAGTACGCCGTTAAGCTGTGCCTGGATCTGTGCGGGCCCCACTTTCAGGCCCTCCTTTTCGCAGGCCTGCTTAAGCAAAGTGAGCTGAAACCATTTTTGCATCAGCGTCATGCCGTTGAGCAGCAGCAGTGAATCCACAAACTTTTTCTCGCTCAGCCGTTCACCATTAATAATGGCAACCGCGGTGTGCCCCGGCATCGCCTTCTGCGGAAATACATTTTGAGGAATGATGGCTTTGGCGCCAGCCGTCGCCGCCACGGCCAAGCCGGGTAGCCCGACGGAAATGGCCAATCCTGCGGCCAGAAATTTTAATACCTGATGACGCACAATTTCTCCTTGCGTTATGAGTTTGGCACGCTTAAGAGTTGCCAACAACGCGGGAATTATAACCGGCGCGCGGGCGTACCGCATCCATGGACAGGCTTCTGACGCCGGCGGCGCATTTTTTGCGGCGGTTGGCAGAGGGGGCCGGTTGGCTGGCTCGATTTTGCCACATCGGATAAACTCCCGCCGCATGAAACCAGCGTCTGAAAATGTGCCGCTTACCTACAAGCTTGCCGGTGTCGATATTGAAGCCGGTGATAGCATGGTTGATCAAATTAAGCACCTCTGCCAGCGGACTTACGGCCCGCGCGTGCTGGGCAAATACGGCGGCTTTGCGGGCATGCTGCGTCTTGATTTTAATGAAAAATTATTTGCTCGTAATTACCACGAGCCGGTCCTCATCGCCTGCACCGACGGCGTGGGCACCAAGATCAAAATCGCCGCCCAGATGAAAAAATACGACACCATCGGAATCGATCTTGTCGCCATGAGCGTCAACGATCTGATCGTTCAAGGGGGCGAGCCGCTTTTGTTTCTCGATTATCTCGCCGTCCATAAACTCGACCCGGAGATTACCACCCAAATGGTTAAAGGCGTTTCGGATGGATGTTTGCAGGCCGGTACAGCCCTGCTCGGCGGCGAAACGGCGGAAATGCCGGCGGTCTACGCGCCCGGTGAATTTGATATGGCCGGCTTTGCCGTCGGCGTGGTCGAAAGAAAAAAAATCCTCGATGGGGCCGACGTGCAAATCGGTGATAGCATCATCGGTGTCGCCTCCAGTGGCCTTCACTCCAATGGCTATGCCCTGGTGCGAAAAATCTGCTTCGACAAACTCGGCCTCTCGCCGCAGGATCACATCCCGGAACTTGGCACCACACTCGGCGATGAGCTGCTTAAGCCGACACGCATTTATGTCAATGCCATTGCCACCCTGCTCAAAAAGTACAAAGCCATAAAAGTGGTCAAAGCCATGAGCCACATCACCGGGGGGGGGCTGCCGGGCAATATTCCACGGGTTTTGCCCGCCGGCCTCGGCGCTAAACTCAAACGCAGCGCGTGGACGATCCCGCCGATTTTTAAATTCCTCCAGACGCACGGCCCCGTGGATGCCGACGAAATGTTCAACGTTTTCAATATGGGCATTGGCTTTGTCATTGTGGTGCGGCCGTTCTACACCCGTTCGATCCTTACCCATCTGCGGAGCGCGGGAGAAAAGGCGGTCTTCCTCGGCAAGGTCAAAAAGGCGACGGGCGAAGCGGTCATCGAGTGGAGTTGACGGCGGTCGGTTCCGAGGTTTGCGGGCGCGATAAATTCAGCCCCACGGGCGAATCTTCAAACAGATGGCATTGATTCAGGGCAACATAAAATGCCGCTTCGTCGCCCGGGGCAAGCCCCTGAGTGCGATGCGTTTCCGTGCGGCATACCATCGGCACGTTTTCCATCACCGACATGCGAATATCGACGCGATCACCAAGCGGCTCGATAACCGAAATGCGGGCGTTTAATACATTGGCCACGCCCTTAAAGCGGTTTTCGGCCACCGGGCTGATAAGCTCGGGGCGAATGCCGAGAATAAAATCGGTGTTGCCTGCGGCGCGGGCCACCGCCGCAAGGTTTGGCGGCAAGCCGAGGCGCTGATTGCCAAAAAGGAAAAATTCGTTATCCACCAGGCGCCCGCGCAGAAAATTCATCGGGGGCACGCCGACGAAACCGGCCACAAAGCGATTGGCAGGGTTTTGGTAAACCTCCAGCGGGGGGGCACATTGTTGGATCACACCATCTTTCATCACCACGATCCGGTCGCCCAGCGTCATGGCTTCTTCCTGATCATGGGTGACGTAAATGGTGGTGGTACGGAGATTCAGATGGAGTCGCTTGATTTCTGCGCGGGTTTCCACCCGGAGCTTCGCATCCAGATTGGATAACGGTTCATCAAACAAAAACGCCTGCGGGTTACGCACAATGGCCCGCCCCAGCGCCACGCGCTGCCGCTGCCCGCCGGAGAGCGCCCGGGGTTTGCGTTCCAGCACGGCTATAAGCCCCAGCGATTTCGCAACTTCGCGTACACGCTGATCAATCATCGCCTTGGAAAGGCCCAGTTCCCGCCGCCGCATTTCCAACGAGAACGCCATATTTTTGTACACGCTCATGTGCGGATACAGCGCGTAATTTTGAAACACCATCGCGATGTCGCGGTCTTTGGGTGCCACATCGTTAACCAGGCGCCCATTGATCTTAAGTGTTCCGGATGAAATATCTTCCAACCCCGCGATCATGCGGAGCGTGGTGGTTTTGCCGCAGCCCGATGGCCCAACGAGAACCACAAACTCATGATCCAATATATTGAGCGAGATATTTTCTACCGCCGACGTGCCATCGGGATATACCTTGGAAATGTTCTCAAGCTCAACGGTTGCCAAATCAGAACACCTCGCATGCTGAGCCATGAACCGCGCCGCGCCGCCGCCGCACGGCTGGCAATACGGTACACGTTTGGCGGCCCTTGGCAACCCCCGCAACCGGCCGCCCGCCAATCCTCGGACAGGCTCCTCGGCAACGGGTCCGGGTCGCGATGACACGCCGGGCCGCATTCCGAAGTCAGGGTATCAATGTAATGGCGCATCAATACAGCGGCGCACCAGTGGGCCCGCGCATCAGTGAGCCCGCGCACAGGGGGGCGCCGCATCAGTGCGTCGCCGCTTAAGGGGGCCCATCAATGCACGTGCCGGATAATCTGTCCACGCACCAGAAAGACAATCTCTTCGGCGATATTCGTGCAATGGTCGGCAATGCGCTCAAAATTTTTGGCCACCATAATCATCGAAAGGTCGGCAGGAACCCGGCTCGCGTTCGCGGCCATCTGCGACTGCAGATCGTTATAAATATGGTGATAGAGGGCATCGATCAGATCGTCCCCTTTGCAGATTTCATCCGCCAACGCCGGGTCATTAAGACCGAGGCAGCGGGTGGTGTCACGCAGCTGTTTCAGGGTAGACCGTGCCATGCTTGCCAATTCCACCGGTATTTCCTGCGTCGCCGGTGCAAACGCCGGTACCATCTGCGCGATGTTGTACGCACAGTCTCCAATGCGCTCCAGATCGCTGTTGATTTTGACAATGGCAAAAACGGTTCGAAGATCCTGCGCCGTCGGTTGGTGTTCGGCGAGCAGATTAATTGCCGCCCGTTCAATTTGAACTTCCTCGGCGTCAATCTGTTCTTCGGTGTCGATCACCACTTGCGCAATACCAGATTGCCGCAGAATCACCGCATCGGTCACCTGCTCGCACGTGCCCTGCACCAGTGCGGCCATATCCACACAGCGATTAAGCAACCCTTCAAGCGCATGGGCAAATTGTACAGACAAATTCACTTCCCGCTGTCAGCAAAGACGGGAGATTATATCGGTATCACGCCCTGCGATACAACGCGCAACAAAAATTTTGGGTTTTGCCAGCGCTGGCAGTCCCGCGCCGCCGCCGTCGCCGTGCTGCCCGGCGATTACTCGGGCAGGTTCTAGGAGCCTGTCCGAGTAATGGCCGGGATTGGGATGGGCCTGAAACGTCCCGAATGCGCGGCGGAGGATCGAGCCGACTCTGAATAACGAGTCATCGAGATCCGACAACAAAGCAGGCGGGGCATTTCAGGCCCACCCCGCAGGGCGGCGTGCTTTTTGTCCCCCCTCTGCGGCGCGGCTCCTCGGTGTACCCTCCGTGTCAGGTACACCATTCGTCGCCGCTGCTTGATGGGCGCCAAAAATCACGCCGTCGCAACCCGGCCATTACTCGGGCAGGCTCCGAGGCTGCTTTTGCCTCGGCCCCGGCCTGATGGTACATTCACGCGCATGGTTGCAAAGGCAAAATTTCCCCGACTCTCCAACCGCATCGGCATGATTGTGATCTCTGCCTTATGCGCTGCGGCCAGCGGATGCGCTCACGTTGCCGGCATTGTGGTTTACGAGCACACACATCTGCCCGCAGCTGGCGCCATCGTCAGCGTGGGCGAACCGGGCACACCATTTACCTATCAACCCCATCCGGCGGATAAAGCCGGAAAGTTCAGCTTCTTCACCGATCCGTTAAATACGTCTAACATCTGGGTGGCGCCTCCGCATGGCCGCCCCTCGCTTGACGCCATCCATTTGCAGCCGAGCCAGGTCAATGGCCACATGTATGTGGTGCTGCCGAATCAGTGAAAAGCCGCCCAATGCCGGCCAATTTCGCTCCGTGCAGGGCGGTGCGCCCTATCAGCGCGTGCCCGCTCAATGCCGTTGCAGATC
>JAJZGD010000074.1 GCA_021804985.1 Planctomycetota bacterium
CAACCCCGACTGCGGTGAAGCGGAATGCGGCGGCGACGCGGAAGCACGCCACGAGGCAACGGGCTGTCGAGCGATGATGAGGCGCGGCCAGCAGGCTGGCCGGCTTAGGGCGCGAGGAATGCGCCGCGGTTAGCGCGCTATAATATTGGGCTGTTGGGCTGTTGGGCTGCGCTGCGTGCGCCGCCATGGTAGCCCGAGGCCATTGCGAGAGAGGAAGCTGGGTCTTTTTCGGCACTGCACATTACCAATTCCCAAGGGCAAAAGTGCTGAGAAAAAATTTGGTGATCAAACTTTACCATCCGCCATTGGTGGTGTCAAGCGGAAAATTGAAATTTTTATTTTTGGCGCACGGCCCACACGGCGGCGGCGGCGCGTTTTCCGCCAGGGCCGCCGGCTAAATGACGCGGGCTCGCGGCTTGGCGCGCCCCGCGGCGTCGTCTCTGCGTCTTCCCTGCTCTGCGTGAGATATTAAATAATCACATCGTGCCGCAGCATGATTCCATATTTTTGCCTTTGAAAAAAATCGCTCTCCCGCTCACCCGGAACGACCGATGTCTCACACGGAGGCGCAGAGGCACAGAGGCTGCCTGCGGGCAGCACGCCGGGGCGCGGCCACGAGGAGCCTGTCCGAGTAATGGCCGGGATTGGGATGGGTCTGAAATGTGCCGAATGCGCGGCGGGGATCGAGCCGACTCTGAATAACGAGTCAGCGAGATCCGACAACAAAGCAGACGGGGCATTTCAGGCCCACCCCGCGGGGCGGCGTGCTTTTTGTCCCCCCTCTGCGGCGCGGCTCCTCGGTGTACCGTCTGCGTCAGGTACGCCATTCGTCGCCGCTGCTTGATGGGTGCCAAAAATCACGCCGTCGCAACCCGGCGATTACTTGGACAGGCTCCTATGCTGGCCGGCTAAATGGCGCGGGGGTGACGGGGCGGCGATTACTTGGACAGGCTCCTCTAGAAATTTAATACCAAACGCATGGTTGCAACCAGCGCATTGGGGTAGACCCCCCCGCCGGTGTTATCCCAGTATTGCAAATCAGGCTGAAGCGTTATGCCATGGCCGAGATTCAAGGCGTAAAACGCCTCGAGCCCCAATTCATAAGGCTTCGGCAGACCGGCGAGATAACTGATGTGGGCCCAGTCGGCGGCGAGGCCGATTTGGTCCATCCGCCGATAGGGGATCATGCCCTGCGCCAGCAAACCGCCGTTGGCGGCGAAATCAATCGCGCTAACACGGCCATCGACGGCGGAAAGGCACACAAAACCCCGCAGCCACTGATGCGGACGGGGCTGCCACAGCGTTTGATCAACAAACCCGTAAACGCTGCCGAAACCGCTCTGGGTGCCGTTATCCACGCGCTGAACGCGGCCGACATGGTAGAACGCCCCGAGGCCGAGCAAACCGTTGATGCCGTGGCCGAAAGAATATTTTTGATCCAGTTCTGAAATAAGAAAGGTTCCGACGGGTTGGTTGACGGGCTCAAGTGTGTTGAGCAATTGATCCACCGCCGACGGATGAAAGCGATCGGTGTAAAAAGCCCCAAGCATCAGCGTGGTACTGCGCCGGGGGCGCAGATAAAGGACCACACCCGGCACGGGAATGGGAAACGTGGGCAGAAGATAATCGGTGGCGGCATTGGTGGTGGAGGGAATTAAGAAGCTGCCGGTGAGGGGCTGGGCGTCGAAAATATTATTGGCGTCCATCCGACCGATTTTAAATTCAAAGCGATCATGAAAAAGTTTCTGGCGATAATAGAGTTCGTAAACTTCCGTCAGCGAAGGGGCGGCATCGATCGTATCAAATCCCTGCAGGGTGCCGACGAGATTATTATTCGCATCCTGCCCCCAGATGCTCATCATATCGGCGTAGATTGCTCCGCCATGAAGCCCGACAAGTTTTCCGAGGTGCAAGGTCATATTGAGGTCTAATCGGGATCGGTATACGAACTTTTGAGTGCTCACGCCGCCGAGAAAATTCCATGAGCCGTCCTGGATCAGAGATCCGCCAAAAGTTATGCCGGCGTTTTTGAGTCTGGGGCGTAAGCCAAACCAGTCATCCGTCAGGAGGTGGGAATAATGATCGGTGGGCGAAACGGAGCGCACGGCCAGAAACGCAATGGGATCTGCCGCTGGCTGGCGATGGAGAGCGGCAGGAATCACCGGAGCCGATGGAGAGCTGGCCCGGTGGACGGGCGGGGAACCATCCGCATACGCCGGGGCAATAGCGCCGGGGGGGCCGGGGGGCAAAGCGGCTTGGGCAGTGCCGGGCCGGGCATTGGTGGCATATGCGGGGGTAGCGGCCAAGCCACTCAGGCCGCACGCGCCGAATAGCGCTGCGAAAAAGCCGGCCTTGGCAACGCGCGGAATGGGCCCGCGTTGTCGGCGGGTTTCCGAAGGCGGTCGCGGGCACAAAAATGGGGCCGATTCACCATGCATTGCGGCAAGATTGTAGTAGAGAAACATTTGCGCCGCGCGTTGGCCGGCGGCGGCACGTGGCTTGGTCGGAGGGCGATACGGGCGGCTTTGGTGTGGTCATCTGCGGCGGCGTGGTCATCTCCGGTCGATTTTTGCGGCGCGCCTTTCGTTATGCGGCAACGCCAACGAGCATCAGGCAACCGGCGCGGCGCGTCCAAGGATGGATTCCACATCGGCGAGCGATTTTTGTATGCCATCCATATAGGGATAAATGGCCAATGCCCTGCAATAGCACGAACGGGCCGCCTGCATCTGGCCGAGTTGGATATGGCAGTGGCCCATACCCGCCCAAGCGCCAAAGTGGGCCGGCATCATAGCAATCACGGTCTGGCAATCGCGGATGGCGGGGTTGTAGCGGCCGGAGAGAAAATAGGCGATGGCCCGCTGATTAAGGGCTTCGGAAAAGGTGGGATCGGTGCTAAAAGCGAGCGAGAATTCATCTGTGGCGGGCAGGAAATTTTCGTGTTTCAGGTGCATGGATCCGCGTTTGAGATGGTGCAATGCCTGGGGTGATCCGCTGCGGGCCCAAATGCACCAGAGGGCATTTTCGGCGCCGCGATGGATGGACTCGCACGGCCGGCGTAAAAGAATCTCAAGCCGCGCGATGGCCGATGGATCGCCGCCGATAGCCAAGGCGGCCAAGGCCAATTCCGCAGTGCGGCGATTGGGGGAGTATGCAAAATCACAGAGATGAGAAATGGGCCATCGCCGGCTGATAAGTTCGCGCGCCTCGCAAAGGCTGCCGCGGGCAAGCAGCGGCGAAAGCAGTGTGGTGAAGGCCATCGGCTCCGCAAGGGGTAACATAGATTCATGCGGTATTTCAGAACCCATATCTTCCTTCTGCGCGCCCGGCTAAGGCCGAAGCAACTTGGCACTCATAACCCATCATTGTAGGCGCAGTGTCCGGGCATGGGCAAGGATGGGGGCAGGCGGCGGCTGGGCCGGCTGGGTGGGCGCCGGGGCATTTTGCGGATGGCGGGGCGAAGGCGTTACGGGGCTGGCAGGCCGCCCACGGCCGTGTGGGGACGGCCTTGGTTTTCATCTTATTATGGGCCGCAGGCAGCCGGCGCTGCCGGGATCGTGCAGCTGGTGGCGGGCCGCAGATGCCGGCGGTGCAGTTGCGGGCGGCGGCGCGGATGGCGGCCAAATTATCCTTTGATGCCAGTGGTGGCGATTCCGCGGATAAACGTTTTCTGGCTAAGGAAGAAGATGAGAATGATCGGCAGCACCACGAGCACGGTCGCCGCCATAAGCAGCGTGTGGTTAACGCCGCCGTGGCGGGTCTGGAAAGACTGCAGGGCAAGCGGCAGCGTGAAAGTTCGCTGATGCGTAAGATAGACCAGGGGGCCAAAGAAATTCTTCCACGAGGCCACAACTGAGAACAGCCCCCCGACCGTTAGCGCCGGGCGCGTCAGCGGCACCATGATGTACCACCAGATTTTCAGCGGGCCGGCGCCATCGATGACGGCCGCCTCGGTGAGTTCATTGGGAATGGTGAGATAAAACTGGCGGAGAAGAAATATATAAAACGGCGGCCCAAGAAACGTGGGTAACCACAGCGGCAGGTTGGTGCCGATCCACCCGAATTCACGATAGATGCGGTAAAGCGGCACCATCATGACGGAAAACGGAAGCATCATGGAGCCTAAGACGATCCAGAAAAGTACGGTGCGGCCATACCAGCGAAGTTTGGTGAGCGAATAAGCGACCAGCGAGGCCGAAAGCATGCTGCCGATCGCCACGAGCAGGGCAATCACCAGTGTGTTGCGTGCATAGAGCGGCAATTTAAAAAGCGGGCTGCGGATAACTTTGGCGTAGTTCTGCACGCGTAGCGGATGGGGAATCACCAGATTGCGGATGGATGAAAGATTGGCGGCGGGCGATTGGCTCATGGCCTGTTTTTCGGTTTTTACACTGGTGTCGATCATCCAGAAAAGCGGCGCGAGATAACCGATGGCCATGATCGCCAGGGCCAGGTGCAGCAGCAACCGGCGACGGCCGCTCAACGACTTGTCTGTGGATGATGCGCTCATCGGTAATGCACCCACTTTCGGGCCGACCAGAAAGCGAGCAGGGTGAGCGAAAGAATGATGAGAAGCTGAACCCACGCCATCGCGCAGGCGGCGCCCATGCGCAATTGCTGAAAGCCGGCTTCAAAAAGGTACATGCTGTAAAAAAGTGTGGCGCGGCCGGGGCCGCCCTGTGTCATCACGTAGGGGAGATCGAAAATTTGCCAGCTTCCGATGATGCCCATGACCAGATTAAAGAACACCACCGGTGTAAGCATGGGGATGGTGACATGGCGCAATCGCCGCCATGAGCCGGCACCATCAAGCTCGGCGGATTCGTAGAGTTCCTGCGGCACCTCGCCAAGGCCCGCGAGAAAAATAATGACCGTCTGCCCCACGCCCCACAGGCTTAGAAAGATGATGGTGGCCATCGCCCATCGCCCCTCCGAAAGCCACAGCGGCGGTTTGAGATTTTGCAGATGGCCAATGGTGGCCGGAGCGGCACCGAGCGCCTTGGCCACATCGGCGGCGCACCAGCCAATGAATTCAACGGGCTTGCGCAGGAGAAGATTTACCGGCCCATGGACGGGGCTGAGCATCCAGCGCCAGATGACCGCGGTCGCGACCAATGGCAGCAGGCTCGGTAGAAACACAATGGTGCGATAGATGCCACGAAGGCGATTGGGCAAATTCAGCAGCAGGGCGAGCAGCAGGCTCCAGCCGAGCGAAAGGGGCACGGAGACGGCCGAGAATATACAGGTATTGATAAGTGCGCGGATAAACGCATGGTCGGAAAGCAGGTGCCGGTAGTTTTGATCCCCCACCCAAATGGGGGGCGTGAGCATGGTGTAATGACAGAAACTGTAATACAGGCTGAGGCCCAGCGGCATGATCAGCAGGATGGCCACGCCGAGAATAAAGGGGAGCGCAAAGGCCATTCCGGTGAATTGATCTCGCAAGGTAATGCGACCGTATGCTGCCAACCCGCGCTCCTCGGCCTATGGTTCGGGATACGTTTAACACTGGTCGGCACATGATATTCGACATGGCACCGGCAGGCGAGAGATAGCCGCAGGCGAATTAATCCGGGGGCTCGCCCGCTGCGGACGCAGCGTAAAAACCGCGTTCCTGGCGCTGCCAGCGATCTACCATATGCTGAGTATGGCGAAGGGTTTTGGCCACGCTTTTGCCGTTCCACATGCGCGAGGCGGCGAGCAGCACCTCGGATTTAACGCGGGCCATAATCGGGCTGGCGGGATTGGTCTGTATACCCGGCGAAGTGAGTTCCCTTTGGAATTCGCGGATGAAGGGGTTGCGATTGTTTTTGAAAAATTCCGGGCTTACATCCATCAGGGGTGTGGCCTTGAACTGTTTTTCGTTGAGGTATTCGATATTGCGCTGCTGAATAAAAAAGGCCAGCACTTTCATGGCCGCCTTCATATGCTTCGCACCGCGCGGAATGCCCCACATATCGCAATCGCCCCAATTGGCCGCGCGGGGGCAGCCCGATACCGTTGGAAATGGCGCCACCCCGTAATGGCCGATGAGATGATGGTTGTATTTTTGAATAAACTGCACGAAGTAGGTGCCCTGCATTTCCATCGCGACGCGGCCATCCATAAACGGATTATCCGGCGAGGCAAATTGGCCAAAACCACTTTCAAAGAGCTTAAGCCGATTGGGCCCGAGTTTTTTCGGCCAGCTCGCATACCAGCGGTACGCTTTTATTTGCGCCGGCGTGTCGAGATTGAATTGATGTGTGCGATAGTTGTACAGCTGATTGCCAAACCATACGCCCCACTGGCCGGTCCACCAGTCGGGGGCGTTGGGCACAAAGCCCACCTGCTTGAGCTGGCCGCGACGACCATAGACGGTGAGCTTCGTGGCCATGGCGTCAAGCTGTGCAATGGTGCGTGGGGGGTGATTGGGATTCAGGCCGGCGCGGGCGAATAGTATTTTATTCCAGAAAAGCGCATTGGTTTCGGGGGTGGCGGGAAGGGTATAAAGCACGCCGCTGGGAGCGCAAAGCCGCCATATCCACGCAGGAAAACTGTGCTCGCCGACGATATGGCGGTTAATCAGCGGCGTAAGGGGAACCAGGGCGTTGCTCGCGATGAATTGGCCCATCGGCTGCGACCAGAGGGCGATGATATCGGGCGGATCGCCGCCGGCGATGGAAATCAGCGATTTGGTAATGGGGTTGCTCATTTCCACCACGCGGACATAAATTTTGGATTGCGATCGGTTGAAGCGGCGGACGACGCGATCCATGGCGCGGGCCTCAAAACCCGTCCAGCTTTCCCAAAAGCTCACCACGATTCGCTTGCGAATTTGCGAGCCATCCGCACGCCGATAGCTGCCCGGGCGCGGGCCGAATATCAGCAAATAAATGGCCGGAATGATGATGGCCAGCGCAACAACCCGGCTTGTCCATTTGGTCCATTTGCTTTTCATGCTGCCGCTAATATAACCGGCAGGGGCGGCCAACTCGATATCGGCAGAGAGCTGCGGACGGCCCGAGCGCCAGTTTGCCGAACACCGAGGTGCCAGTTTGCCCGGAAGCGGCCCCCGCGGCGGCGCAAGCGGCCAGCGCCAGTCGTCATTTCCATTGGGGTAGCGGCGAATAGCGGCCAGGAGTGAACCGGCGGGCGGCTGCGAAGCGGGCCATTTTAATGATGACAGCGGCGAGTAACCACCATGCACGAAGGCCGGCGGTGGGCTGAAAATGGGCCGGATTCAACGCCCATGAACGCCTTCCGGGGCGATAAATCGCGTTATCAGTCCTGAATCTGGCAAGATTGGCTTTCAAAACGGTGCTGAACTACATATACTTTAGAGCGGTAGAGGATTCGGTAAACCGGGATACGCCCGCCCGACGATGCCAATAAAAGAGGTGCTGACGTGTTAAATCTCCATCCACCCATGCTCGGCCTGCTATTTAATTTTTTTGACAGCCCGATGGATCTCGCGGTTATCGCGATCATCGCCCTTTTGCTTTTCGGAAAGCGTTTGCCGGATTTAGCCAAGAGCATGGGCAAATCAATTGTCGAGTTTAAAAAAGGGTTGAGCCAAACCACCGAAGAAATTAAAAAAGCGACCGAGACGCAGCCCGATGAAGAACCCACACAGCTCAACGCCACCAAAACTCCCCCGGGGGTTGGCCCCGGTACGCCGGTGGGCAATCCGCGGCAGATTAAACAAGTCACCAGTGTTTCGGAAGAGCCATAAGTTTTCGCCGCGGCACGGCAAACAAATAATTATTAAAAACACGGGTCACCCGACTGCCGCGCGCTGGCCAGCTGGCCGGGCCACTTCAGCGAGGCACCTGAAATTTCATTCCGTCCGTCAGCACTTTCACACCCTCCGGCAAATTTTTTTCGATATCCGCGTGGGCCACATCATGCGTGAGATGGGTAAAAAAAGCCTGCCTCGGCTTGAGTTCGGCAATCAGGGCAATCGCCTGTTCAAAGCTAAGATGGGTGGGATGGGGCGTGGGACGCAGGGCGTCAATAATCAACGTATCGAGATGATTTAATTGAAGTTTGCCCGCGGCCGGAATATCCGAGCAATCGGTGCAGTACGCAAAATCACCAATCCGAAAGCCAAGCACCTGAACCCGGCCATGCGGCAATTCAATGGGTATCCATGTTTTGCCCAGCAATTCAAACGGGCCGCAGACTTCTTCCAGCGTCAGCTGCGGGCGATAGACCAAGGGGTCGGCGGCGGCGGCATCCAGCGCATAACCGAATGCCTGCCGGATGATGGAAAGCGTTCTTGGTGCCCCGTATACCGGTATGCCCCGGCCCGAAAGCGTGTTGTAACGCCGCACATCATCGAGACCGAAAATATGATCGGCGTGGGCGTGGGTAAGCACGACGGCGTCGATCATATCAACGCGGTTGGCGATGGCCGCGAGCCGCAGTTCGGGAGGCGTGTCGATCAACACGCTTCGGCCGCCGTAGCTGACGACAACGCTGCAACGATTGCGTTTATCGCGCGGATCGGTGCTGGTGCACACCGGGCAATGACAACCGATCATGGGGACGCCGGCGGAGGTGCCGGATCCCAGGATGGTGATTTCGATGGGATCATGGTTGCTCATGGCGACAACTTACGTGGCCGCTGCGCATGAAGCAAGTGCGGTACCGACGCGAGCCGCGATGAGGATGTATCACGGCAACGGCACGATCATTTCATGGCAGGTGGTTTTAAAGCCGAAGCGCACAAAAGCCGCGGCCGCCGGGCTGTTTTGATCGGCCACCAGAAGGCGAAGCTGATTGACGCCGGTTTGCGTGGCCCATTGGCGGCAGTAGGTAAGCAGCTGCGTGGCAATGCCCCGGCGTCGGTGCGATGCGGCAACCGCCAGATCATGGATGAAGGCATAGCGTTCATACGCATAGATGGGTATTTCCGGAGTGATGGCGGCGACCGCGGCTCCGACGGTTTGCCCGTTATCCACTGCGACGGCAAACAGCCAGTCGGGCGAATTAAGGTTGGCGTTGGCCCAATACAGAAAGCGCTGGCGAATGTCGGTGCGCAGGCCCCACCGCAACGGCAGATAAGCTTCATGCTGGCGTTCCACCATGAGGCAAAGATCGACAAGTTCTTCGACATCAGTGGCGAGCGCGCGGCGAATGTCACTTTTCATTGCCGCAGTATAAAGGGGGATGGGGTGGCACGGAACATTTTTTATGAGCGGGCGGCAAGTCGGTCGCGGCCGTGCGCATAAGCCGCCGGCACGGGCCCACGCGGCGGGTTAGAAATTCACGACGTTGAAGGCGGAAGTCACCACCATCAAGAGGAAAGCCAGCGCCATCAGCAGGCGGTTGAACGCGATCCGGCTCGCCTCGGTGCGCGAGCCGACGCGAAGTATTTTAAATACGGTCTCCAGATGTTTTTGGACGGTTCGGGGGCTGATGTCGAGTTCGCGGGCAATTTGTTTATTGGAGTGTCCCCGGGCGACGCGCAGCAGGGTTTGCGCCTGCCGGGGCGAAAGCCCGAGTGTTTCAAGAGCCTGCGGAGAATCCGCCATCGCCCGGCGGCGAAGCACCAAAAGGCGTTGGCCCTCGGGCGTGTCGATAACCTTAATTTCCAGCCGCTCGGAACCGCGCTGCTTAATAAGAGGGGGCGCCCGGCCCGGGGATGGCGTGCGGCCGCACGGGGATTCGCGGAGCCATCCGAGGATTTCGTCCGGCAAACTATTGGAGGATGGGTGTGGCTGGGGGAAAAACGCGTCGAGCCAGAGCCGGGCCTTGGCGCTGATTATCTCGATCCGGCAGTTACCACGCAGACCGATGACACCTTCCGGCAGACTGTCCATCGCGGTCTTGTGGCGGATGAGGTTTTTGCACACGCGGTCCAGGGCGCGGGCATCTTCGAACGAACGGGTGAGGTGGGGCCGCAGAATATCGAGTATTTCTCGATCGCGTTCGGTGAAATCAGATTCCTTGCGGTTGAATACCAACGCGGCGATCAGGGGCCGACGTGCGGGCAGTGCGAGGCTTATCTGGAACTCAATTCCCATCGGCTGGTAGATGTGCCGATACAGCGCGGTCGCGTGAAATTCGGTTTGAGTTATAAAATCGCTGATGCGCCAAGCCCGGCCATCGCCGGTTTTTTTGTAATGATCGATAACCGGATGCTCATTAATAAATCGTTTAAGCAGGCCGGAATGCTTTTGTCCGTCAAGATCGTCGGGTTCAAAAAATCCGGTAACTTCGCAGGTGACGGGGTTGGCCTCAGCATAAGAAGTGATATCCGAGCCGATCAATCGGGCGATTCCGGGGATGGCGATACGCGCGAGTTGAGACCGGGTGCTGCACTCATGCAGGGAGCCAAGGATCACGATGATCGCCTGATAATCTTCGGCCGAGATGCAATTCATGGTGATCGGTATCTCCCTGCGAATGATAACATGGGCCCGGAGCGTGTCCGAGTAATCGCCCGGTTGCGACGGCGTGATTTTTGGCACCCATCAAGCAGCTAAGCGTTGACGCCGCCACATATATACTTGCGACATGGAGATAAACCTGCAATACGCCATTTGGCGTACCTCACCTGCGCATTGTAATCGCGGAGGCGCTGGAAACCTCGCGCCGTTTTGAGTGCGGCCATCCGCATTTGCCGCAGGCCTGGGAGCCTGTTCAAGGGGCGTCGGGATATTGTGCGGCGCGGGGTGCGAGGCGGCCAATGAGGGGGGCGTGGGCTAATTCGGGAATTTTCAAAAGCCGGGCCATCAAACCATAGGCGAGCGCCGCTGCGGCCACCACCAAAAGCAGGCAGACGCCTTCGGCAATCACCGGGTGGATTGGATGCGGCGCCAGGTACCGGTGAAACAGCTGGGCCACGCCTAGGGCCACTGCCGCCATGACGCCTGTTGCCAGGAGTATCTGCCCGATCACGCGGCGCATGGCACGGATGCCAAGGGGGCCGATGTCGCGCCGCAAAAGCCAGAAGAGAATGGCGCACTGCCCGATGGCCGAAATCGTGGTACTTGCCGCGATGCCGCCGACACCCAGCGGCCAGATCAGCAGCAGATTCATCCCCAGATTGATGGCCACCGCGATGATCGCGACGAGCATTGGGGTTCGCGTATTTTGACGGGCGTAAAACACGCGGATGAGGATCATCTGCAATTCAAACGCCCAGATGCCGGCGCAAAACCAGCGTGCGGCATTGGTGGCACGCCAGACATCGGCGGGGCTTACTCTGCCGCCGAGATAAATGGTGGTAATTAACTGATGGGCGATGATGATCATGCCGACGGTGGCGGGAATACTGAGAAAAAGCCCGCGTCGCAGGCCGGATTGAAGAACCTTTTTAAGATCATCCATTTTTGATTCTGCCGCCAGGGCGGACAGGCGTGGAAAGATGGCCGTGGCGATCGCAACCCCGAATACCCCAACCGGCAGCATGTAAATGCGCTGGGCGACGGATAGCTTTCCCAGGGCGCCGGCGAGCATGGGCAGATGAATGCTGCGGCCGAACCAGTGCACGGTTTGCAGCCCGTTATGGGCATCGGGCGAGAACCACCATGCAATCTGAGAATCAAAAAAGGTATTAATTTGCACGGCGGAAAAGCCGACGATCATGGGGCCCATCCGGCGGATAATGCCGCGGAGTGCCGGAGCGCGAAAATCGCAGGAACCCCAACCCAGGCCGCAGCGATGCGCCGTCCAGCCGAGCATCAGCAGTTGCACCACGCCGGAGGCGAGCACCGCCACCGCCACCCACCAGATGCGCTGCGACAGGGGAAGGCTGCCGCCAAAAATTAAAATGGGGGCGGCGGCCGCGGCGGCCATCAGCAAACTGGTTGTAATCGGTGCGAGGGCCGCACTTGCGAAGCGTTCATGCACGTTGGCAAATGCCGCGAGAATGGCCACCACGCATATCGCCAGCGTGTAGGGAAGCATGACGGCGATCATGCCGGCGGCGAGGCGGTTTTCTGGCAGAAGATGGGTATTGAGGGCCAGCGGCAGGAGCACACATTCGCCCATGGCGGTAATGCCGAGCAGTACAGCAAATAGCAGCACCAGTACGGAGCGTGCCAGCTGATCAGCCTGGGCTTTGCCGTGTGAGAGTTGCACCTGGGTGTAGGCGGGGACAAAAATTGCGGTGAGTGCCCCTTCGCCAAAAATGCGGCGAAAAAGATTGGGTATTTGAAAGCCCATCCAGAATGCGGACCACACCGTACCCACGCCGAGAAAATAGCTGCACACCTTGTCGCGAATGAGGCCAAAAACGCGCGAGGCCATGGTAAGGCGTGAAAGCAGATTGGCATTGGCGAGAAAGCTCCGCGGAGGTTGCGGGGCGGGGGATGTCTGATCGGCCTGGGCCACGGGCGATTGCTCCTAAATCGATGTGCGGATGATGACCGGGTTGGGGAGAAAAGACCAGACCCATGAGGAATTGCGGCCCAGGGGTCTGGCGTGATGTCCGACAAATAGATTGTAATTACTTCTTAATCGGTTATATTACCGACGATGAGCAGACCGATTGGCAAACAGGCGTTGTCGCGGAAGGACCGGCAGGAACTGGAGCGGCGTATTCGGGCCCATGGCGCCTCCGTGCGGGACGTGTTGCGGGCACGGGTGGTTTTGCTGCGGGCGCAGGGCCACAAGCAAACGCGTGTGGCCCAGGAACTGGGGGTCAGCAAAAACTGCGTGAATAAGTGGTGCCAGCGGTTTGCACATTGGGGTATGGCAGGGCTGGTGGATGCCACGGGTCGTGGGCGCAAGGCCAGTATTGGGGCCGCGAAGATCAACCGGATCATCACGCGGGCGGTGCGGCCACCCGATGGTCAGACGCGGTGGAGCACTCGGTCTATGGCGCGGGCGGTGGGCGTATCACCCGACACCGTTCATCGGATATGGTCGCGCAACGACATCAAGCCGCATTCGGCCCGCACCTTCAAGCTCAGCAAGGATCCGGAGTTCGAGAAGAAGTTCTGGGATGTGATTGGCTTGTATCTGAATCCACCGGAGCGCGCCCTGGTGTTGTGCTGTGATGTCATGGGCCAGCGCCGGGCGGTGGAGCGTACGCAGCCGGGATTGCCTCTGGAGATTGGGCATATCCGCACCCGGACGCATGACTACATGCGCTACGGAACCATTACGCTTTTCGCGGCGCTGAACTACCTCAATGGTCGGCTGATCACCCGCACGGAAGAAAGGCACGCCCATGTGGAGTGGTTGCTTTTCCTCAAGCAGATTGATCGCCAAACGCCCCGCACTTTGGATTTGCACCTGATTGTCGACAACGACAGCACCCACAAGCATCCGAGCGTGGACAACTGGCCGGCCGAACACCCGCGTTTCCATGTCCATTTTGCACCCACCAGCAGTTCATGGATGGATCGCGTTGAGCGATTCTTCGCGGATCTCACCGCCGACGTGGTTCGCGAGGGAAGCTTTGCCAGCCTCCGCGAATTGGTGACGGACATCGAACAATACCTGGCCCGCCGCAATGCCACTCCGAGGACCTATAAGTGGCGCGCCGAGGGTCAGGCAACCCTGGCGGAAATCCAACGCGCCAGGCAGAGGCCGGCCCAGGTCAATATGAGTTAATAAATGTTATTTAACGGACGCGACGCTAGCTCGCTCGCTTGCCGCTTGACAACTGCTTGATAAACGAGAGCAACTTTCCCGTCTCCTTATCGCTGTCATGCCACCAATCGGTGGACCAGACCCGGTAGAGCGTCCAGCCTAAATCTTCGAGCACAAGCTGTCGGAGTTTGTCGCGGTCCCGGGCGGTTGCGGATCGATGGTACGTGGCACCGTCGCATTCCACGCCGAGTAGATACCGTCCCGGCCTCTCTGGATCGAGGATGCCAAGATCAATTCGACAGCCCGAGCAGCCAACCTGGTGGTGTACCTCGCATCCGGCCTCGCGCAGCCGATTCGCTACCAGTTGTTCAAATTCGGAATCGGGATCGGCATTTGTGGACGCGGAGGTGGCCGCTGCTAAGGCAATTTGGCCGCGTTCGGCGTAGTCTAGGAAATATTTGAGGTCCCGCACGCCGCGGGCGCGCGTCCGGGTGAGATCCATCTGGCCCGCTCGCAATCCGCTAAACACAACCAGCTCGTGCTTAGCACGGGTGATCGCGACGTTCAGCCGGCGCTCGCCGCCGTCACGGTTTAGCGGCCCAAAACGCATTCCAACACGTCCGGTTTCATCGGGTCCATAGCAAATTGAGAAATAAATTACGTCCCGTTCGTCGCCCTGCACACTTTCCAGGTTTTTTACAAAAACGGGTTCGCCCTCCAGCGGTGGATCATCTCCGAAATGGGCCTCGACTTCAGGATGTTTCGACCGTTCTTCGTCGAGTAAGTCCTCGATTAACCGCTGCTGGGCTATGCTGAAAGTGACGACGCCGTAGGAGCGCCGTCGCCCCTCGGAGCTGCGAAGTTGCTTGATTAATTCCTTTACTAAGGCTTCCGCCTCGACGCGATTGGTTCGGGACTTCCCCTTGTCATATCGGGCCTCGGGCAGATGTTTCATTCTCACGCCGCCCAATACAGCTTCTGCGGATGGGAAGGTGTGTAGTTCGTTTCCGTAGTACTGCCGATTGCTGAATGCAATCAGCCCCTCGTGTCGGCTGCGATAGTGCCATTTCAGACGTTTGCGCCGCAGCCCGTGGCTCATCAGCTCATCGAGGATGCTTTCGAGATCCTTAAATTCATCGGGCCCAGAGATGTCCTCATCGTCGTCGACACTCTTGAAAAAATTGGTTGGCGGCAACTGCTTTGGGTCGCCGACGACGATGAGTTGGTTGCCTCGGGCTATAGCCCCGATCGCATCCCACACCGGAATTTGTGAGGCTTCGTCGAAGATGACTACGTCGAAAGCGGGGTGCGATGGGTCGAGGAATTGCGCAACTGAGAGGGGACTCATCAACAAACAGGGCTTAAGCCGTGGCAAGAGTTGGGGAATTCGGGCCAATAGCTGGCGCACGGGCATGTGGCGACGCTTTTTTGCGATTTCGCGTCGAAGCAGGGTGAGCTGCGC
>JAJZGD010000075.1 GCA_021804985.1 Planctomycetota bacterium
ATCTCTTTAGCTTAATATTCTACCGGTATGGTTGAATTCCAATACGCGTGGTTGCTGATCGGGCTGCCCCTGATTCTGCTTTTAGCGGCGGCGATTGTCGTTCAGGGGCGGCGGGATATTTCGACCTGCCTTTTGCTTTCTGCGGCGGCTTTGGCGCTGCTGGCGGGATCGGGGCCATATCTTACATTGGCCGGTCGGCCAAAATATGTGAATGTGGTGATTGACAACTCGGCCGCGAGTGCGACGGCATTTTTTACACATCCCCGCTTGCTCAGAGGATTTCTGCAAAGGCATATGGCAAGCACTGGCACGCCCCCGCATGTGCGGCTTTGGAGCGCGGGCCGAAATATATTGCCGATCAGCGGGGTGCTGACGGTCGGCAGCGCGCAAGGGTGGCCGTCGCAATTTGCCAAGCGCGATGCCCATCACGCCAATTGGTCGGCGCTGGCGCAAATTCCTTCACATGAGCCTCTGTGGATTTTCAGCACGGTGTTTAATCGCTGGCCCACTGCATCGCCTGGCAAAGCCGTTGCCGTCACGCTGATAAAACCGTCAGTGGCAGACATCGGGGTGCGCTCCCTTGCGGTCCGACACAACCGCCGGGGCCGCGTTGACATTGCGGCGGTGATACACGCCACGGCAGCGATAGCGGCGATTATGCGTATCAGCCGCGATGGCCATCTGATCGCCGCGGAACGCATGGTGTTCCCGCGGGCCGGCACCCGTGTGGTTTCGCTGGTGGATAGCGCTGCGGCCGGCCAGCAATTGCTCGCTTATCACGTAAGGCTCGACGCGGATGATCCATGGCCGCAGGATAATGGCGCGACGGTGGTTTTGCCGCCGCGGCGTTTATCGCATGTGCTGTGGGTGGATGGGCGGCGCCCCCGTGTTAGCGCGGTTAAAGGTGAATTGCGGATTGCAGCGGCGAATATGCCGGATCGGGCGCGGAATTTTCTGCGTTATTCGCTGGTGGTATTGGATGATGTTTCCGCGAATAAATTGACACTACGCCAAGCGGACGCATTGCGATCGTGGTTGCATGATGGCTTTGGCGGATTGGTGATTCTGGGGGCAAACCGCGCGTTTGGCCCCGGCGGATATGGGATGAATACCGCTGTGGCACGGCGGCTGGATGGCATTTCGCCGCTGTCATCCCGGCGGCCGTCGCCCTCGCCGGTGGGGGTCATTTTTCTTCTGGATGCAAGTGGTTCGATGGGTCGCCGGGTGGCCGGCGCCGATGGTCGAACACGTTTTGATTTGGCGGCCGAGGGTATGCTCGGCGCCCTGCACGTGCTGGGGCCGGCGGTGCGCATCACCGTTTTGGCGTTCAGCGGGCGGACGATCGTCGTGGCGCATGGGCGAATGACCCCGCGAAAGCTGATGGCGAAGCTTGATCGCATTGCGCCCAACGGGCCGACTCGGCCGGATACCGCGCTGCCGCTGCTGCAAAAATTTCTGCATCGCCATGACCGGATCATTCTTCTGACTGACGGGGGGATCGGGAAAATATCGGTGCGGCGATGGGATGCACTGCTTAAGGAATTCAGGAGTAAATTGGGGGTGATCGCGGAACGAGAATCTGCGCCGCTGCGCCGGCTGCTGAGCGGGAAGCAAGTTGAGTTGGTTACCACGCACGATATGAGCCGATGGAGTTTGCTTTTGCGGAGGGCGGCCGCGCGAGCCATGCGTGGGAAAACGCGGACCTCGGCGCTGGCCTGGCAAACCACAGCGGATGTGGGCTGGGCAGCGCGGGGCATCACGCGGCGATGGGCGCGCGTCTTTTTGAAGCGTCAGGCCATTTTGCTGGCGGGCAATGCGCGGCGGCGAATCCCGCTCGCTGCCTATTGGCACTATGGGACGGGCAAAGTTGCAGCCATGGGTTTTGAAGTGGGGCAAACGCCATCGGGGCAGCTGGCGCCATCGGGGCGGCTATTGTCGGCGGTGTGCCACCTGGTGCGTATGCCAGCGACCCGCGCGGGGTGGCACCTGAAATTGCAGCGAAGTTGGCAGTTGGGGGATAAAAAGTTTGCCGGCGGAGGTGCCCGGCTTTGGCGGCTGCGCATCACTGCAGACCGCGTGCAGGCACTACCCCGGCATTTATATGCAAGCGTATTGGCCCGCATGCCGGGGGCGCCGATTGCGATCGAGCCGATTGGGGCGGGGATATTTCAGGGCACGATTGCAACGCGTCACCGGCGCTTTGGCATTGGGGTGTGGATGGAGCGAGGGAAGAAGGTTCAGCACCGCGATTTCATTGGGCGGATTTGGCCTCGGCAGATTGCCGGGCCGTGGTTTCCGGCGACGGGAACAGCGAACTATCCCGACTGGCGCGGCGTCGCGGTGATTTCGCAGCATGGAAAGGCCGGCGAACGGGCGGTGTGGCATCCGGAGGAAAAGCACAAGCTGGAATTGGCCAATCCGCTATGGATTTTTGCAGCGCTGTGCGGGCTGTTGGCAATGGCGGTCAAACTTTTTGGATTGACAATTCGTACATAGACCGTTAACTACTGTTCTTTGCAGGAGACGGCTCGGCAGTGGGCGGCCGCGGCGGCGGTTAACGCGCTGGTACTGTTTCACCTCAAGGCGCGAGACCCTTGCAGGGCTTGGTTTTTTTGCGCTGTGCTCAGGAGACGACGTGTTATGTCTAGTCCGGATATTGTCGTTGATAAGCTTACGAAGGCATACGGCAAATTTTTAGCCGTAGATCAGATCAGCTTTGAGGTTCCGCGGGGGAGCATTGTGGGATTTCTGGGGCCGAACGGAGCGGGCAAGACGACCACGATCCGCATGCTCACCTGCTTTATGCCGCCCACTTCCGGCCGGGCAAGCGTGGGCGGATATGACGTATTTTCGCAATCTATCGCCGTGCGTGAGCGGATCGGCTACCTGCCGGAAAATGCGCCCACCTATACCGAAATGCGTGTGGGCGAGTACCTGGCGTACCGGGGGCGCCTGCATGGTATTGCGCGTTCGGAGCTTAAGCCGCGCGTGGCGGCGGTGGCGGAGAAATGCTGGCTCGGAGATCGGCTGCGCTGGCCGATCGGAACGCTATCAAAGGGGTACCGGCAGCGATTGGGGATTGCCGACGCGCTGCTGAATAATCCGCCGGTGCTGATACTTGATGAACCGACGGTGGGCCTGGATCCGACGCAGATACGCGAAACGCGGAAGATGCTCGCGGAGTTGGCCGGCCAGCACACGGTTCTGCTATCCACGCACATTCTTTCGGAAGTTGAATTGACATGCCAGCGGGTCATTATCATCGGGCGGGGAAAAATTCTGGCCCAGGGCACACCGGATGAACTTAAGCAGGAATGCGCCCGCCGCGGCCTGCCGGGGTCCAAGCTGGTGGTGGAGGTGCGTGGGCCGGGCCCGCAGATTCGCATGGCCCTTGGCGCGATGCCGGGCGTGGAACATGTGGAAGTATTGGGAGATGGCCCGGTTTGCACGCTGGCACTTTCCGGCAAGCTCGACGGGGCCCTGCGTGAACTGATCGCGAGCACGGTTGTGGGCCGCGGATGGGCGCTGCGGGAAATGCGGACGACCGGCACTTCGCTGGAAGAATTTTTTGTCCAGATTACAGATCCGGGGGTTGATGCGGGTCGTGCGTCGGTGGCGGCGTAAGGGTTAAGAGCGTGGGAAAATTATCGACGGTTTACGGAGGTTCACAATTTTGGTGAAAACTTTATCCATTGCACGCCGCGAACTGATGGGGCTTTTTTACTCGCCCATCGCGTATGTGGTATTGGTGGTTTACCTGCTGTTTGTGGGCGTGCTTTTTTCGCTGCTGGTTTTTGCACCCGGCGCCGTGGCGGATCCCGGCCCGATGTTTGAATGGAACCATCTGGCACTTATGTTTGTGGTGCCGTTTATAACCATGGCCCTGTTCTCTGAGGAATATCGCTCCGGCCGGATTGAAACGCTGCGGACCAGCCCGGTGAGCGATTTTTCCATTGTCATGGGAAAATTTTTGGGAGCGTTGACGTTTTACTGCGTGATCATTGGATCGAGCCTGGTATATGTATTGATCCTGTCGATTTTCGGGCGTCCCGATTTTTTGCCGGTGCTTACCAGCTACTTCGGCCTGGTGCTGATGGGCATGCTGATGGTTTCGATCGGGCTGTTCTTTTCCGCCTGCACGCAGCATCAGGTTCTCGCGGCGATCAGCAGTTGTGCGACACTGGTCACGTTTGGCATTCTGCTCCAGGCGATTGGCGGGCTGCTCGGCAGTGTTATCAGCCAGCCGCCAGCATGGCTCAATACGGCCCAGCGCGTGATGACATACATGTCGTTCGAGCCGCAGATGCAACACTTTTCCATGGGGCTGGTGGATACGTCGCACGTGGCGTACTTTTTAACCGGCACGTTTTTCTTTTTAATGCTTACCTATCTGGTGCTGGAAAGCCGCAAGTGGCGCTAGGGGATAATCGGCCCGGAGGCGTCCACATCGATTGTAATCGTGAAAACACAAGGCCGCGATGGAGTTTGGCTCAATGAATTTAAAGCGTTCACAGGAAAACCCTTCTGGAGGCGTTAAGCCGGTGGGAAGTGGATCGCGCAGCAAATGGCTATACGGATCCAATGCTTTGCTGCTGGCGATTGCCGCACTGATTGTCGTGATTCTGGTGGATTGGATCACTTTTCGTTACAACCAAAGCTACGATCTGACGACGGGGCAAATATATTCGCTTTCGCCGCAAACGCGGCGCCTGCTGAGTTTGCTGGAAAAATCCAAAACTCGAATCACCTTTGTAAACACGTTTCCATCAAGTTCGCAGGCGGATGAACTGGAACTGACCGAGCACGCGCGGGTTGAGCAGTTGATTCATGAATATGAGCGGGCCAGCGCCTATGTGCATCAATACCGGCCGCCGTCTCGCAAGGCGCTGGAAACCCTGATTCAAAAGCACTTTGGAAACCGCCTGAAGCCTTATGAACAGCGGCTGGCAGGAGGGATCGGCCTGCTGGTGAAACTGGAAAAGAATTTTAAGCAGATGTCGGCATCGCTTCTGCTGGTGAACAGCGTTAAGCGCATGAGCCGGGATCAAAGCGCGGAGCTCATTAACATTGCGGGTTATTTTTCACACGAAGCGCCGGCCGAACTGCGCCGCCTTGCGAAGAACATTAAGCATGAAAAGCATTCCACCTTGGCGGATTGGCCCGCTTTGGCCAAGCGCACCGGCCACGTGCTCCATCGCATAGCAAGCAATTTAAAAGTAGCGACGACCAAATCAATGATTGCGGTGTTGGCCCCGGAATATCAGGTTTGGCTCAAGGGGCAGATTCCGGCCATCCGCAAGATGCGCCAGCTTATTGGAAGCTATGTGGCATCGCTCCATGCGCTTAAGCCGGTAAAATCGGCCGCGGCTTTGGCCGACATCGGGCCCGATCGGCTGCTGATTATTTCACCGCAGGCGGTAAAGGCTGTAACCGCCGGGGAAATGTTCAATGCACGCCTGGGCGCGAAGCATGGCTCACACCAATTGCGATATTCGTTTAATGGCGAAGAGGCGATCAATGGCAAATTGCTGAGCATTCTTCACCCGCAGAAGATTAAAGTGGTTTTTGTGACGGCGGAGCCGATGCCGTTAACGAGCGCGGGCGGCCCCTTTTCGGCCATCGCGCGGAAGCTGCAACGGAATAATTTCTCGGTGTTGCAGTGGTCTCCCATTTCGTCGAACCCGCAGATGCCCGGGCCATCCGGCCCACCCCCGGCGATTGGCAAAGGTGTGATCTGGGTGATTCTGAGCATTCCCCCAAGCGGGCAGATGGGGATGATGGAAATGCAGGCCGCCGGTCAGCTTGACGAGCAAGTTCGGCGGCAGCTGCAAATGGGGGGTTCGGCCCTGTTTCTGGTTGGCGCCATGCCGACGCAATTGCTGATGGCATCCGGCGGCAAGGCCCCGTTTAAAGAACTGCTCGCGAGCTATGGTATCCGTTACCGGCCCAACCTGGTTGTGGTGTCACGCCAAAGCGATGGGCAGGGCCATTCCGTGGTGGGGCCGCAGGTTCGCATGACGAGATTTCCGAAGAATGTGATCACGGCTCCGATGAATTCGCTGCTGACAATGTTCATGGGGCTGCCGAACAGCGGCGATCCGGCCGTCATGGGCCCGACGGTGGTGGGTCTTACCACTGCAGCGCCTGCGGGGATAACGCGGCAGGTGATTCTGCGAAGTCCGGGCGGGCTGGATGTCTGGGCCCAATCCGCCGATGCCCCATTCAAATCGCATTTTAATGCCGCGGAGGATACGCGCGGTTCGATGCCGCTCGGGGCGCTGGCGAAAAAGGGAGCCAGCCGCGTGGTGGCCATCGGCAATGTGCTGTTTATTTTTAATGGGCTGCTCGAGTCGGCCGAGACGCTTGAGACGGGCCGGTCTTTTCGCAACATTTTGGAATTTCCGGGAAATTCCGCCCTGTTTATGAACAGCATGTACTGGCTTAGCGGGCAATCGAAGCTAATCGCGGCAAGCCCGCGGGCCACGGTTGCGATGCGTATTGCGCCGATGTCGGCGTCTGCGGTGACACAAGTTCGCATATTTACATTTGCCGGGCCGGCGGCGATCGCGGCGATCCTGGGCATTGTGGTTTTGATGATGCGACGGCGCGTCTGACGACGGCAAACCCCGGCGGACCGCGATGCTTTTGATGCTATGGCAAAAGGAGATAGAAGTTGAATTTCAGGCTTACAGCGTCCATTCTGATTGTCATGATCGGGCTGCTGGCAGTGGTTATATTTCTTCGCCATCAGCCAGCGGCACCCGGCGGCGCGGCAGCACATGGATTATTATTTAAGGCGTCCAGCTCGCCGGTGGTTGGGGTTAGCTTCAAGGCGCCGGGCAAGCCGGTGCTGAGAATGCAGAAGCGCCAATCGCACTGGTATATTATTTCGCCGCAGAAGGCATGGGGCCGCGATTTCGCCATCGGTGAACTTTGTGATCAGATCACGGGGCTGAAATATCATTTCCGCGTGCAAATTGGAAGCACTTCGCGCTATTCAGCCCATGCGTTGGGGCTTGCGCCGCCGCGGGCCGTGCTGGAATTAACGCGCGCCAATGGGAAAAAACTTACGCTGCGCATCGGCCGAACCACCGTGGGCGGCCGCCTATACGTGCAAACTTCGGATCATAAAGCGGCCGTGGTCAGCCGGGCCTGGATACACAAACTGCGGCTGGGTGAATCTCATTTTGCGACGAAATCGTTAACGCGTTTTCATGCCTCGGCCGTGGAATCGATTGCGCTCAAGGATGGCTCTATGACGATTCGCGTGGTGCGCCACGGCACGGGATGGGTGATTAAATCCCCCATGTTGGTGCGTGCCAACCCGACGAAGGTGACCAACTGGCTGAGCAATTTGCAACTTCTCGCGGCGCATCGCTTTGCCAAAGCCGGCGCAGCGAAAATAGCGCATGCAGCGTTTCAGGCGATCATCACATTCCGGGCGGTGCCTGCACCCAATCTGCCCCCCACCACGCAGCCCAGTGTGCCCGCGCCGCTCCATATTGCGTTTGGCCGATATACCGATCTAAGGCATACATTTGTGTACGCCTTGAGCAGCCAGAATCCCCGATTGGCCATCGTGCGGTCCGCAACCTTTGCCCAGCTGCATCACTCGCTGCGGCACTTTCAAGACCTTGCATTAACGCGCGCCAAACTCAGCCGTGCGAAGGCGGTCATCCTGCACCGATCGCATGCCGCCCCACCGCTGCTGCCGGCAAACCTATATCTCATGCATCACAATGGCATGTGGCAAATGGGGACTACCGCGATCGCGTGGAATGGAGGCAAGCCGCTGACCGCCCGCAGTGCTGCCATCGCTGCATTGCTTGAGAAAATAACGGCCATCCGAGCCAAATCAGTCATTAACACACCGGCACCGACATTGATGGATCACGCCATAGGTAGTGTGACGATCGATCTGCCCGGGCATCTGCATCCAAAGGTTATCACCATCGGGCAACCCGGGAAAATGGGCCTTTCGCCGGTGCAAGTCAGCGGCTGGCGCACCGTCTATATGGTATCGACGGATCGGCTTTCGCCTTTGCTGCCCGGTGCCTCATCGCTGCGATCGCACCGAGTTGCAATGATTTCGCCGGCGGCGGTCAATCGCATCGTGGTATCTCAAGCCGGGAAGCGGGCCGCGTTGATTAACACACATGGAACATGGCGCCTCGCCACCGCGAAGACCGCGGCCGGCCATGGGGCGATAGCACAAACCGATGTGGCTTCGCTGACCTCAGAGCTTAGCCCGATCATTTGCCATGAATGGCTGGCTCATGCCCCGGCCCCACACAACGCAATCCAAGCGACCATTTTTTTCTCGGCGCCCAAACCGGCCGCCACGGAGCCCGCGAAAATGGCGAAGAAAGTCGCGCCGGTGGAGTTGAAGGGAACTCTGCGGATATGGTGGGCGACGGCGTTCAAGCCCGTCAAGGGGAAAAAGCCGCCTGCGAAAACCGTGCTTTACTACGCCACATGGAGCACGCCCGGCCAGAATGCGGAAGACCGCAAATGGGTTTTCCGGCCTGGTGAAAGTCTGGTTTCGGGGGTTAAGCAATTGCTTAAGGATGGACGGATCGGGGTAACGCCCGCCGCTGCCAAAGGGCATTAGACTTCGACGCAATTCCCAATCAGCGCCGGTCGCGTAAAATCGCTGCCATGTTAAATCCCGACCAGCCAAGCGCACCAGATTCCCCGAATTTTGGCAGCGGCGCGGTAACTGGTGCGGCAAGGCCCGATCCGAACGGCTGGGGCCTTTTCCTGCGACTATCCGGGCTGCTGCTTTTGCTCCAGCTTTTTGAATTGCCCAAAATTGCGGACTGGTCGCTCTTCGCCTTTTTTGATCCCGGCACGGCGTTCAAGGGGGACGTGCTGATATCCGCCGGCTTGCGGCCCGCCATCGATTTTGGTTACACGCACGGCTTGCTGAGCCTGATTTTTGCCCATCGGGCGCTGGCAATTCTGGGTCGAACACCTACCGGTTTTATTCTTATCACATCTTTTCTTGAAATTCTGATGGCGGGCGCCATCACGCTATTTATGCGGGCCATCGATGCTACGAAGCTTAGTCGCCTGTGGCTTTTTTGCGCTCTGCCGCTGGCGATTATGCCTGCCTACCTGACGCTGACCCACCCGCTGGAGGCAGCGCTGCTGCTGTGGGCCATCGCCTTTGAAGCGCGAGGAAATCGCCGCGCCGCATTGGCTATTTGTACCATCTGCGTGTTTGTAAAACCTTCGATGGGATATGTCTACGGCTTGCTTTTGTTATTGCTGATCCTTTGGGATTTTGCCGCCCGTCGAGCAAATTTCCGCTATCTGCTGGAGCAAACGTGGCCGGCGATCGTATGCGGTGTGGTAGCAGCGGCGGGGTGCATATGGCAGTTTGGCTGGCGGTCACTGGCCCTGACAATTATTCCCCTTACCGGCCTGCGGACTTACGCCGATACCCATTTTGGATTTTTGCTGGGCCGCGGTCAGCGGTTCTGGTCTCCGGCGTATCACGGTTTTTTTTATTATCTCGGCACGCCGGCGGGAATATGGCTGATCCTGCTGGGCATCGTGATTTATTATTTGCCGGGCGTGGTGCGGCGTTTCCGCTGGCGGCTGCCGTCGCCCGGCGTTGAAACGCTGGCCTGCGTCGGCATCATGCATTTGTGCTTTGTATTTGGATTTTATGGATGGCGGCACTCATGGGAATATTACAGTTATATGCCCGTGCTGTTCGTGGCGGGTTTGATCACCCTGGGCCGCATCAACCGGCGATGGGTCGCAGTGCTCGCGGTGCTCGCGGTTGTCGGCGAGTCGTATACGTTTGCCGTGGTTGCAAGCGGGTGGAAGTATAAAATTCGCGACCGCGATACCGGTGGATTGTGGGCGTACAAAAGGCAGTTGAAGGAATGGAAGCATGTGATTGCATTAACGGCGGATGCGCCCACGCTGGTTTTATCCAATGGCTTTCTGCCGTGGATGGCACGGGGGATGTATATGCCGTCGAGTTGGTTTCCGGAGCCTGGCATAGCGACAAGGCGGGAAATCGCGCGGGTTGGGCGCGAGGCAAACCGGGCCGTGTTTGTGGTGAACTGGCGTTATTACGGAAGTAAGGGGCTTTGGCACCAGCCTATTTTCGCCCGATACAAGTCTCCATTTATTAATTTGTGGCGGGGGAAATACCTGAGTGTGTCGGTGCGCCGTCAGGCGTTGGGAACATTGGTATCCGGTGATGAGCGGCGGCTTCTGCGGCGAACCAACCACCAGGCGAGCGGCCCGAGGAGTAAAAGTGCCAAACTTAGCGGCGTAAGAATCAGGCCGACACCGAGGGACGGGCTGGACGACCAGACCAAGCCATGAAGATCGACAATATCGCCGCCCACGGTCATGCCGCCGTTGGTTTTAATAAGCAGCCCGGTTGCCGGTGCGAGTAAGCGGCCGTATGGCAGATTGCCGATGAAAAGGTGAAACGCATGGGCAGCAGGCGTTTTGGGGGCGGGGCGGCTTTGGTAATACAGCGCGCCGCGGATTAAGTAGACCATGGCGCGCTCGCCGCTGGTCGTTTGGAGCGTGAACTGCCAAGACGCAAGAAAGCTGCCGATCCACACGGCGGTCATGCCAAGCCAGAACCAGAGAACGATCTTCCCAATGATGTGGCGCGGGCGCGGGGCCGTTGAATTGACGGCATCTTGTTTGGTAGATTGTTCTTGCAACGCTCGTTCCTGATTGACCGCCAAACCCATAACCGCCCAGATGGCTGATTATACTTCCAATACGCTCAGACCGCCGCAATTGTTGATGAAATTAACCGCGCGTAAGGCGGATGCAGGGGCCACGCGGAAAGATGTTGTGATAGTTTTTGGTCCGATGGGGTGCAGAGAGCCAATATGGAGTCCGATTATTCGACGCCGGCGGGCGGCATATTGTGTCCGCCAATGCGGCGGTCGCGGGGTTGCTGGCCGAGGGGCGGCTGCGGCAAGCGCGGCTGCGCCGGCGTCGGGCGCGCTGAACTAACCTGTAGATAAAAACTCTGCCATTATGGGGCCAACCTCCGCGGGGCTTTCTTCATGAGGAAGATGCGCGATGGCGGCGAGTGTTTCCACTCTCAAATTCGGGATATCGTCTTTGAGCCGCTGCGGCGTGCGTGCGTCGATAAGGCCATCTTTTATACCCCAGATCAATAGTGTGGGCTGTGAGATATTCGCTGCGAGATTGGCGTAGCGCTGCAGCTGCGCCTCTCGGGTGGGCAGATGGCGGATTAAATGCATCAGCTTGAGGCGATTGGCCAGCGGCTGCATGTTGCGGCGATAGTCGTCTACCAGCGCGGGGTTGGCGCGCCGCGGATTGGCATAGCCGGTATAAACAATACCCGATGCGAGTTTGTCCGGCGGCGTCCACCACATGGCGAGTTCACCGAGCCAGGGAATACGGGCAACCTTGTAAAAACCGGGTAATTTCTGGGGATAGGCGGCGGGATTGAGAAGTATTATTTTTTCCACGCGGTTTGGAAAGTCCATCGCCGTCATGAGGCTTAAACCGCCGCCGAGGCTGGACCCCGCGACCGAAAAGCGTTCGAGTTCCAAGGCATTCGGTACGGCCATCAGGTCGCTGGCCAAATTGGCAAGCGGTATGCCCCGCCGCGGCCAACGGGCGCCGGTGGCAAAATCGCTCCAATCGATGAGCACCAGATCACAGATCGGCAGCAAATAGGGGAAAGCGCCCCAAAAGGATGATGTCGTAAGGCCCATACCATGGAGACAGATCAGTGCGGGACGGCGCTCGCACGAACTGCGGAGATACTTAAACGGTATTTTGCGCTGGCCGATCGAAACGCAATAGCTGCGGGCGTTGGTAAGGTCCGGGGATTGCGCGGGGTCGAACCCGCTGACCGGCAGCAGCGGTGCGGCCACACGGCACCGCTCGACGGCCACATGGGCCTGCGGGCCGCGGTTAGGAGGGGAATGCGGCACAGGATCGGGCACGGAGGAAACAGAACTTTTCATCAGCGAATTGTAGCCTTGTTAAAAGCCGTTTTGTAGTGGAAAAATGCCGGCGCGGCAACCGGCGCTGCGGATCACGCGGGAGGCCCCCGCGGCTCGAATCGCACGTTTAGTGCGGGGGGCGGGCGCGCAGCGCAGCAGAAAAATCAGAAAAAAAGTCGGGATAAGTTTTCGCCGTGCACTGCGGATCATTGATCTGTACACCGTCGATGCGCAGGCCGGCAACCGCGAAGGCCATGGCCATGCGATGATCGTCATAGGTATCGAGGGCGGCGGGTTTATAACTGGTCGCGGGAAAAATTTCGATGGAGTCGGCCGTGGTGCGAACGCCGGCGCCGAGCTTTTTCAACTCGGTTTCCAGGGCGGCGAGCCGATCCGTTTCTTTCAATCGCAAATTCGGCACGTTGACGATGCGTGTGGGAGAATCGGCAAACATGGCCACCACAGCGAGCGTCTGTACCATGTCGGGAATGGCGTTCATATCAATGGTGATGCCTTCCAAACGGCGCGGGCCAGTCAGACGGATTTCATTGCGATCCATTAATACATCGGCGCCCATTTGGCGCAGCACATCGCCGAATAGAACATCCCCCTGAAGCGAATAGCGACCGAGGCCGGGAATGGTCATGGAACTGCCGGGTATGACGGCGGCGGCGGCGAGAAAATAGCTGGCGTTGCTGGCATCGGGTTCGATGGCATACGGGCAGCCGGTGTAATACGCGGGACTGGCCACGCGTAAATTGCGCACCTGCATATCGGCCGAAAGAGAACTTTCGACGGTAACCCCAAATGCCTGCATCATGCTTATGGTCATACGGACATACGGTTCGCTGGTAACCGGCCCAACGAGTTTAATATCCACCGGTGAAGTGGCCAGCGGTGCGGCAATAAGCACGGCGGAAATATATTGGCTGCTCTGAGCCGATTCAAAACTGCACTGGCCGCCGCCAATGCCCCCCCCTGCCATCAGCGGCGGATAGCCGTGGTTTGCGAGAAATTTTACGGGGGAGCCCAGCACCCCAAGTGCCTCGATGAGTTGTCCGATGGGTCGCAGTCGCATGCGTGCGGTGCCATCCAAGGTGTACTTTCCGGGCGACGCGGCGCACAACGCGGTGAGGAAGCGAATGGCGGTTCCGGCATTCTGGCAAAAAAGATCAGCCGCGGGGTGATTAAACGGGCCGGCGGCGCCTTCGATGCGTATTTCCCGCGCCGCTTCATGGATGGTAATCGGGATGTTCAGCTGTCGCAGGGCATCGATCATGCAGCGGGTGTCATCGGCCAATAATACCCCGGTGAGAATCGATGGCCCCCGGGCGACGGATGCCAATGCCAATGCCCGATTGGTGATGCTTTTGCTGCCTGGTAAAAGAACCCGGCCATGAAATGGGGCGTGGATGGCAGATATTTTTATAGGATCGCCGGGGCGTTGGGGCATCGATAACAAACCTGCTGAGGTGACCCAATCAATGGATGGCAATACGCGGGGGAATCGGAACACCGGGGAAAATTTTCTGAATGGTGCCGGCTTGTCCCTGTGATCCGGTCAATTCATTCACGGTCAGCAATGTGGCGTCGGCATTGCTGGTATCGGAAAGACCGCCGATCGTAAAATCAGTGGTGCCGGTAACGATATTAAGGGCATTGGCAAACTTCGTCATGGCGCTGGCGGCCATTTTGCTCTGCGTTCGGCCCAGCTTTTTGGCGGCCCAATACTGGCAGGTGAGGCTGAGCAAATCGGTCAGGGCGGAGGCCGCAACGACTTTCTCTTTGGCGGTGGGATGAGCCTGTGCATTAATGACGGCCACGAGTGAATCTGCAAGCATGCCAGCTTGCGCAACAGTGGTGGGCGGCCGGAGGTGAAAAAGTTTCGCCTGAACGCCAAGGCATCTCGTGACGTTGGAAAACGCGCCGGGCCCCACGGGCGTGAATTGCGATAAAGCGTCGGCCAGTTTGGCCGCTACCAAGGGCGACGTTTCGACTTTCAGCGCCCGTGTCAGATGATTTTGCGCTTCCTGATAGGCGGGTGGAATGGATTCCAACTGCGGCAGAATGCGGAGCAGTCCAACCGCCCCCCAATAACGGACCGCCGGATTGCTGCTCTCGAGCGCCGTTTCCAGTGAACTCTGCGTGCTTAAATCATTCACGCGTCCGAGTGTGACGGCAGCCACGAGTGCCTTTTTGGGGTGGCTTAGAAGCGGGCTCATGGCGTTGTTAATAATACTGCCATAGTCATAACTGAAGACGGCCGAGGCAGGTTCGGCGGCATTTTTTAGTGGTTTTAGAATGCGGTTGGCGGCGTGAAGCATTGTAGTGGGTGATTTTGTCGTCTGCAGGCGAGCCATCCAGTATTGAACGTAGGCCTTGAGTTGGGTTTTGTCGGCGCTGGAAAGGCTTGATAGCGTGGACGACGGGATGGGCGGGGCCGAGGCCCATGCGCCCGCGGAACACGCAACAGAAGACGCCACCACGGCGGCCAGGAAAGATTTTCTTAATAGCGATGTGTTCATGGCCAGCGCAACTCCTCAATCCAGCAAAAGATTCAAGGCCTACCCCAGGAGCCTGTCCGAGGCTGAACAGTACCATGGGTGCGCGCAGGTTTCAAGAAAGCGGTGGAATACCGCAAACTTGGGGATAGCCGTGGGATAGCCAGTTCAGGGGGCACGGGCGCCAAGGGGCCTTGCAGCGATAATACAGCGGCATGCCCATTTGTTGGAATACCGGCTAAAATAATGGAGGGGATGGGCGCGGGATTTCGGCGCATCGATTGAAAAACGCCGCAGATGGCAGCGACTGGGCCGTTTTTGCGGCAGATGGCATAGAGGGCCGCAGCCACCGCCACCTTGCGCGGTTCGCGGCGCAATTGCCTTCGGCGCTTTAAGCGGAAGGCAATTTGCAGTATGCTGTTCCGTATCGACTAAGCGGCCCATCTTCCCCCAGGAGCCTGTCCGAGTAATGGCCGGGATTGGGATGGGTCTGAAATGTCCCGAA
>JAJZGD010000076.1 GCA_021804985.1 Planctomycetota bacterium
CAGGTATCAAGTATCTGAAAGCTGTTGCCGAGGCCGCTGCCGCTGGCGAAGTCACCGGAAATTGAATAAATGATGTGCTTAAACGCATAGCCGGAAAGAATGATTCGTGCGCGACGGGCATCGAAGCCATTGGAATTACCTATGCTGCTGGAGGGTATCTGGCCACCGGTCGCGGTGGCGTTGCTGCCACGTTGGGCCTGCGCGTAGGTGTAACGGTATTGCAGGTAACCATTGATGGTGAGATTAAAATCTTTATTGGCGGACTGAATAAAGAAGCCATTGTTGTAACCGGCTTCCAACGCATTGCCCATGTATTGCGAGCGGGTTTTGGCGTCAGCAAGAACTTGCTTAACAATCTGGCGAACCTCGGCGGCAGACTCTTCAGCTCGCAGCACACGCGGCTGCGCTTCCTGCAAGGCTCTGACCTGCAGCTGGAGTGTCTGAATTTCGGCATTTAACTGAACGATGGTGGACCGCGCCGGCGCGACGTCGTTGGGCGAGGTTGCGGCTACCGCAGATGAAAACATGGCTGATGGGGCTAGCAGCCCAAGCACCACAATTTTTCCGCTGGAAGAGAAACATCTCACATTCATTGGGCTTCTCCAAAAAGGGCAACACACGCATCATGCCAAAGCGGTATGGCGATTACTGTTAGCTTGTGCCGTTACTCCGAAACATTCGGATGATCCGGGCTTTGGTTGTCCCTAGACGCAAACCACATGCCACGGGCGTCGCCGCCACCTGCTGCTTCGGGGCAATTCTATTTGCGCCAGAACCCCTGAATAAAGACGGCAGGGAAGGCGTGGGAGGATTTTTGCCTGATGGCAGGCCGTCAAATTGCGGATTGGCCGCATGCGACTGCAAGCATTTCCGCAAACTAAAGCCTGCTGGCGGGACAATATTGAAACTGTGCGAATTGCTGCTCCCCGAAACTTTTTATAATTGCACTGCGGTCAGCGTGCGGTAATCGCCTAAATTATTATCACAGTCCGTTTTTTCTAAGGCTTTCGTGCAGGCCATAACTTTTATAAATGCTTCTATTTAACATTGGCCCGACCGCACTCTATATCTATCAACATACAAGCATTAGTTATATGCGACATCATGCCACGTGCCGTTGGGTGGCGATGATCTTTGAGATGCATAAGTGGACGCTCGGCGCACCAGTATGAACCGATCGCTGCATTTTTATGGCGGGATCAGTTCGCCTGCGGATGTTTTGTCTGTGTGATGAAGAAGGGATATCCTTTGCCGTGCGTGTTTACGGCGTTCGTCATAAAAGGTTTCCCGATGATGAATTTAAACCACCTTCGGATATTTCTGGCTGTTGCAGAGGAGAAGAGCATCACGCGGGGCGCCCATCGGCTTAAACTCAGCCAACCTGCAGTATCGAAAGAATTGCGATTGCTTGAAGGTGCGTTGGAGTTAGCCCTGTTCCAGCGGCACTCGCGCGGGTTGGAATTAACTCGCGAGGGCGACGTACTGATGGGTTATGCGCGCCGCATATTTGGTCTTGAGTCTGAGGCCGAGCGGTCGTTGGCTGAGTTCCGCGGCGTTTCTCGAGGGCGGGTGGTAGTGGGCGCCAGCAGCACGATCGGTGTTTATAAATTTCCAGAGATATTACTGCAATTTCGCGATCGCTATCCCAACATTGAGGTCGAGATGAAGTTAAAGAACGACAAGGATATTCAGGAAAGCCTCCTTGAACGCCAGTGCGATATGGCCTACACCGGCGGGTTTATTGAGCATCGTGATATCGAGGCCAAACCAATCTTGATGGACGAACTCGTCGTAATAACCCCTCCTGGGCATCCGGCCGCCAAAAAGCCGGAGCTACGTATTGAGCAAATTCTGGAATATCCTTTTGTCCTCCGGGAGCTTGGATCAGGCATGCGGGCGATATTCGAAAGGTTCCTCGCATCTCACGGCCTGGCGGTTAAATGCATTATGGCGCTGAACGACACGGAGGCCGTGAAGCGCTCAGTCGCTCTAGGGGTTGGTTTGGGCGTACTCTCCAACCTCACCGTTGACGCAGAGATCAGGCGGGGTGAACTCGAGGTAGCAAACGTGAAAGGATTTCCACTGCAGCGGCCGATCCAACGCCTGATGCTCCGGGGGCGTGCTGAATCCCCGGCCATTCGCGCGTTTCATTACACGCTTGCCGGGACACTAAATCGGCGCGAGCATCGTCGCCACAGCAATTGAGGGTGGGTTCAAGAACAATTTATGCGCTGCCCCACCGGGGCGCACCACGCCTGGTTACCGATGGTTGGACCACCGCAGCAGTGGTTTGCACATCCAGTTAATGACTGCCGTTGACACTGTGCTCAGTATGCCAATGCTGATCATGCCCACGATTATGTCGGGATATTTAATCAGCTGGTACGACTCCCAGGTGTAATTGCCAATCCCGTTCTGGCCGCCGATCATTTCAGCGGTCAGGAGGGAAAACCATGCAATACCCATTCCGACCGACAAGCCAGTTGCGATATTTGGGAGGGCCGACGGAATAATCACATGCCACAATACCGAAATCCTCGAGGCCCCGAGAGATCTCGCGGCGCGCAGCAGCTGACTGGGAACTTCTGAGGCGCCCTGATAGGTGTTAAGGATGATTGGAAATACCGCCCCCAGAAATACAATAAACAGGATGCTGGATTCCGTCGTCGGGAACATCAGGATGGCCAGTGGTATCCACGCGATAGCCGGAATGGGGCGAAATATTTCGACAAATGGCATGAATATCCGTTTGATAATACTGATGCGTGCGAGGGCCAGACCGAGCAGCGAGCCCAAAAGGGCTGCGGACGCGAACGCCAGCCACACTCTCTTTAAGCTTATCAATACATTGACATAAAATGCCTTGGACGCTGCGGCGTGAAGCATGTGCTTTGCGACGGACTGTGCGGAGGGCACGTTCGCAAAGTCGAGTCCGAAATCGACTTTGTCCGTTGATAGTGTGTTCCATATCCAGAGGAACGCGACGATCGCTGCGCCACTTATTAAATAACCCGCAATCTTTCCGGCCACGTATTTCCGGACGTCGGAAAATCTGATCCTGAACGACCGGCTCTGTTTGTGCAGTGCAGGCCGCTCAGTGGCCTGAGAAGGTCCGAGTATGAGTTCAAGCGGGTTCGTGTAATCGGTGCGCATGCAATTCTCCGTTAGCAATAAACCGGTGACCTAATTCGGCAGCGGCACAAGCTTGGCGAACGAGCAGAGGGCCCCGCCGTGCGACTTAACAGATCGAGTCGCCTCACCTAGGGTCATAAACGCATGAATGGCACCTTGATTCATGGTAAACCAAGAGGTGCGTGCGAACATTTTTATGCCGGTATCGTGATCGTAAACATAGGCAGCGCTGACTTTCTTTCCTGATTTCAGCGCGACTTTATAGCCGCGTATCATTTGTGAAATCGTTTTAAATTTCTCGATGCCATTTCCATTCACCCATATTTCGGGAGGCCGACCGATATTTTGCTTCGGTGATACCATTTGTGCTTCCTGCTTGGCGTAGTCCAGGCCAAGTGTTTTATAAGCCGCCTTGAGGTAGCGAGCATCGACCCATGCGGCCATTTTAAGAGGTGGAGCTCCCGCATATTTCGTGAGGATAGAATGGTCGAAAGCGAGCGTTTTAATCCAAAGCGGCTTGATGGTCGGATCGGGCACCAGGTAGCCGCCATGACTGAAGTAAAGATATAGCACCTGTCGGGGGATCATTGTCCACTTTGCAAGCATGCGCGACGCGCGCAGGGGATTGGCCTTGATCCATCCATCGGCAGCGGTTACCGCCTCGCAATAGGCGGTAACAATTGCGGGATACTTATGTGCAAAAGCCGCGCGTACGACGGCGCCATGGAGGTAGGGAATATGTGTTTCCGACCCGCAGAAGATCATTCGACCGGTGCCCTTAAATTCCATGTACTCACTCATGGGGCAAAAATCCGCGTGCGCCGCGATGCGATTCTCTGCGATCGCTGCGATGCCCACCATCGGTGCCTGATTGATGATATCGAAGTGGGAAAAGGGGATATGACGATCCTTCGCCAATAGATAAAGCATCCCCCACGCTGCACTGCCTATCGGCACAGATAAGCTTTTGCCCTGCAGTTGGTCGACCGAATTGATTTTCGAAGACACGGGTACGACGATACCATTGCCCGCACCGTCAAGATTGTATGCCGTCATGGTGATCAGCAAGGATTGTTCCGATCCGGTAGCCTGAAATTTGGCTCCGTTAACCACGAGCGGATAATCGCCCATGGTGCCAAAGTCGAGTTTGCCAGCGATCATCATATTGGTGAGCGGAGCTCCCGAATCATAGTTGCGCCAGACGATTCTGTATTTCACGCCCGCGTATTTTCCCTTTGTGGGAAGGAAATGTCGCAATAAGTGCAGGCCCATGATGACGTTTCCCGCAGGGTACGTGTCGGTGCACATATCCTGATAACCGAGGCGAATTGTGATCGTGCGTGCTGCCGATCGGCCTATGGCTATCAACAACGCAGCACAGCAGACAAAACCGACCAATATCCGCTTAACAGATCGCATAAAGTACATCCTCTTCGTAAGTTTAAAATGATTTGGTCAACCAGATGCAGCATGCTGGCTGGCTTGTTTTTCGGGCGCCTGCCACGCGACGCCACCAACTCCAAAGGTTAAGGTGTCGGGAGAGGGAGCGCCTATCGGGCGGGCGCTTTCGGCGTGGAGCATCTCAAGGCATTTCCCCTTGTACTCATTGAACCGGTGAGATGTAACCACTTCTTTCATCCGCGGCCGAGGAAGGCTGATGTCGATGATTCCCTTTTGTGTCGCGGGTCTGGCGGTTAGCATCACAATGCGGTCTGCCAGGAAGATGGCCTCTTCAACATCGTGCGTCACGAATATGACGGTGGTACGAAGCTCCTGCCAGAGATTTAATAATAATTCCTGCATTTTGACGCGAGTGAGGGCGTCAAGGGAGCCAAAAGGTTCATCCATGAGCAGGACTGCGGGATTGTTCGCGAGCGCCCTGGCGATACCGACCCGCTGCTGCATGCCACCCGATAGCTGTGAAGGCATAGAATGCTCAAACCCAGTCAGGCCGACCATCTCGACCAGGCGCATACTTACCATCTTGCGCCGCTTGCCGCTCACCCCCGCCATGCGCAGGCCAAACTCGACATTCGCCAGGACACTCTTCCACGGGAAAAGGGCATGTTGCTGGAAAACCATTCCCCGATCAGCGCCGGGTCCACGCACCGGCTCGCCATCCACCAGCACCTCACCCTCGACAGGCTTCATAAAACCGGCGACCGCACCGAGGAGCGTTGATTTTCCACATCCTGACGGCCCCACAACACAGACAAACTCCCCGGGCAGAACCTCTAGCGAAACATGGCTCAAGGCAAGTATGCTGGACCCGCCCACGTTGAAGCGCAACGATACATTTCGGATGCTAACGTTGCCCCTCTCAAGTTTTGCGTCGCGTGATATCATTCTTGGTTGTGGCTCCAATTTGTGGCTCCTAAAGAGTTCTCTCACACTCAAGGCCCCGCCACCGGGCTGGCTCTGGCATTCGGACGCGGGCGGCGCTCCAGTGGAGTGACGTGCAAAAGCGGTGCCATTTCGTCCGGAGGTGGGAATATGGTTACAGGCGGCACGATGCGATTTCTGCAGCCGTATCGCTATGTGGCGGCGACTTGGTCATAAGAATAGGCCAAAGCCCGAGGCGTAGCCCGCTGCTTGGCGCTGGCGGTACGCACGATCTCCCCAATCAGCCGAGTTCTGCACCAAGAACGGACGTTTCGACCTCGATCGACCCGTAGCGCTTGACCCGCGGCAGACTCGGTATGTCTATCAGAATTCAGTCCGTACGTTTCCAAACGGGGAGCGTTCGCCGTGCCTCAGCTTTGATGAAGGGTGGGGCAAGCCCGGCGTATTTTTGTTCACACGAACAACCTCCTGGCCTCGCATTGATTTTGCGCAGGGCATCGTGGCAGATCGAACGTGAGCTCGATAAACGCTCAAGCATGATTTATTCGCATGCCAGCATTTATATTTTGTATGGGTACGCGATCCGGCCGCCAGCTTGATCCGGCTTGTCGGTAGATGGGCGTAAAAACGCCCCTGAGCACACCTGAATCGGGGCGGCAGGAAGGCACACACGAGGTTGTCCGGCCCGATAAGCACGATGCGCCGGTAATTTTGGGAGCAGCCGCGCTGCAGCAGGATATGGCACGCCGATTGCATCTCAAGCATTCGCTGCGCAAATGCCGGCGACGTCACCGCTTAGTTCAAATGGCGGCAGCTTCGCCGGGTAAATGCCGTTATTTGGCCTTGAACTGTGCGGGCAACAGCGGAGAGCGGTGGTTAGTATGCCAAGTGTCAGAGAAGACCCAATCTTCATTCTGGGCGCGGAGCGATCCGGCACCACGCTTGCGATGGCCATGCTGGGCTGTCATTCCCAAATATCCGTGCCAGAGGTGACTTGGTTTTATCCACGGTACAGGCGATATCTCCAGACGTATGGGCCACTTTCCGATGCGCGGAACTTTCACACGCTTCTTGAGGAAATGCTGTTCGGCCTCAAGCGGCCTTTTTTTGGGTTGTCGGTAAATCCGCATACTGTCTTGCGGGAAATAATGCAGTTCGTTGACGATCATTCCTTTAGGGGCGCCTTTAAAGCGATTATGGAGTGGCATCGGACCCGCTGTGGCAAGGTGCGATGGGGCGAGAAGACGCCGCATAGCCTTTTCTATCTGACTGACATCTTCGAAGACTTCCCAAATGCGAAAGTGATATTGATGTATCGAGATGGCCGAGACGTTGTTTGTTCACAGCTAAGATCATGCTTTGGACCGACCAACGCCGTGGCTGGCGCGCTGCTATGGAAGCGATGTGCCCGAGCGACGATTGAAGCGATGCACAAGTATCCCGCCGAGAGGCTTATCGCTATTTCCTACGAATCGATGGTGACGGCCGCCAAAGACACGCTGGATCAAATTTGCCATTTTCTCTCGGAGGAATATGAGCCGGCCATGCTGGCGTTTTATAAAGGGGATCTCGCGACGCAGCGCGCTCGAGCAATTGACCACCGTTCACTGGGAGAGCCGGTTCACAGCCGATTCATTGGCGTCCATAAGGATGAAATGGCAAGGTGCGACGAGAGAACATTTTGCCAGATCGCGGGCGATGAACTTCGCGAGCTCGGCTACGAAGTCGGCGTGGCCGGCCAACGACTGGATCCCGACTACGTTGACAGAATGGTTGAGCGTGACGCCCGCACACGGGCGGCGAATTTGGACGCGGTTGGCGGCCATGTGGTCATTGAGAGCTATGCAGATTGGGTTGTCGATCAGCGCGAATTGCGTCGGCAGGGCGGCATCTGGAGTGGGCCGGCACCTCCGGTCCCCTCCATGGATGACTGGCCGCAGGAGCAAATAGAAGGGTTCCGGGCGCCACGCGCCTTTAAACGACGTTTCGCCATACCCCGTAGATACGCGGCGTCGGAGTGGGTGTTGTAGCCCGCTTTAGCAAATGAGTATCGACTCGAGAAGATTATTACGAGGACTTATATGGAACTTCACGCAGAGATTTTAGTCATTGGCGGCGGCAGCGCGGGATCGGTCGCCGCAATCAAGGCAAAAGAGGCCATGCCCGATCGCACCATCATGCTTCTCGAAAAAGCGAATATCCGGCGCAGTGGCGCCATTACGATGGGGATGGACGGGCTGAACAACGCAGTGATGCCCGGGCATGCCGAACCCGAGGATTACGTCAAGGAGATTACGCTCGCAAATGATGGAATCGTTAACCAGCGTGCGTTGCTCCGATATGCGCAGAGCAGCGCGGAGATGGTGTCGGAACTTGATTCATGGGGTGTTAAATTCCAAAAAACCAGTACCGGCGAATTTGATATGAAGAAGGTGCATCACAATGGCCGTTATGTGCTGCCAATGCCCGAAGGCTATGACCTCAAAAAGATCCTTTGCCGAAAAATTCGCCGTGTGGGAGTCCGGGTTGAGAATCGCATTATGGCGACCCGGCTTCTACTAGATTCAGGGCGCGTAGCCGGTGCGATGGGATTTAACACACGCACGGGCGAGTTCGTTGTAATCCGCGCCAAAGCAGTGATTCTTTCCTGCGGCGCCTGCGGGAGGCTCGGCCTTCCGGCGTCGGGCTACCTCTACGGCACCTATGAAATGCCCACAAACGCTGGTGACGGTTACTCGATGGCCTTTCACGCGGGCGCCGAATTAACGAACCTCGAATGCTTCCAGATCAATCCGCTGATCAAGGATTATAACGGCCCGGCCTGCGCCTATGTAGCCGGACCATTTGGCGGTCACACCGTCAACGCCCAGGGGCACCGCTTCATTCAGTGCGACTATTGGAGCGGACAGATGATGATGGAGTTCTATCGCGAGCTCAACTCCGGCAAGGGACCGGTTTACCTCAAAATGAATCACCTTGCAGATGAAACTATCTCGGAGATCGAGCGGATCATGCACACGACCGAACGGCCGTCTCGGGGCCAATTCCACGCCGGACGCGGTAAAAGCTACCGCACTGACATGGTCGAGATGCACATCAGCGAAATTGGCCTGTGCAGCGGGCACAGTGCGTCAGGCGTCTGGACGAATGAAAACGGTGAGACGACGGTTCCCGGGCTTTACGCGGCCGGCGATATGGCGTCGATCCCGCATAATTATCTTCTTGGGGCATTTACCTTCGGAAAGATCTGCGCCCAGCATGCCGTCGAGTACGCCAAGCGAGTATCCGAGCCAATGGTCGATCCGGCCCAGGTTGAGTCGGAGCGCGATCGTGTTCTAAGGCCCTTGTCGCAGCCCGGAGGGTTCCCACATCATCAGGTGGAGTACAAGCTGCGCCGGATGGTTAATGACTACCTGCAGCCTCCCAAACTAACCACCCGAATGGAGATCGGGCTCGAGCACTTCATCCGCGCCAAGGCGGACCTAAATGACATGGGAGCGAGGGATCCTCATGAACTGATGCGTGCTATGGAGGTTCACTTTATCCGTGATTGCGCTGAGATGGCGGCCCGCGCCTCGCTCAACCGTACGGAAAGTCGCTGGGGCCTTTACCATTTTCGTGTGGAATATCCCGTATCCGACAATACCAACTGGTTCGTCCACCAAAATCTTCGACGAAAGGCGGACGGAACTATCGAGTTTATTAAACGCCCCGTCGCCCCCTATGTGGTACCGCTTGAAAAAGGTGAGCGGGACTCATACGGGCGGCTGCGGATTGAAGCGCCCGCGGCTGTGGCCGAGGCCGTCTGAAAAACTTACGCGATTTTATGGAGTGGCCGTGCGGATAATCAGCCAATCGTGCCATGGAATTTATGAAACAAGGAGAAAACTGATGCCTCAGGCGATTCAGCATTTTGATTTACCGGTAGTCGTAGACCAGGACAAGTGCATCGAAGGGTGCCGCGTCTGTGTCGAGGTGTGCCCTTTGGATGCCTTGGCCATTAATCCAGACACGCGAAAGGCTTATATGGCCCGCGACGAGTGCTGGTATTGCACACCTTGCCAGGTGGATTGTCCCGCAAACGCCGTAACCGTGAAGATTCCGTATCTTTTGAGGTGACAAAATATGCCAGTTGACACCCATCAGTGCAGCGATATTGATACTCGGCTCTCCAGCGGAGACCCACAAGTCCGTCGGCTTGCCATGACGGAACTTGATGACGCTCTCGATATTCGCCATCTGAAGCTTCTATGCGATGCGCTTTCTGACGCTGATGTCGCCGTCAGAAGGCTGGCCCTGAAGTACCTGGAAGAACTTGGCGACCCGGCCGCGATACCCTTCATTGTGAGGTGCCTCGCTGACGATGTCGAGGATGTGCGGGCGGCCGCGAAGTCAGCTTTAAGGGAATTTCGCGATCAGAGTGCAGGGCCGCCCCTTATGGCCGCCGCGCAGGACTCAGATAGTCGCATACGATCCGGTGCAATCTTCGGACTTCGTGAACTGCGCGTGACCGAGGCGATACCAATGCTTTCACGCCTTGCACATGATCCAGACGTCGAAGTTCGGCGGGAGGCCGTGCTGGCGTTGGGCTTCATGCAAGATTCTGCATGCCTTTCCGCCCTTGAGGCCGCCCTTCGTGATGCGGATGCCTACGTAAGGCGCCTGGCCATTGGTGCTCTTGCGATGGTGGATGCGGAACTGATCGCACAAGTTATTGTGGAAATGCTCAATGACATCGATTGGCAGGTACGGCAGGAGGCAGCGATCGCCCTGAATAAGTTTCCGACCGAATGTGTCGCCAAGGGGATTATAAGGGCACTCTCTGATCCCGCGTGGCAGGTGGCCAAGGAGGCGGCTGCCGTTGCGGGACGAAAGAAAATCCCCGCGGCGCGCCAGATCGAATTGTTGCTCGCTCACCCCCAACCAGATGTACGGCGAGCGGCGATTGTTGCGCTGGGCGAACTAAAATCATCCGCCGGTGCCATTAGGAAGATGCTTGACGATCCAGACGGGGACATCCGCAAAGCGGCGCAACACGCGCTCGAACAAATGGAATACCAATTTTGAAATTTTTGGGCCTGGGCGGCGCTACTTCTTGTAAGAAGAATGACTAACTCCGGAGACTTTCTAATGAGTACTTATGTAATCACTGAACCCTGTATCGGCACCAAGGACGCTGCATGCGTCGCCGTGTGTCCCGCAGATTGCATCCACCCGAGGAGGGATGAGGCCGAGTGCGAGAAGGCCGAGCAGCTGTACATTAACCCGTCGGAGTGCATTGGCTGCGGGCTTTGTGTCGTGGAGTGCCCCGTCAAGGCCATTTTCGCGGAAGATGATGTGCCAGCAGAGTGGCGCCATTATATCGGCAAGAACGCGGCGCATTTCGCCGTGGCCTGAAAGAAAAGAGGGGGCGGGCCGCTGCGGCCCGCCCCCTCGCGGTGTGTTCTTACCCTTACGCCTTTTCGGCTGAATCAGAACTTAACCTGAAATTGAACCTGGGCAATGTAGTCCGCCGTGTTCATCGTCGATCCGATGTTCGGACTGCTGTACGCCGCATTGGGCAGGTAGGTGAATGCGCCCTGAATCTTGGCGTTTTCACCAAAGATGTAGTAATTAACGCCCGCCGTATATTCCATCGACTGCTTGCCCGTGCCGTTGGTCGTCAGATCCCCAATGCGCGCGGCGAGTTCCCATTTGTGCGGCACAATGAAGTAGCCCGCTTCGCCGTACGCGCCAAGCTGCCAGACGCTGCCCGTGCCATACGTTTTATACAGAAGCGCGGTATCACCGCCCGCACCCGGGGTCGCGGCATTGTAATGCTGATAGTACACGGCGCCGTTGAGCGCAAGCCCGCGGTATTTCATATGAGCGTCAACGGTCGCACGGTACAGCGAACCGCTGGCGGCAACCCCGCCGAGGTAACCGCTCCCGGGGGTTGCCAAGCCGACAATCGCCAACGACGTTTGCGGTGATGGGTACACACCAGGCGATGAATTCTGCTCTTCATAACCGGCGGCTGCACCGACCGCCCAAACCAGATGTTTATGCCATGCGACATCCGGCGAATCGACAAAATCAGCGTTGGTGCCGGCACCGGCATACTGCACACGGGCATAGAACCCCATGCGGTTATCCAAATTGGTGCTGGCGCCCACGGTGTCGGAGCCATCGAGATTATTGGCCTTGGAACCATTGTTAATCTGGGCGTCGTAAAAGAATTTATTGTTATCAAGGTTGCCCGATGCATCCACGGCCAGCGACCGCACGGGATCAAAGGGGGCCTCAGCGGCGGCGAACTCGGGGAACTCGGTTCCCGAGCTGTAATATTCGACATGGGTGAATGGAACGAGCATGGAGCCGGTACGGAGCATGAAGCCCGGATTGAATTCATAGCCGATCCAGGTATCAAGTATCTGAAAGCTGTTGCCGAGGCCGCTGCCGCTGGCGAAGTCACCGGAAATTGAATAAATGATGTGCTTAAACGCATAGCCGGAAAGAATGAGCCGCGCGCGACGGGCATCGAAGCCATTGGAATTACCAATGCTGCTGGAGGGAATCTGGCCACCGGTCGCGGTGGCGTTGCTGCCACGTTGGGCCTGCGCGTAGGTATAACGGTATTGCAGATAGCCATTGATGGTGAGATTAAAATCTTTATTGGCGGACTGAATAAAAAAGCCGTTGTTGTAACCGGCTTCCAAGGCATTGCCCATGTATTGCGAGCGGGTTTTGGCGTCAGCAAGAACTTGCTTAACAATCTGGCGAACCTGCGCCGCGGATTCTTCCGATGCCTGCAGATGCTGGCCATTGGACTGCAGAGTCTTCACTTGCACTTGCAGGGCCTGAATCTCGGCCTCCAACTGGGCGGCCGTGGGCTGTGTGGCCGCGGGCTGCGTGGCGGGTGCGGCGGCAAAGGTAGTTGCCGAAATGCCCACCGCCGCGGCGGCGGCGAGGATGGCGGGTCGGCAAGGACGTGTGGGTTTCCGTGGCTTCATAGCTCGTTCTCCTGTAAAGCTATCCAACATTCCGGGTCGATTTCCGACGGGATCGCCCGCCGAATAATTCTCAACAACGAGGGTGGGATTATGGGCTTTTGTGCTAAAGCGGCGCTAAGGAAAAGTTTTTTTTGAGATAAAATGGGGCGATAATCAGCGGCTTAGCGCCCTGCTTGCACAACGCACACAAAACGCTCAAATAAGCGGCCGCCGGCGCGTGACAAATGGTTTTTTTCAGTGCGGAGCGTGTAGCGCCAATGCTTGCGCAGTCGGCGCAGCGCTTGGCTTTCGGGCAGTTATGCAAAGTGGGGAGGGGGCGGGGGCGGCCGCGGGCATTCTGAACCAGCGGGGCGCTGGCATACAATACACTTCATTATATCAATGAAGCGATACGTGTATATCTTTTCTGAAGAAGAAACTCAGCAGCAGCATTCCACCGACGGAAACGCTAAGCAGATCGAACACCGCCGCAATCCCCAGATCGCGGGCAACAAAACCCAGTGGGAAAAGACCCATCGCTCCGATGGCGTTGGAAAAGCCCAGGGCAATGCCGGAACCGAGTGCCCGATTCTCCGGAAATAAATCCTGCCCGATTACCAATGTGGTTGAAAACGTACTGAACGTGGCAATGCCCAGAAGGCCGGCGACCAAATAAAGCCAAATGCCGGTTGCCATTGGAATCAGCGGCATCAGACAAAGCATCGCGATGCTCGATGCCACCAGCACATGCCGACGCCCCCATCTATCTGCGGCGCCCCCGCCGGCGAGTTGCCCGATGATGCCAGTGATCAGCAGAGTTGAAAGAATCGATGCCCCCGTCACCAGGCTGCCACCGCGCAAGTGCCACATGATCGGAATAAATGCAATGGAGCCAAAAACGGCGAAACTGCGGCAGGCGGAAAAACCGATCAGAATAAAAAACGGGCGGCGATGGGCGCGGATGGAAATTTTCCCCCCCGATATGGGCCGGGACGGCAACGATGGCACCAGTCGGCCAAGCCACGGCAGCGTCAGTAAAGTGGGAATCGCCATGAGCCAAAGCTTATGAAGCCCGTAGTTGGCGACGATGACGCTTGCGAGAAGCGGCCAGAAGCCGCGGCCGAGTTCACCGCCCACCAGAAAGACGGCCATGCCAAGGGCGTTGCGGCGCCCGGAAACGGATCGCGCCGCTGCGAGCGCCTGGGGATGAAACGCCGTGCTGCCGAGCCCGGAAAGGAGTACCAGCATGATCAGTACCCATACGTTGGGGGAAAAACCGACCAGCGACGCCATGCCAATGCATGTCATAAGCCCGAGAATCACAAACGCTTTTCCCCCCCAATGATCGGCAAGAATGCCCGCCAGCGGCTGAAGAATCTGTCCAATGTACACCGCCATGATGATCGGCCCGACCATGACCAGCGGCTGATGGAGGCTTTTCATCACTGCGGGCAGAATGCCGGGCAGGAAAAAGGCGCCGCCATCATTTAAGAAATGCGACCACGCCATTACCGCGAGCCGCCCGCGCGATAGCACCGGGGCGGCCGCGTCGGCTTGATCGGGGGTTTGCATTGCAGAGGTTGTGGTCAAGAACCCACCTTTCAGGGGACGGCATTATCATCGCTGAACAGCGCGAAAGCGGGGGAAGGATAGTCCCGCAGAGGCCCCAGGAGCCTGTCCCATTTGCGGGGCATTATGCGGCCGGGGCGGTCGGGGGCCGGGGCACCGCATCGGAACTCGCCGGAAGCGGTTTGCCGCAATGGCGGCAGTAGCGATCGGGATAATCATGCGGCCAGCCGCAGTTGCCGCAGCGGGTGGCCGCCGAAACGCCTGATGCCGCATCGTAAGGGCCTTCGACCATGCGGGAGAGCCGGCGTGTCTGAGCGAGCAGCAGATACCAAAGGCCAAGCACGAGCGCGATGCTTGAAACGATAAGCAGACTGTATGCCAAAAGGGCCTGCATGAAGGTAAATTTTTTCAGGCTGAAAACATTCCAGATCGACACGCCGTAAAGAATCCACCCCGGCGCCGCGGTGAGCACCGCCAACAGCAGCATCAGATAACCAATTCGGCGAAACCGCTGCCGCTTGCGAACTACCGGTGCAGGTAAATCGCGGTCATGAGGATGCAAACTTGCGGAGCTCTCAGCCAAGGGCTATTCCCACTCTATGGTGCCGGGGGGTTTGCTCGTTATGTCATAAACCACGCGGCTTACAACGCGCAACTCGTTAACGATCCGGTTAGACACCCGAGCGAGCAGATCGTAAGGAATGCGGCTCCAGTCGGCGGTCATAAAATCACTGGAATCAACGCTGCGCAGTGCGATCACGGGATTGTAGCTCCGATCATCGCCCATGACGGCGACGCTTTGCACCGGCAGTAAAACGGCGAAGGTTTGGGCGGTCGAGCGATAAAGACCGCCTGCGACGATTTCCTCCAGGAAAATTTCGTCAGCATCTCGGAGTATCTCC
>JAJZGD010000077.1 GCA_021804985.1 Planctomycetota bacterium
GGCAGGCTTCCTCCGAACGGGTTGGTGATCTCGTAGGTCAGTTCTACGGCACGCGGAAGGCGGTGTAAAGCGCGGCGAGGGCGTCAAGATAATTTACGACCGTCTGAACCTGCGAAAGCTGCGCCGCCAACAGATTGCTCTGCGCCTGGGCTACGAGCAGGGACGTACTTTCACCCACACGGAATTGCCCCTGGGTTGCGGTCAGCGTCTCGGCCTGCGCCTTGGTGTTGGCGATGGCGGCGCCGATCTGCTTTCTATCCGTATCTGCAGTGATGTAATTGTTTCGGACGGCCAGCTCAATGGTCTGCACCAAATTGGCCAGAGATGCCTCCAACTGATCGCGCGAGAGTTCGGAACTTTCATAGGCGGCATCCGCCGACCGATTCAAGAGTGGATAATCGAACGACAATCCACCGCCAATGGAATAGCCGGGGCCGTTAAGGTTATCTGTCGCCTGACCAAAATCGCTGGAATAGCCGGTTTTTCCCAAAGCCAGAAATACATTGAGTACCGGCAACAAGCCATTACGGGTTTGGATGACACTTAAATCTCCCTGCTGAATTTGCAACTTGGCCTGGTTCAGGAGCGGACTCATTTTCATTGCCAGGGCGAGATGCTCAGAAAGCGGCGCCAGGCGGCCCGCGGGTACAAAGGGCTTATTGAGCAGCACCAATTCTTTATTCCAAAAGGCGCGTCGCGGTGGCGTGATAAGTTCAAGAAGATTTAAGCGGGTAGTTTGCAACACACCTTGGGCGGCAATCAGCGCCTGATTCTCCGTCGCCAGCTGCGCCACCGATGCGGGCAGCTGCGATCCGGCGATTCGGCCGACGCGAATAAGTACGCGTGTCTCATGCATTTGCTCTCGAGCCACCCGTACCGCGGTTTGCAGAATCGACACATTTTGCTGCGCCAGTGCATAGGCCCAGTAGGCGTTGATGATTTGATCCACGGTGGTTTCGGCGACGCCGCGAAGCTCATAATCGGAAATTCGCACGCCGAGTTTGGCCTCGCGAATGGAGGCCAGGTTGGCTTGCAGATCACCGCCGCGCAACAGCGCCTGTGTGATCGTCAAACCTCCGTTGACATCCGTAGTCTGCCCCCCGCCGCCGCTGGTGTGAGATATTCCGGTATTCGCATTGGCCGCGATGGTGGTGCCTGTTGGCAGGTATTGCGAAATTCCCGCCTGAACCGACGTGGTGTTGTTATCAGAATCGGTCGAGCCTGCGGGACTGCGCGTTTGCGTGCTTGATGCCGATGCGCTCACAATGGGATCAAACACCCCGCGCTGCGCCAGCACCTGTGTGCGGGCAATCGACGGTGCATACCGCTGAACCACAAGCCCCGAGTTATTTTCCAAACCAGCAAGCAGGGCCTGACTTAAGCCCAATGCCACGATGCGGTGCGGCGGAGAGTGCAGCATCGCCCCCCCCTTTTTTCCCGCCTCGACGACCACACTCGTATGCGTTGGGCCTTCATCCAATTTTTGCTGATGCGCCACCGCAGCCGCCATGTAATGTTCATAGCCGCCTGAATCAATCGATGCGCACCCAGCCAGCCCGGATGCAAAACCGGTGGCCAGCAGAAGACAGATGTTTTTTTTGTGTAACCATCGCCAGATAGGTTGGCGTTCACTCATAACGAAGGGCCTCGATGGGATTAAGACCCGCAGCACGGCGGGCCGGATAATAACCAAAAAACACGCCAATGCCCACGGAGATGGACAACGCAAATATCGGCATGGAGGGCGTCACAGCGCCGGTGAAGTGGCCGAGATGTACCATGGAACTTGCCCAGATTCCCAGCGCCGCCCCACCGAATCCCCCGAGCATACTGATCAAAACCGATTCAATAAGAAATTGCCGCAGAATATCACGCCGACGGGCGCCGATGGCCTTGCGAATACCAATTTCCCGTGTGCGCTCCGTCACCGTAACCAGCATGATATTCATAATGCCGATGCCCCCCACCAGCAGGGAAATTCCACCGATGCAGCCGAGAAAAAGCGTGAAAATGCCCGTCACCCGTGAAACCGTGCGGATAATCTGCAATTGGCTGCCAATCCAAAAATCGTTGCGGTCGCCGTAAATCAGCCGATGGCGGATGCGCATCATACGCGTCAACCGAGTCTGCACCGGCTGCAAGTCTTTTTCATGATCCGCCTGAAGATCAATGTGGCTGAGATAGCTGGCCGCAAATAAGTCCGTCATCGCGGTCGTGTAAGGAATAAGAATCTGGTTGTCGGGATCGTACCAGCCGTGGCGCCCTTTGGCCACGAGCACACCTAAAATGCGAAAGGGCATCGTGCCGACTTCAATGCGATGGCCAATGGGGTTTATGGCACCAAACAGGCGCGTGGCCGTCTCTGGCCCGATCACCGCAACCGCTGCCAACCTCCGCGTATCCATTCCATTGAACATGCGACCGGATTTGACGCGAAAATCATGGATTTTGAGCCATGTACTTGCGATACCGATGACGTTGCAGTTATCGACGTGCGTTCCCCATTGCAGATGCTTAAACCCCGCTGAAACCGGCGATACAAGCTTGACACCGGGTACCTTCAGGCACGCGTCGGCATCTCCGACGGTAAGCCCGCTCGGCGTGCCCATAAGCACCGGATTAACATGCGGCTGGTGGGCAAAAATGGTGAGGGTATTGTGGCCGTTGCGTGAAACATCGGAAAGGATTTGCTTTCGAGCGCCATTCCCCAGGGCCAGCATGGCGATAACCGCCGCCACGCCGATGATCATGCCGAGCATGGTCAGAGCGGAGCGCAGCTTATTGCCAACGAGGCTGCGGAGGGCAAGTTTTATCGTCGTCCAGAAAAGCACACCGGCTCCAACCCATGATTGAAAATTAGTGGCTACGCCACCTGCTCATCGCGTCGCCAAGGTGCAGCCGCAATTTCTGTCCCTTTTTCAGGCCGCCAAGCACCTGCCAATTCCGATCATTACGCATCCCCAGCGACACCGTAATCGGCTTAAACACGCCGGCGGCCTGCTCCAGATCGACCGTGTCATGCGCATGGTGGATCATCACCGCTTGAAGCGGAATAAAAAGGATGTTGTGCAACCGCTTGGCGAGAATATCCACATCCGCTGTCATGCCGGGCAACAATTCCCGCTTGTCTTTTCCATGCACTTCAATCTTAACCTGATAGCCGATGGCATTGGTTTTGCTATCGGCTGTACCGACGGGGCCAATCAAGTCAACCACGCCGTGAAATACGTGCCCCGGCTCACCCGCAGCGGTGATCAGGACGTGTTCACCGCGATGAACGCGGTTGATATCACTTTCGCTGACCGTGGCCATGACAAAAATTCGGGAAAGATCAACGACATCCATAATGTCGGTTCCGCCCCCCACATTGGTAATCGCCGATGAAATGATCTGTCCCGGCTGCACCAGAACACTGGATACCAGTCCGTTGATTTGAGAATAAACCTTGGTGTATGAAAGATCGAGCCTGGCCTGCTTAAGCCCCTCGTGCTGCGACTGCATCTGCACTTTGGATAGGCTGACTGCCTGTTCTTGAAGCCGAACCTGCAATTTTTCGGTGGCGAGCTGATTGATTTTCACCTGCATCAGCGCGGCAGCTTGCTGGTCGCGTACCAGCGTGGTTTTATCATCGTCATAGGTTTGCTCGCTGACGAGCTTCTGGCCGAGCAGCGCCACATCACGCGACAGATTGAGTTTGTCATTCTCAACTTGTGCCTGAGCGGAAATCAGATTGGCTTGGTCGGTTTGGGTATCGTTCACCAGATTTTGCTGCGCGATCCGGAGGTTAAGCTTGGCCGTTTCGTAATTAATCTTGGCCTGCTCATACGAGTGTTTGGCAATCGTAACGGCCTGAAGTTCAGGCTTGGGATCAACTTCCACCAGCAAATCATTTTTCTTGACGGCTTGCCCCAGCTGATACGGGAGCTTTACAATTTGCCCGCCGGCCTGGCATTTAATATCTACCGTACGGTTGGCCTGAACCGATCCCGATGCATAAACGTGCACCCGCAGCGTACCCTGCTTGACGATGGCCGTGAAAATATGCGGCCCGGCCGCAACCGCCGCGCGCGATGAGAATTTATAGAAGATGCCGCCGCCAACCAGCAAAATGATCAGCAGAGTTATCCAGAGCCACTTCTTTCTTTTTTTGGCTTTAGCCATAGCTTATTTGGTCATCCGTTCAAAAGTACAAGTCTAGCCGGTCGCGGCCAACGGGGTGCTGACGGCGGTTGAAAGACTTTGAAATTCCACGGGCGGGTGCTCAAGAATTTCGGTTACTCGGCCATCACGTATCTGGGCCTCGCGCCCGCAATGGCAGGCAACACTTGCATCGTGAGTAACAACAACAATAGTGCGGCCCTGGCGATTGAGCTCGTGAAAAAGATTTAGAATATCGCGGCCAACGCGTGAATCGAGATTACCGGTGGGTTCGTCCGCGAGAATAATGGCCGGATCTGTGACGATGGCCCGGGCAATTGCCACCCTTTGCCGCTGTCCGCCGGAAAGCTGCGGCGGCTCGTGGTGAATGCGATCGGCAAGGCCAACGGTTGCCAGGGCCTCTTCGGCGAGTTGGCGCGCGTGGCGTACGCCGGCATATAGAAGCGGCATTTCCACATTTTCCAAGGCGCTGAGCCGCGGCAGCAAATTAAAACTCTGAAACACGAATCCGATTTTCCGGTTGCGTATATCGGACAAGTCGTCCCCTTCCAGCTCTGAAACGTCTTCTCCGGCGAGAATGTAATGCCCTTCATCGGCGTTATCTAAACAGCCGAGAATGTTCATCAGCGTCGACTTTCCGCTGCCGGATGGGCCGGTAATCGCAAACATCTCCCCGGGAAATATCTGCATGTTCACGCGATCCAGCGCCAAGACATCGCCGGAGTCGAGCTGATATCGCTTGACGATCTGCCTTAATTCAAGAAGCGGTTGATTCATGTCCATCGAGTTAAACATCAGACCCTTCGAAACTTCACTGAACGCGGCGACAGCCGAACATCCGCCAGTTCGTGGAAAACCATCTAACCAAAGACAATTCGCCTGAATGCCGCAAACCGGCCACAAATAGACCAAACTTATGGGCCAAACCGGGGCCAAACTCAGAGCCAAAGTGAGAGCCAGACTCAGAGCCACACTCAGAGCCACGCAATCGGGCCTCTATGGGCCGCCTATGGGGCCTCTGTGGGCCGTCCACCGCCCTGGGAGCCTGGCCGAGCAACGGTCACGCTCTTATCTTGGCTAACGCACCATTGCGGGCGCTTATTGCATAATATCCACAAAAATCGTCGATGCCGCTGCAAATTTGTGGGATAGCCCCACCTTGGGGCTTGGCGTATACTTTCGCCCCATGAAATGTAGTGGTATTCGGATGCTGATCGCGGGGTGCGCTCTGGCCGGCCTGGCGGGGTGCGGATTTGCTTCGCACCCCAAGCCCAATTATCCCCCGCGCCCATCGGCCACCTGGGTTCTCAAACATGGGGTTTGGGTGCCGGTGGTTAGCCCGGGAACCAACTCGCCAGCGGCCAAAGTGGCGGCGATGATCGTCGATCTGCACCAAAACCATCCTTACCGCGTCATTCACATCAGCAAGCGCTTTTTAAAGCATCACAAGACAGATCCACTGGTGCCGCAGGTATTGCTGCTTCAGGGGGACGCCTATAACCTCGTCGGGCGAAAATATCGCGCCCTTTTTCCTTACGAAGATTTACTGGATAACTTTCCCAACAGCCCGCTCTTCGGCCCTTGCCTCGAGAGGGAATACAACATCGCGTGCGCCTTTCTCGCGGGATATTGCAGGAACTTTTTGGGGATGCGAATTCTTCCCGTCACCGGCGATGCCATCCGCTTGCTGCGCCGAATTCAGGATCGACAGCGCGGCTCTCCACTGGCGGAACTTTCGGGTATCCGTGTTGCTGATTATTACTACACTCAAGGTGAATTTCACAGCGCACTTACATCTTACCGCAACTTCATACGCCGCTATCCTTATAGCCAATTTGTGGTCAAGGCGAATATTCGTGAAGCGCAGTGTCTTTTGGGCACGTTTAAGGGCGTTCGGTTCGATCTAACGCCCCTGCGCAATGCCGAAGCTAAGATGGATTCGATCCTGAGGCACTACCCACGCCTGGCCGAAAAATATCAGGTCAAGGCCCTGGAGGAGCGCATCTACCAGACCGAGGGCAAAAAAGAATTGCTGATCGCCAAATTCTATTTGCGGTTCAGCCACCCCAACGCCGCCAAGTTTTATTTAAACCGCGTTATTAACGGTTGGCCGGAAACCATATGGGCGGTGCGAGCGCGTAGGAAACTTATCAATACCTTCGGAACCGGAGCCCTGAGATGAAGCGCTGCCAGCGCCTGATACCCGTGCTGCTTGTAACGATCTGCCTCGGCGGGTGCGGCTACACCACCCGATCGCTTTACAACTCCAGCATCGAAACGGTGGCTGTGCCCATGTGGCATAATGAAACCTTCCGGCGACAGTTGGAATTTAAACTCACGGAAGCCATCGACAAAAATATTGAGGCGCGAACCCCCTATCGATTGGCGCCTGAATCCACTGCCGACTCTATTTTATCCGGAACCATCGTGTCGGTTCAGGCCGATGTTTTGAACAGTAATTTTCAGACCAATTTGCCCCAGCAGACGCAGGTAAGTATTGCCGTCGATTTTACCTGGCGCGATTTACGCAGCGGCAAAGTGCTGGAGGTGCGGAAGAACTTCGCCGCTTCCGCATCTGAAGTGCCGGCACTGGGAACGCAGTTGCCCGATGCTGAGCAAATTGTGATCGAGCGCCTGGCGCGCCGCATCGTCGATTCCATGCAAAAGCCATGGTAAGCCCAACCACGGCCCCATCACCCGATTTTCAGATGGAAAACTTGCGCGTCACCAGTGATTTGTCGGCCAGCTTGGGTGGCTGCGGATTCATCGCGGTAAGCGTATCTCGAACCACCTGAGCAATTACGTGGTTGCGTACCCATTTATGATTGGCGGGCACCACATACCACGGAGCCGCATCGCTGTTGGTGCCGGAGAGCATTTCCGTATAACAATTCTGGTATTCCCGCCAGAAGGCCCGCTCGGTAAAGTCCGATTCGGAGAGCTTCCAATGCTTTTTTCTGTCGCGCTGGCGAGCTTCCAGCCGTTGCCGCTGTTCATCGCGGGAAATATGCAGAAAGAATTTAATAATTCGGACACGTGCCTGCGCAAGACCCCATTCAAAGTCGTTGATCATCTCAAAACGCCTGGTAAAGAGCTTTTTATCGCGGCGTAATGGCTCGGGAAGCATTTGGGCAGCGTGCACGCGAACCACCAGCACATCCTCATAGTGCGATCGATTGAATATGCCAATATGTCCGTAAGGTGGCAATTGTTGATGGATGCGCCACAAAAAGTCGTGACGCTTTTCATCGACGCTCGGCGTTTTGAAACTGTGCACGTGCATGCCGGCTGGGTTCACATGGTCAAACACGCAGCGTATCACGCCATCTTTGCCCGCCGTATCCATCCCCTGGAGAACGATGAGCAGCGCCTGCGTGGAATCGGCATAAAGTGCTTCCTGCAGGGCGCCAATCTCGCGCGTCAGCATCTCGGTTTTTCGCTCCACCGCCGATTTATCCGCAAGGCCCGTGTGGCTGTCCGGATCAATTTTATCCAGCTGTACCTTGCGGCCGGGCTTCAGGGCCTTAAATTGTTTCACTGCGCCTCCACCGACGTTTCGCCATGAACCGCTTTTGGGCTTATTACGATTCCATCGATGTATCTTTACACCACACTGGCGAATGCACAATTAAGTTCAATCATGGCCATACTTCATTTAGTTGCATCTGCCTGCCAAGTCATGCCGCGCCGGGGCCCCGCCTGATCGCGCCCCGTGAGCGTACCGGCTACGCCCCTCGCTGCGCTTCCGCTGCACCTCCGTCACACCCGCGTTATGCCAATGTTATTTCAAACGCCACCGCATAGTGGCTTATCGGCAGCGACTTCGGCGGTGTAATACGTAAGCCCGTAGCCGATTGCTTCCATTCCACCGGCTTGTCATATCCCAGCATTCGCACATGGCCAACTTTCACGGGCTTTTTGGTGGCATGGACGCCGGGTGCAAGCCCCATCGAGCGAAGGACGATCGGCTCGTGGGGAACACCCAGCACCAAAGCATAGACCGCTGTATTGGCCTTGTTTCGGGTAAAGCGAATATCCTGCACGCCCAGGTCCGAAACGCTCGCACCCACGAACGAACCCGCCCGCACCACGTTGGGGCCTTCGCCGTAAACCACCCATGGTCGGGTGGCGTAGATCGCCTCGCCGTTGATTTTGAACCATTGGCCGATCTGAGCCAGGATCAATTGTTCTTTGCGGTCGATGGTGCCGTCCGGTTTTCCGGGGATGTTGAGGACAAAGTTTCCATTCTTGCTCACCGCATCAATCATCCAATGGATGACATTGCGGGGCGGAAGGTAGCCGCCGTATTCGCCCGGGTGTTCAAAAAGCCCACGCTGGTAATGCCAATCGCCGATGCAGGTTTCCGATTGCCATGGGTAGGGCAGGATACCGGCTGAAAGACCGCGTTCAATATCTGAAACGACTGACTTGGCCAACCGCGGCGGAACATTCTTAATGTTGATCACACCTTCGACGGTGCCACCGTTGAGCCGCTTGCTGTGGTTATAGAAATAGGCGCCGATGTTCATACCGCCCCACCCCAGCGGGAATAGCGGATTATCGAAATAAAGGAGATCTGGATTGTGCATATCGACAAGATTTCGGGTGCGATCGTAAAAATTCTTCACATAAGAAATATCCGGCAACGCATTATGCGGATGCTTGGCGTTGTACAGCTGCTGCGGGTTGTACCCCCTCCACCATGCATACCGACCGTCCGCCTGCGTCATGCGACCGTCATAGGGTTGACCGGAATAACGCCCTGTTTTATCGGCGCCGTGTGATGGCTGGAACCACCACCAATTGCGAGCCTGGTGAACGGTCACGCCAAACCGAAGCCCCATTTTTCGCGCCTGCGCCGCCCACGTACCGATCACATCGCGGTGCGGCCCGATATTCGTAGCGTTCCATTGGTGATGTTTGGAATTCCAGGTATCAAATCCATCGTGATGATTGGCGAGCGCCATAAAATATTTGGCCCCCGCGGCCTTGTATTCCGCCATGCGGTGCTCAGGTTCCCAGTTCAGCAGCGTCCACTGGGCGCAAAGGTCTTTGTAACCAAAGCGGCTCTGCGGGCCATAATGCTGCAATTCATTCTTATATTGCCCGCAGCCTTCGATGTACATGTTTCGTGCGTACCAGTCCCCATCCTCCGGCACACACTGAGGACTCCAGTGATTCCAAATGCCGAACTTCGCATCCCGGTACCATTCGGGGCATTCATAGTTCAGGAGCGAATCCCAATCCGCTCTGAAAGGGCCATCACCATAAAGATGCGGAAACGGCGATATCATCGGCACCCCATCATGCGAGCCGCCGGGCACCGGCAGTGCGGGCGGATTTCCCCAGCCGGTGGGCCGCCAATGTTCGGCATCGAGTCTTTCGCGCACAATTTTTCCCTTGACCAGCGTATAAAACACGCGGTCCTCTGCGGGCGTGGCACAAAATTCCTCGAAGCTGCGCGTGGTATCCAAAAAGCCCTGCGGAGTTTTCGCCTTTATCTCCGCAAGTTCTTTGGATTGAGATGACTCGCCGCTGGCCATGGTTGGCAGTGCGGAAACCGCCGCCGCCGCTGCCGATGTTTTTAGAAATTTCCGCCGATTCATACGCGCAGACCCCTGTTTAAAATGCCGATGCGATGCAAGCTATCGACCATGCCACAAAAACGCAACCTAAGTTAGTAACGTACACACGCGAGAAGATATTGCAGCGGGTGACAGACACCGCCTATCGCCTGCGAAGCCCCGGCTTGGCGGATGATCCCCACGCGATTCCCACCGGGGGCCATCCTGCGGCCCCGCCATATACCGCCGCCCGATTGCCCCCGCCCACCCCGGCTCCCCAGCGCCCCGTGGCGGGCACTTCATTCATGGGGTAAGCTTTCTGCACGTGTAAAAATGGACGGCCCCTTTGTGAGGGCATTTTATGGCTCCCGCAGATTCACCTGAAATGGGTTTTGGCACCTGTGAAGTCACCGGTCAAGTTGTACCCCGCGATGCGCTGGTAGATTTTCAGGGCAAGCGCGTGAGCGCCGAGGGGAAGCAAATTCTGCTCGATCGCTTGCAATCAGGCATCGATCCCATCCATGACGGCCCGGCCGTTTTGCCCGGTCCGTGGCGAAGAGCCGGGTGCATTTGCATCGACAATTTCGCGTTGATGGCTGCCGGATATATTCTAGGTGCCACACTCGGTCATATCGCAGCTGCCAACATAGTTAAACATCATGAATCCGCCGCACAGACCAAGCACCTCACTCTTATATTGCTCGCAACCATCTCTCTATGCGGGTGGCTTCTCAATGTTGCTTACTTCACCTTCATGCCATTTAAATCAGGAAAGACGCTCGGCAAACTCGTCGGCAGGGAAAAAATCATACGCATGGACGGGGGAAAAATGACCTTTGGCCAAAGCCTGCTGCGTGCCATCGTATTTTGTCTCGGATCACTTTTCATTACGTGCGCTCTATTTGTCGGCGGCCTGAATTCAATCGCGCTTGGCGAATTGCTGGGGCTCGCATGGCTTATCCTGGATTGGGCATTTATCGTCGGCGACCCCGCCCTGCGATTAGCACTGCACGACCGAATCGCCGGGACCAGAGTCATCTTTTCCGATGGAAGAACAAGATGAGTGCCGCCGCGCTGGCGGTGAGCCCGCATACGTCATCGTAAGCGCACCCTGAAATGGGTCGATGCCGGGGAGATTGTTTTCATGGCACCAAGAACCAAGTCGGAACGAGTTCTAGCAATCCTCAAAATCCTTCTCGATGGCGAGCCGTGCACCATATCGTCCCTGGCCAGGCATTTTGGCACATCGCCGCGAAGTATTTTCCGCGACATCGCCACGCTGGAGAAAGCCGGCTTCGCCACCGTCCGGGAAAATGCATCCCAAGGCATAGTGCTCAAGTCTTTCGGTGCCCGAACGCCGGAATTTACCTCGCAGGAAATTCTGCTGCTCGATATCCTGCTTGAAAATGCGGCACGCGAAAACACCGTACCCATGGCGGAGGCCGCCCAAAGCGCCAAACAGAAACTCATTGACCGGCTGCCGGCGACGGCCAAAAGTTACGCAGTCGCCCGCCGCAAATATATCAGCATCAAAAGTGAACCACTGACCAAGCTCGATGGGTGCGAGCGTAATCTGAATATCATCTTCGATTGCCTGCTCGCCAGCATCACCATTGATTGCACGTATGAAGCATCGCATAGCTCCAAAAGTTCCGGAAAGGCAGACACCTTTCGCTTTGATCCCTATGAATTGATTTTTGCGTCACACGCCTGGTATATCGTCGGATACCGGCGCGACCGCGAAGCTTTTCGCACGCTGAAAATCAATCGCTTCGCCACCGTGGCAAACTCCGGACGCCACTTTCGGCGCAACGCTGATTTTTCTCTCGCCAAACATCTTAAAAATGCGTGGCGCATTATTCCCGGCAAACCGGCGTTGCAGGTTGAACTGCTTTTCAACCGAGACTTTGCAGACAATATCGAAGAGACTCGTTGGCATCCGACTCAAAATACCGAACGCCTCGACGATGGCCGGCTGCGATTTACATGCGACGTGGACGGCATGGATGAAATCAAATGGTGGATTCTCAGTATGGGGCCAAACTGCCAGGTCGTCGCACCGGCGGTGTTGCGAAACGAAGTGCTGCGCCTTGCGCAATGGGTGGTCGACTCTGCATCCCAATGATTCCGCCTAAATCGCCCGCGCCCCGCAGCGGATGGCGTTCGGCATTTCTCTTTGCCGCGTTCAATGCCCCGCCCCGCCCAACGATCGGGCCAGCAGGTACAGCGGCGAAATGCGACCCCAGATCGGCATGCCGCCCGATGAAATGCCAATATCCAGCAGGCCCAGGCACGGAAGAATAAATATCCACAATAGTAGCGCCGCCCGGATCGCCAAAGCAGCCAACGCCGGCAGTCGGCATGAAAAGGCCACGACAACGGCAATTGCGCCGACCGACAGTATGACGATGGCAACAGAAGTCGGCGCCCGCGGCGGGTCCGAAATTATCCATGCGACCGCGAGCATCGGTAATCCACCGGCGACGACAGCGATGCATAGCAAGCCAAGGTGCCGTGCTGCGCGGAAAATGGCCGCGTGTACGCACGCGCCCAGAACACACAACCATAATATGCTCGCCATCGCATAGATAACATACGGCCACGCAAGCCGCGTCCAGGGTGATTGGCCAACCGCCACCGACCATCGAACATTGCAGGCACCGAGTGCCATGCCGACCGCCGCCGCCACCGCGCCAGCGATTGCGGCCCGCAGATACGCTGGCGCATAATCCTTCGCTGGGATTGCCAAATTCATTGCGATATTCTCCGCAACTTATCCCTTGATCCCTATAGGAGCCTGTCCAAATAATCGCCGGTTTAAACCACGGCCGCGGCTTAGCCCGGAAAAGTCGGCGTAACGGGCGCGTACACGGGCTGCGTTTGCGATCGGCTCGGCACCAGCACCTGATCGCCCCGCAAATCAACGAATGCCCTGCCGGCATCAATGCGATGATACTGTTGATAGATTGCCGAAAGGTAATCGAGTTTTCGGTCGGTAGGAACCTCGAAAAAGCTTCGTACGCCGGGCGGTTGGCCCCAATAAATTTGCGTATGGTAGCGTGTGATAAGGGCGATCTCCGGATGGGATTGCGACGGCCTTCCAACTCTTGCGACATCAATGGCCCGTATCTGCGAAGCATAGGGCTGACCGGTAAGAATTTTGGCCAGCCGGATTCCCGCGGCCACCGCCGGAGATGCAAATATTTTGCCCGGCCTGGGGGGTGGCCCCGCAACGCCTTGAATTGTGAATAGCCAACGCAGCGCCGCCCGCTGTGAAGCCAAGTAGGAACCCGGCAGCCGCACCGCCGATCGGCTCACGAGATAATATTTATTGCTCATTTTTATCAGCGCTGCGGGATGCCGGTATTGCGCATCAATTTGAATCACCTGTTCGTGCGGCAGCCAGGCCCGCCGAATGAAAACAATATGCTTGATCCATGCGTTAAAGCCGACTTCCGGATGCTGCGTGTAGTGCAGCGAAAGCGTCTTAAGAATTTTGCCATCAAGTGGATTGCGAATCTCTGCGGCATATTCGGGATGTCGGCTGTTAAAAATGGTAAACGCAACCGCCTCGCGCGCTAAAGAATCCAATATCGCTCGCGAAAGATACGCCGGGGTATTGATCATCACGATACGCTTCAGCGGCCGCTGCGGCGAGGCCGCCAATGCCGCCAATGCATACCGGCGCACCTGGCTGAATGCGGCAAGAATCGCCGCTAAAACGAGTAGCGCCAGGCATACGCCGAGCAAAGCCTTTCGGGTTGATCGCTCGGTCGATTTTTTATCGGCTGACTTCATCGTGCGTTTCATGCGTTGACGGCTTTTCTCTCCTGCATGCGATCGCGCAGGGCCATTCGGCAAAGCCGATCACAGAGCGCATCGAAGGAGATATTGGCTTCGGCGGCGGCCTTGGGTACCAGCGAATGAGAGGTAAATCCGGGCATCGTATTAATTTCCAGAATGAATGGCTCGAGCGTCTGCGCATCGATCATAATATCAACTCTGGACAGGTGCCGCGCGCCGATGTGCTGATGGCATTGCACAGCGGCCGCCTGGGCGGATTGGAGTGTGGTCGCAGGCAGCGCAATATCAAAAATATAAAGCGTGTCGTCGCGATGATATTTGGCTGTGTAATCGTAGAAGTCGGCCTGCGATTTAATCTGAATCAGCGGCAGCGGATAACCATCAAGAATGCCCACGGTTATCTCAGGCCCGCAGATGCATTTTTCAATAAGCATTGCGGGGTTACGCTCCAGCGATTGACTCAGCGCCGCCAGCGCGTCGTCCGGAGTATTGCAGATATAGCAATCCACCGAGCTGCCACCATTGACGGGCTTGACCACCTGCGGGTAACCGATTTCGGCGCACAGATCGCCCCACGGCCTGGGGTTATTTTTCCACGCCACACGCCACGGAGGCGTTGATAGCCCCGCTTCCACGAGCAATTGCTTCGTGCGGGCCTTATCCATCGCTATTTCACAGGCCGCCGGCCCCGAGCCGACGTACGCCAACCCGCGTTCTTCCATAAGCCGCTGCACTTGGCCATCTTCCCCAAACAGGCCGTGAAGGGCAGGAAATACCAAATCACACGGCTGCTGATCGAGGGCGGAAATATCCGTCGGAGAAATATCCAGGGTTACAACATGGTGCCCGATGCGGTTGAGCGCGGAGGCGATGGCGGCGCCGCTTTCGAGCGATACGCGGCGTTCCGAAGAGATGCCGCCGGCAAGCAGTAAGACATCCAATGAGGCGTTTGATGATGACATGAAACTCTCCGGCGATCACCAGATGACAACTTCCGTCTGAAGCTTGACGCTAAAACGCTCTTCGACCGTCGACTGTATTTGGTTGATAAGTTCCAACACATCGGCGGCTTTTGTTCCCTCGCGCGCCACAATAAAATTCGCGTGGCGTTGCGATACGATCGCCCCGCCGACGCTCGCCCCCTTTAGCCCCGCCTGATCAATAAGTTTGCGCGCTGCCATGCCGCCCGGATTTTTAAAGGTGCATCCGGCGCTGTTTTCTCCCACCCAACCATCCCCCGCAAGCGGGGGAGGGAAAGGGAGGGGGCCGTGAGCCTGGACATCGTCACCTTCGGCTGCCGGCTCAACACCGTCGAATCGGAAGTGATCCG
>JAJZGD010000078.1 GCA_021804985.1 Planctomycetota bacterium
AAGGCGTTCCTGAAGGCAAACGGGGAGGTGCTGAAGGTGCTGGACAAGCTAAGGGGCCCCTATATAGGCCAATTTGTCAAGGCAATCAAAAAGCTGGGCCACCCGGGGATCAACGCCGCGCCATGGAAATGGATGAGGGCCATCACGGCGGATGTAAAAAAGCTCTACGCGGAGCAGGAAGCGGCAGCCAGGAAATAGCGAGCCGCACGCGCCAGCCACCGTTCCACAAGCCCGGCAGTTACACTATGTTTAAGCCCAGCTTTTGAGGAGGAACGGGATGATGAATAGCTTGCTCCGTCTGCTCGTGGCTTTCAGCGCGTTTAGCTTCGCGGTCCCGGTTGTTACTGCGACGGCCACGGGCGCACCCCTTACGTGGGCGCAGAAACATGCGATCGCGGCCCGCAAATGGGCGCGGGAAAAAGGGCATTTCAGGACGGTGACATTGCATCATTTGGCCTACCTTCAATTTGGTATCACGCACTGCCGCGACGGCACAACTGTCTTGTCGGGTGGGCGGAGTTACTTCGAGCATCTTCGCGGGGGACACCTTTGGGTTGAACACCGTCTCCCCGCGCATCCAAGGCATCTTTGGATTGGGCGGTGTTTTGGTGCCAACCGACGACATCTGTTTTTTTTGGCGTTTATCGGGCCCAATGTGTTCAAATCACAAACCTGGCTTTGCGCCGTAGGCCCGAAGCGGCGGCCCCGGCCTCTCACGCCGGTATCCTCCGGCGTGCGGGCCGCCTTCCGCTCCGGTGGCGTGGGCGTGTTCGCGTTCGGCAGCCACCTGGTAACAACGGTTGACCGCGGACGGCATTGGCTGCCGCAGCCCAGCCCTGGTGCGGGGCGTATTTACCAGCTCAAATGGCTGCATAACGGCAGGCTGGCTTTGGCGTGCATCAAGGCAACCCTGGTGGAGAAGATAAATAGTGACGGCAGCCTGACACCCGTCCGGCACGGCGTGGCGATGCCCTCGGGCAGAAGGGATTCGTTGCTCCATTTCGGCTGGCCGGACAGTTGGTATTGCGTATACCCGCCAGGCCCGAGTAAGGTGGACAGGTTGAAGGAAGTTGATCTGAGAAGCGGCAAAGTCGTGGCGCATATTAAGGTGCACTGGGCCACGACGGAATTCTTTCTTTTCCACGGTGGATTTGTCCTGGTTACCATGGGCAGGAAAAACCGGCAGTGGATTTGTGTATACCGCACCGGGAACGGGAAAGTGGCTTTAGCGCTGAAAGCCAAGTCCAATTTCGGAACAATGCTGGAATGGCGGCCGCACGGGTGGATGGTTTTCGGGGGGCAATCGCACTTGGATCAATTTAATATCCACACTGGCAAAATCGAGCCTACAAGCGTCAAATTTAGGGAATGGTACGTACCGCCGAACCCCAATTCAACCGGCGTTATCATGGAAAGCAAGGCGTGGAAGAAGGCAGGCAATGCAGTCCTGCGAATAATCGGAAAGCTTAGGGGTGTCTACATACAGCGGTGCCTCGCTGAGACGAAGAAGCTCGGCAAGCCCGGTGTGTCCATGGCACCGTGGAAATGGATGAAGGCCTCCCTGGACGGGGTAAAAAAGCTCTACGCGGAGCAGGAAGCGGCAGCCAGGAAATAGCGAGCCGCACGCGCCAGCCGCTGTTCCATGGGCCGAGCCGCTTACCCGCTCGGGATGGTGCAAAGAGTATTTCCGATGGGATAACGCGCCGCGTCATTTAGCCGGCGGCATGGTGCCGCCGTGTGGTTCAGCGTGCGTCACTAAGCCGGCCAGCCCGCTTTACCGCGCTCCGGCGTGCTGCCCGCGGGCAGCCTCTGTGCCTCTGCGCCTCTGTGTGAGACATCGGTCGCTCCGGGTGAGCGGGAGAGCGATTTTTGCCAAAGGCAAAAATATGGAATCATGCTGCGGCATGATGAAATTTGTTTTTATCTCACGCGGAGAAGGGGAGACGCAGAGAACGCCGCAGCGCGGGGCGCCGACGCCGCCATGCGCCCCCGCCCCATTTGCCTTTTCGCACGCAGAATGGACGGTTGGACGAGGCGATGCGCCTCCGTTACAATACTCGGCTCGGTTGGTGGCCTGCCAGCCAATGGTTTGCAGGCCCGGGCCGGGCGGATTTATCAGCGGCAGCGGAAATAGCACGCAGGACGGGCGTCCTGGCTTTCTGCGTCGGTATCGCCCGGTGAAATGATTGCGGCGGCGTCTGAACGAAATGGGCACCCCGCCAGATGAAGTTATGGAGATTGAAACGTGCCAAAGGCCAAAACGCACAAGGGTATCAAGAAGCGCGTCAAGGTGACGGCGCGCGGCAAAATAAAATTCCATAAGCATAATAAAGGGCATCTGCAAAGCGGAAAATCGGGCAACCGTAAACGCCGCCTGCGCGGAACAACGACCATCACCGGCCCGTATGCCGATAAAATGATTACACTGCTGGGCCGGAATGCCCGTTAAGGCCGCAGGGCGCAATGTGCGTCGCCTGCATCATGAATAAATGCCGCCCGGGTAGGGGTGGTGGGTGCTTACAAGACCGCAGCGAAATTATAAGGATCTGATTTATGCCACGAGTACGGATTGGCGCAGCGAGAAAGCAACGGCACAAGCGGCTTTTAAAACGAGCCAAAGGCTTTGTCGGCGGCCGCAGCAAACTATATAAAACGGCGCATGAGACGCTGCTGCGCGCTGGGGCCAACCGCTTCAGCGGCCGCAAAGAGAAGAAGCGTGATTACCGCGCCCTATGGATCACTCGATTGAATGCGGCTGCCACATCGCGCGGGCTGCGTTACAGCCAACTCATCGCCGGTTTGGCCAAGGCCAGCATTACCCTTAACCGAAAAAGCCTCAGCGAGATTGCGATTTGCGATCCGGCCGCCTTCGACAATATTGTCGCCAAGGCCAAGCAAGGTCTCGGAATCAGCTAACGGATTTGTTCTGCGGGCCGGGCGCACGCGGCGGGGGGGATGGCCGTCATAAAGCCCGGGCCAACCGGAGCTTTGGCCATGGATATTTCCGAATTGGTGGGCTCTTCCGAAGCGCAACTCTCCGGTATTAAATCGCCTGAAGACCTCGAAAACTTTCGCATCAAATACCTTGGCACCAAGGGGCTGCTCAAGCAGGCCAGCGATCAGATCAAACAGATTCCGGTGGATCAGCGGCGCGCCTACGGTCAGGCCCTCAACGGGGCAAAGGAATCCATTTCGGCGGCTTACCAGCAAAAAAAGTTAGAAATGGCTTCGGTTCCGGCGGTGCTCACGGGAATCGATGTCACTGAACCGGGTCGGATTCATTGCGACCCCTATCGGCCCGGCACGCTGCATGTCATTCAACAAACCATTGACGAACTCACCGATCTTTTCGGACAGATGGGCTTCTCCGTGGCCGACGGGCCGGAACTTGAGGACGAATTTCATAATTTTGAAGCACTCAACGTGCCCACAGATCATCCGGCGCGGCATCCGCTGGATAATTTTTATTTAGAGCAGCTGACGGGTGGGGCTCCACGCATGCTGCGCTCGCAAACCAGCAGCGTTCAGATACGCGTTCTTGAGAAAAGCAAACCTCCCGTCCGCATTATTGCGCCGGGACGGGTATACCGTCCGGATACGGTAGATGCGACACACTCCTTCATGTTTCATCAGCTTGAAGGGCTATACGTGGATCGCGGGGTAACCATGATCGACCTGAAAACCTGCATCGATCAATTTGCCCGGGCGTTTTTTGGTGCCTCCGTTAAGACCCGTTTTCGCCCAAGCTTTTTCCCCTTCACGGAACCGAGCGCAGAGTTCGATGTGCTATTCACGGGTGATAACGGCCAAAACCGATGGATCGAACTCGGCGGATGCGGCATGGTTGATCCCAACGTGCTCACGGCCGTGGGGATAGATCCGGAGATGTATTCTGGTTTTGCATTTGGCCTCGGGGTTGAGCGCATCGTCATGCGCCGCCATGGGATAGCCGACATCCGCGATTTATTTGAAAACGATATTCGGTTTCTCACACAGTTTTAATTCCGACTTCAGAATTCATGCCTACAATCCAAAAGTATCGCGTCGTCGGGCCGGCACCAATCCGTTTTGGCTGGTCCGATGCGACGCGCAGAAAGGGGAGGGAAAAGGGGGAAAACTTTGGGAGATGTTGGGGAGAAGTATTGGTGTCTGCATGTATTCTTCGCCTTCATCACTTCAGGGGCCACAGGCCGATCCGATGTCGCTGGGACAGATCGGGCAAAATATTGCGAAGCCAGCCGGGCAGGCGTCGGCGGGCATGGGTTCCCTGCATCATGTGACGGCCATCGCATCCGACGCATCGGTCAATGCCCATTTTTACAGTCAAATTCTCGGGCTTCGGCTCGTTAAGAAAAGCGTCAATTTTGATGATCCCGGCAGTTACCATCTTTATTATGGCGACCACACCGGCAGCCCCGGCTCGCTGATGACTTTTTTCATCTGGCCGGGCCGCCGGCCGGCGCTGCGGGCAGATTCGGTGATTCATTCGGTGGGCTTTCTTATACCCGCAGGCACCTTGGAACTTTGGCAAAAAAGGCTGGCCAATCATTCGATTGCGGCCCGAGTGGTCGTCGGCAGCGCCAACAAACCCCATTTGGAATTTTCAGATCCGGACGGATTAAATATTTATCTTTGTCAGGACGGGGAAGCATTGGGTGCTTCGGGCGGGGGGGCGGAGATTATCCGCATTGCCGGTGTGACCTGGAATTGCCGCCGCCCCGAGAAGACCACTCCTCTTTTTTTAAATATTCTGCATTACCAACCGGCGCCGAATCGGTCTGCCGACGTTCTCACGTCTGCAGGAACGCCTTCAACGCACATCGGTCTTAATCGGGTGACGGACCTTCAACCGCACAGTTTTGGGCCGGGGCAAATTCATCACGTCGCCTTTCGCGCCGCTGACCTTCATGAGCAAGCCCACTTGGCCGAGCTGTTGCGCAGCGGCGGCGTAAATGTTACGGGCGTGCAGCCGCGAAAATATTTCAGTTCGGTATATTTTGTGGAACCGGGCGGCGGCATTTGCGAATTGGCGACGGATGGGCCCGGCATGTCGGTGGATGAGCCGGTGCACATGCTCGGCACCCACTTGTGTCTGCCCGATTTTCTCGAACCCCAGCGGGCGGAGATCACCGCAGCGCTTCCGTCCTTTGACCTATGATTCTGCGCGGGTCGCCAAAGATGGCTTGGCGGCCGCCACCCTTCGGCCCTCCTCAAACGGCAACATCACGCGCAAATAATTGCCATAGGCAGGTTGCGGCAGATGGGTATAATCGCCCGGGTCTTCAGGGCCGAGGAAAAATTCCGGGCGGCGCTTAAATTTGGGTGACGAGATCGCGGCATGAATACCCCTTACAGCATCGGCATCATTCAAATGCGGTCGGCTGGTGATGCGCCATCAAATCGCGATAAAATCGTGGAGAAAATACGGCTGGCCGCTGCCAAGGGTGCGAGCGTCATCTGCACGCAGGAATTGTTTTGTTCCGATTATTTCTGCCAGCGTGAAGATGCCGGAGTTTTTGATCTGGCCGAACCGATTCCAGGCCCGAGCACGGCGTGCATTTCCAAGGTGGCGCGCGAATTGGGCGTGGTGGTGGTGGCATCACTTTTTGAGCGGCGTGATGCGGGTGTCTATCACAACACGGCCGTTGTGATTGATGCGGATGGCAGCGTGCTGGGCCTGTATCGCAAGATGCATATACCCGATGATCCGCTGTATTATGAAAAATATTATTTCACTCCGGGCGACCTGGGCTTTAAGGCCTTCGCAACAAAGTTCGGTCGCATTGGTGTGCTGATCTGCTGGGATCAGTGGTTTCCTGAGGCGGCCCGGCTCACGGCCCTGCGGGGCGCTGAAGTGATTTTTTATCCCACCGCCATCGGGTGGCACCCGCATGAAAAGGCGGAATTCGGTGCGGCCCAACTCGATGGCTGGCAGACGATCCAGCGATCACACGCGATTGCCAACGGGGTGTATGTGGCGGCGGCCAATCGGATCGGGCATGAAGGCGCGGCCCAAGGGGGCATCGAGTTTTTCGGCGGTTCATTTGTCTGTGATCCATTCGGACGATGGCTTTGCCAGGCGGGTTCGACCGAAGAAGAAATTCTCATCGCGACGGTCGATCCGAAACTTCAGGAAACGGTGCGGCGCAACTGGCCCTTCCTGCGTGACCGGCGCATTGATAATTATGATGATTTAACCCGTCGCTTGGTGGACTGACCCGATATGCCGTCCGTGGTTGATCGATTATCTGAGCGTCTGAACGATGCAGAATTTCTCCATGGTGTGATGCCGGCGGAATGGGAGCCGCATGCCGCAACCTGGCTGGCGTGGCCGCATAATGAGCGAGATTGGCCGGGAAAATTTGAACCGATCCCTTGGGTGTTTGCCGACATCGTGCGGCATCTCGCGGCTGGTGAGCGGGTAGAGATTATGGTGGGCAGCGCCGCGGAGCAGCGCAGTGCCATGCGCGTTCTCAAGCGAGCGGACGTTCGGCTGAAAAATGTGCATTTTCATCGGCTTGCCACCGACCGCATCTGGACGCGTGATTCGGGGCCGATTTTTATTCGGGTGCCCGGGGTGGGCAAAAGACTTGTGGCGCTGCATTGGAAATTTAACGGTTGGGCAAAATATAAAAACCACCGGCGCGATGCGAAAGTACCGGAGTTGGTGGCGGAGGTGGCTGGCGCTGCCCGCGTGCGGCCCATGTGGAAAACCGGGCCGAAGTCGGGGCATATTGTGCTCGAAGGGGGCAGCATTGATGTGGACGGCGCCGGTTTGCTATTGACGACTCGCGAGTGCCTGCTTTCAAAGGTTCAGGCCCGCAATCCGGGCCATTCGCAAGAGGATATAGAAGACATCTTCGCGACGTATCTAGGCATAAAAAAGGTTTTATGGCTGGAGAGCGGGATAGTGGGCGATGATACGCACGGCCACATTGACGATACTGCCCGGTTTGTTGCGCCGGGCGTCGTTTTGGCCTGCTATGAGGAAAATCGCCGCGACCCCAATCATCGTCGCCTTGAGCTCAACTATCAGCGATTGCTCACGATGACCGACGCCGACGGCAAGCCTTTGACCGTTATAAAGCTGCCGATGCCGCAGCCCGTTATTTTTGATGGGCAGCGTTTGCCGGCCAGCTACGCCAATTTTTACATCGCGAATGCCGCCGTTTTGGTTCCGGTATTTAATGATCCGACCGATCCGACGGCGCTGAATATTATTGCGAAATGCTTTCCCGATCGGCGGGTGATTCCGATCGCCTGCCGCGACTTGGTTTGGGGCCTTGGCACGCTACACTGTATGACGCAGCAGCAGCCTAAGGCATCACGGTGAGCGAGGGGCTGATAGCGATCCTTTTTGCGGAGCGGGCATGCGAATTTTGGTAACGGGCGGTGCGGGTTTTGTCGGATCGAATCTCGCGCTGGCGCTGGCGGATGAATCGCACGATGTTACCGTGCTTGACGATTTTTCCGCAGGCAACTTCGTTAATCTCGTTAAGTTCAAAGGGGATGTCATAGGTGCCAATTGCCATACGGAGCCGACCGGGCCCTTTGATATTATTTTTCATCAGGCGTCGATTACCGATACCACCGTTACCGATCAGCATCGGATGATGGTTAATAACGTGGAGGGGTTTCGGCAGGTGCTTTCGTGGGCGGCGGCATGGAAGGCCCGCGTGGTGTGGGCTTCATCTGCGGCGGTTTACGGCAACATGGCGCCGCCAATGACCGAAACCTCCACGCCCCATCCCCTGAATGTTTACGGATATTCAAAAATGGTGATGGAGCATGTGGCCCGCTTGTGGCACAAGCAGACCGGTCTGCCGTGCGTTGGGCTTCGCTATTTCAACGTTTACGGGCCGGGCGAGCAGCATAAAGGAAAATTTGCGTCCATGATTTTTCAGTTGGCCCAGCAGATGAAGGCAGGCCATCGCCCACGCATTTTTCGTGATGGCACGCAGAAGCGGGATTTTGTCTGGATCGACGATGTGGTGCAGGCGAACCTGAAGGCGGCGGAGATCAGCAGCGGCGAGGTGTTTAATGTTGGCAGCGGAATGGCTGAATCATTTAATGCCGTCGTTGCCGCGCTTAATGTCGTGATGCACACCAATTACGAGCCGGAATTTATTGACAATCCTTACCACTTTTTCCAAAATCATACGGAGGCCAACCTGGAAAGGTCGATGCGGGTTCTTGGTTATGCACCCCGCGCCGGTTTAATGGAGGGAGTCCGTGAGTATTATGGATCCGGCTCCCTTTAATGCCCCCGTTCCGGCGCGCCTGCCGCTGGTGAGGGAATGTCTGTATTGGCCTTTCGATAAACTGGACCGCGTTTGAAGCCCGGCATCAAATATCTTCTGTTATTGCCGGCCGGTCTGATGCTCGGCGGCTGCGCGATGGCGCAGCGGGTGCCGACCTGTTCCCGCGCCGGTGACCGCGTGGTTTGGCACCTGCCGCCGCTGCGGATTCATCAGCACGTGCGCATCTGTATCCGCGATCATGGACAAACCATGCGCTTTGTCGGATCGCTGCACGCCACGCCTCAGGCCATCACGCTGATCGGCGCATTGGTGGGGCCGCCATTGCGAGGGGGATCAGAGGCACGGGTAAGCCATCTGGCGATTTGCTTCAGTTGGGCGGGCGCGCAGAAAATTGTTTATCACCGTCAGCCACCGTTTGCGGTTCGGTTGGCGGAGGCGTTGCATCTGATGCTGGATTTTCCATCGAAAATATCGGTGTTGCCGGAGGGGAAATATTTTAGCACCGTCGGCACCTTTCAAAGCCCCGCGGGCACAACTTATCGCCTATGGTTTATGAACGGCCCCGGCTATCCGTGGCGAGTGGTCATGACTCAGCCGGACGGCCCAACGCTCACGGCGAAGTTTTCATGGACGCGCCATGAGACGCTGCGATCATTGGAAATTGCCGATGCGGCGGCAGACCTGCGTTGCCGGATCACTGCGAAATTTGCGGGAGGCACCACCTATGAGCGCCGCTGAGCTGCTCACCATTGGCGCCGGTATCGGTTCCGGTGCGATTGCCGCGGGGCTGGGCTACTGCTGCCTGTACCACAATTCGCAGGTGGTGGCGCCGGTTATTTCCCGGATTGAAAGTTCGGGTTCTGTCGCGCTGACATTTGACGATGGCCCAACCCCCCGATTTACCGAGCCGATATTAAAACTTCTGGCGAAAGCCAATGTTCAGGCAACCTTTTTTTGCATCGGCGAGAATATTCTCGCAAATCGATCGCTGGTCAGCGATATGCTTTCCGCAGGGCATTGCATCGGTAACCACACATGGAATCATGATCATACGGGAATATTTGGTTCCAAATCCTATTGGCATCGGCAGGTGGAACGCACCAGCGATTTGATTGCAGAGCTGTCCGGGTCGCCGCCGCGCATATTTCGAGCACCGATGGGATTCAAAACATGGCAGCAGGCGGCCGCCGTTCGCGCCGCCCACATGCGCTACATCGGCTGGCGGTCCTGGGCGTGGGATACAACGAATGTATCACCGCAGGGCATTTATCGCCGCATTACCCGGCGGCTGGCGCCCGGCGATATCGTTTTACTGCATGATGGACTGGAATATGCCCGGCGGCAGGCGTCGCAGGCCGCAACCGTCGCTGCGCTTCCCGAGATTCTCTCGTCTATTATTGATCGTGGCTGGCGAGCGGTAAGTCTTGGCGCCTTATGAGTTGCCGAGTCGCATGGATGACACGGCGCGCCCGCGGTGAGACGCCAGAGGATAATCCTGAAATCGAGCGAAAGGAATGTGACGTGAAATCTGCAATGAAGATACTGGCCGCAGGCGCCCTTCTCATCATGATGGGCGCGGCGGCGGCGTCAGCCCAGGGGGCAGGTGCTCGATCCATGACGCCGGCCATCATGGTAAAAAAGGATATTCCATACGTTTTGGGCGGAACTCCGCTTCAAACCGGTGATTTGTTTGCCCCCCGCACTTCGACCTTACATGCAGCAATTCTGCTGATTCATGGTGGGGCGTGGAAGTGGGGCACCCGCAACGATCCCGGTGTGACATATATGGCCCCTCGTTTGGCCGCCGCAGGCTTTACGGTATTTAATATCAGTTATCGCCTGGTGGAGCAGGGGGGGCGATTTCCCGACGACTTGGAAGACTGCAAAACGGCGCTGGCCTGGATGGTCATTCACGCGAAGAAATTGCGGATCAACCCCAAAGATATTTTTATCGTAGGCACATCCGCCGGAGCGCACCTCGCATTGATGGCGGCCTACACGGCCCGGACGCATCTGTTTCCCGCCACGGACTTTCCCCACGTGGCCTTAAATGTTAAGGCAGTCGTTGGCTTTTATACCCCCACCAACCTGATGCTCGTGAACGGCGTACCGCATAACAGCTGGGCTTACAAAGTCGTGATCAATTATCTCAAAGCATGGCTGGTGAAACATCCAAAAAATGGATTGCTTTCCGCATCTCCGATTGCTTACATCAAGACGGCCGTGCCAACGCTTTTGCTTCAAGGTACGCAGGATAAACTGGTTCCGCCTGTACTGGCAGAGACGATGAAAAACGTCCTTCTCGCCGCGCACCAGCCGGTTAAGCTGATCATGGTTCATGGTGTTGGACACGCGTTCATGAATTTTCCCGGCCGGGTGAGAAAAATCGCGCTCAGGGAAACGATCCAGTATTTACGCTTACAGCTGCAGAAGTAACGGATCGTCGCAGCGACGATATTAAAATCGTTTCGTATGGCCTAATTTCGGCAACCGATCACGGCGAGCATACGCCCGGTTTGCCCACGATCCCGTCGATGCGAAAAAAACAGATCGGCATCCTGATAGGTACATTGATCGGCCATGTCCACCCGCCTTACGCCAAAATGAACGAGTTCGATTTTGGCTGCCAGTGGTAAGTTGGCATGCATCCGCGGGCCCCGCACCAATGCAGCGGAAAGGCCGGCGCGTTCAAATGCCGGCACAACTTCGGGACCGATTTCAAAATGTTCAACGCCGATACAAGGGCCTACCGCCGCAACCAACTTATCGCCGGTGACGCCCATGCGTTCGAGATTCTCGATGGTTCGCCCGATCACCCCGCCAACCAATCCGCGCCAACCGGCGTGAATTGCCGCGACCACCTGACCGTCCAAGCCGGCGATCAGGACTGGCACGCAATCGGCCGTTCGGATGCCGGCCAACGCGTCGGTGGCACTTAAAATGATGGCATCAGCGCTGCACGGCTCAGATTTATCCTGCGATGCGGGTGTGTATGGCGGCGCGTTGCCCCCGAAATGTGCGACCTCACAACCATGCATCTGCCGAACGGTGCGCAGGGGGCGGTTCGATACCTCCATCGCCGTCAAAAAACGGTGCAGATTTTCGGATAGATTTTCCGCACGATCCCGAATTTCACCGGTGGGGTTTCCCAGGTTTAATGAAGAAAATGGAGCCTTTGAAACGCCGCCCCGGCGCGTGGAAAAGCCGTGGGGAATTCCTAAGTCCCGTAGAACCGGGGACTGCAGATACGCCACGCCGGAGACATCGCGTACCTGAATGAAACTCAACAGTGCACTTTCCGTCCTGGCGGCGCCGCCACCGGGACCAGTACCTTATTTGTCAAAATAGATGGCCTTCTTGATGGCATCAGCAACACGGGCGGTGCCGGGCACAACATGCTGAAGAAGGGGTTTGCTATAGGGCATCGGTACATCCAGCGCTGCCACTCTGACGACGCTGTTGTCCAGATCATCAAAGCAGTGTTCATGCACCTGCGCGGCGATTTCAGACCCTATGCCGCACGTCGGATACCCCTCCTCGACCGTTACGCAATACCCTGTTTTCTTAACCGATTGGATGATGGTCTCGGTATCCATGGGTCGAAGGGTACGAAGGTCGATCACCTCAACGCTGATGCCATGGGCCTTTTCCAATTCTTCTGCGGCGGCCAGGGCGGTCAGGCAGGTGTGGCCATAGGCAACAACGGTGCAATCGGTACCGCTTCGTTTAATGTCTGCTTTGCCAAACTCAATGAGATATTCTTCTTCGGGCACCTCGCCGCGGTTTCCGTACATGGATTCGTTTTCCAGAAATATGACGGGATCATCATCGCGAATGGCGGTCTTGAGGAGGCCTTTGGCGTCGTACGGGGTTGACGGGATTACGACCTTCAGGCCCGGCACATGGGTGTATATGGCATCAACCGTCCATGAATGTGTTGCACCGAGTTGCTGGCCCGGGCCGGAAATACCGCGAAACACAATGGGCACGCTCATTTGGCCCCCCGACATATGCCGCACCTTGGGGGCGTTGTTAACCACCTGATCAAAAGAGACCAGTGAAAAAGAAAAGGTCATGAATTCAATAATTGGCCGCATGCCGACCATGGCCGCGCCAACACCAAGCCCCGCAAAGCCGGTTTCCGAAATGGGCGAATCGACCACACGCATCGGGCCGAACCGCGCCAGCATCCCCTGCGAAACTTTGTATGCCCCATCATATTCCGCGACTTCTTCTCCCATAAGGAAAACATCCGGGTTGCGATCCATCTCTTCACACATGGCCTGATTGAGCGCTTCGCGGAATTGAATAACCGGCATGATAAGTCCTTCCCCCATCGGGGCATTTAAACCGTTGTCATTTGCAAAATACTACCAAATTAAAGGCGGTAGGGGCCGTAAGGCTGAGCGTAAATATCGGTCCATACATCATCGAGTTCCGGGTAGGGGTCAGCGTCCGCACGGTTGTGGGCCTCTTCAACCTGATGGTGGATTTCTTCAGCGATGCCGGTGATTTTCGCATCGTCGATCAGATTTTTCTCCTGCAGATATTTTTCCATTCGACCGATGGGATCATGCTGCTGATACTGTGCGACTTCTTCACGGGTGCGGTATTTCTGCGGGTCGGACATGCTGTGGCCGCGATAGCGGTATGTTTTGACATCCAGAAAAATCGAGCCATTTCCCTGCCGGCAATATTCTGCGGCGGAACTTACCATCTTATACATCGCAAGGCAGTCCATGCCATCGACATCTTTGCCGGGGATTCCATACGCGTCGGCGGTTCGCAGTTTAAGATCGGTTACCGCCGATGCCCGATGCAAATGCGTTCCCATGCCGTAACCGTTGTTCTCAACCATAAAAATGCAGGGAAGCTTGAAAAGGCCGGCCAGGTTTAATGCCTCATGGAAGGCGCCCTGATTCATGGCTCCATCGCCAAAATAGCAAAGCACGACCCGATCTTCTTTCCGGTACTTGACCGACCATCCCAGCCCTGCCGCCAAAGGAATATGCGCCCCTACAATGGCGTGGCCCCCGAAAAAAAACTTTTCGCGATCGAAAAAATGCATCGATCCACCCTTGCCATGAGAGCAGCCCGTCTTTTTACCATAAAGCTCGGCAAATAAAGGATGGATGTCCATCCCCTTGGCAATCGCATGTCCGTGGTCACGGTAAGCCGTAATCACGTAATCATCCTTTCGCACCGCTGCGATGGAGCCCACGGCGACGGCCTCCTGCCCGACATAAAGGTGACAGAAGCCACCGATTTTTTGCTGTTGATAGGACTGGGCACAGCGGAGCTCAAACTGACGGATGAGCACCATTTGACGATACCAATCCATCATTTCCGCATGCGTTGGTTCTGCTTTAATGACGGGTTCTGCCAGAGTTGTCACGTGTAAAACCCTTTGCTTCGGCCTGCCGGCGGTAATATCTGTCAGAGCCTCACCCCGTTGTGGCGGCCCCCGAAATCACCCGCGATCGGCAACTGTGCGGGGAATTACCCCGGCACAGAGTTATTTTAATGCCTGAACCGGCCAACGCCAACTTTCCATCGAATCCGCCCAAGTGGTAAGGCAATTTGCCAAGGTCGCACCGCCGCACTGGCCGCCGCACTGGCCGCCGCACCACCGCACCACTCGCCTGGCGCCGCCGACGACGCGGCGTGATCCGATCGGCCGGGCGGCCGTGCGCGTGTCGACGTGTGCGGTTAGTGCGCTGCACAATAGCAGAGAATATTGCGGGCCAACTTGGGTGCGTACGCGGGCGCATAGCCCAATATGCCCCAGGTATTGGTCCCCAAAAGCCCGCTGGTAACGTCGTATGGCGAAAATACAATTACCCAGCGGCCGTGAATCTTCACGCCGTAAAGCCGCCCGTAGCGGTGGATGCCGTGGCTTTGAACAAAATACTTCCGATAAAGCGCATGAACCGCGCGGGTGCCGCCGGGCATTTTGCCGGTGTAGATGGTTGAGTTATAAGGTAATGACTCAATGGCATGGTGCGGAAATAATTTTTGGCACAGTGTTTCAAAAGCCAAACTGAAATTGCGATTTCCGCCGCCGGCATCGGAAAAAAGCATTCCACCGCCCCGCAGATAGTGCCGCAGATCATTGATCTCGGTATTGCTGAGCGCAAAGTCGGCGGTGCCAGTCATCAGCAATAAATTGGGATTTGCCCGCGAGACGGCCGCAGGCGTCGGGCCGTTGATGGCGGCCTTATTATCGGGGCCTGCCCTGGCGTTCAATGCGGAGGGCCTAACGCTTGAAGTGGCGTGAGATAACTTCATCGGCACCACGACGCGCAGCGTGACACGCATGGCAAACTGCCGCGCCGCGAGAATGGCCATTCGCCGCCATGCCCCCGGTTCGGGGTCAAAATTGCCATGGTATTTTAAAATGCCGACCGTCAGCTGCCGCTGGATCTTTCCGCCGGGCATCCGCACGACAAGCGATTGGAGCCAGGGCAATCGCATACTAAAAATCCGATGGGGTTGTGATTTTCTGCGGTGAGTTGTTATGCTTTGATGGCAATAAGGCCGCGGATCCGCGTGGTTTTGTAAAAACTTACCACGGACGAAAG
>JAJZGD010000236.1 GCA_021804985.1 Planctomycetota bacterium
TGCGGCGCGGCTTCTCGACGTACCATCCGCGTCAGGTACGCCATTGTTGCCGCTGCTTGATGGGCGCAAAAATCACGCCATCGCAACCCGGCGATTACTTGGACAGGCTCCTCGCCGGCCAGCCGATGTATCCCGATGGCGCTGGCCGGTTTGCCCAATACCGGAAAAAATGGCGGAACGCCCTTTGGCCCCAAAGCGCCGGTGGCGCCTTGCCTAACGCAGTCGCTGCTGTTATCACATGCGGCGGCGGACGTGATTCCCGGTATGCTGCCGGGCGTCCCGGGTCATAAGCTTCAAGGAGGCCCCAGTGCGGCATCAACGTATTCTTCGTTCTGTCGTTTCCACTGCAGTACTTCCGGCTTTTATTGCTGCGGCGGCCTTACTCGGCGGCTGTTCTCATCCGCAGGCGGCCATGGCCCCGCCGAGCCTTTACAGCCAGCTTGGCGGCCAGCAGGGCATTACCACGGTCGTACACGCCTTTTTGCTGAATGTCGGAAAAGACTCCCGCATTAACGGCGCCTTCGCTCATGCCGATATTGCCGATCTTCAAAAACAGCTCGTCAATCAGATTGGCGAACTCTCGGGTGGCCCGCAAATTTATACCGGGCCCGATATGTACGCCGCCCACAAAGGCATGCACATCACTGAGGCTCAGTGGAATGCCTTCATGCAAGACTTTTCCAACACGCTCAAACAGGAAAAGGTCGCTCCGCTGGCGCAGCAGGAATTGATCGGACTGCTTGCACCGATGAAATCCGATATCGTCGGCCACTGACGGCCGGCAACGCTGCGACGGGACAAGACCCACGCCGCCGGGCTCTACTTTCTACTTTCTAATTTCCACTCTCTCGGTCGCCGCGCGGGGACGCGGAAAGCGGTACCGCAGGCGTCTCGCCTGCTGGCTGGCGCCGTTAAGTCGGCGGCGTTGGCACAAAGTTTCTCGCCTAAAAGTTGTTGGCGCGTAGAATGGCACCCGCTATGGGAATTGCCGCTTACCAATTGCCGCTCTTTGGAATCACCATGACCGGTGGCATGTATTTTGGGCCACCGGGATGGGCGCTCCCCGCCTGTCCTTTGCCCCCATTTACCCCGCTTTCTGCTCCGCTGGCCCGGCCCAATAATCGCCTCGAGCTCCGTGACTTCACTACGCACATCGGCCTCGGCCAGACGCATCCGTGGCTCCCGGCGCTCGCCGATCAGATCATGGCGCTGGCCGAGCGGCCGGCACGGCGGCTGATCATCACGGGGTTGGCCATGGCGCCGGAATCGCGTATCGGGGCATTGTGCGCTTCGGTCGCCGCGCCGGCCATTGTCAGCGGGATTGATCTGATTGCCTCAGCGCTCGGCCATCCACCGGCCACACTGGTAACGGATCGGGCTGATCGGGCAGCGTTTCGTCCCCTGCGGCGGGCCGCCCGGGGCAGGTATCGCGTGCGGCAGATCGTGGCCCGTTATCCGGCGGCGCACCCGGCGATTCTTGCCCGACTGCTTTTTGGCTGTCAGGCGGCCGAGCCGATCTCCGATAGCATTGTTATTATCGACATACTTACATGCATGGCGATGGGTATGGCGGCCGAGCAGGCGGTGCGTTTTTCGCATCGACCGGTGCAGATTTTTATCGCCGGCATACCACCCCGTGTGATCTGGTCTCCCATCGGTGCGCGCGTGCATGATGTGTTCGTGCAGGCGGGTATCGACCCGGGCCGCATGGAATGCATTGCCAACGGCATGATGGCCGGCAGCGCCGTGGATATGGGAACCGCCGCGATCCATGGCGCAACCGAAACACTTTCGCTTCGCAGTTTTCCAGCTGCAGAATTGCAGGTGGATTGCATTCGCTGCGCCTGGTGCGTGCAAAGCTGCCCCACCTCAATCAACCCGGCCGCTCTTTTCGCCGCCAGTGCCATGGTCGATTGCGTCGGCGTTGGAGACCCGAAAAGCGCCCTGGCGTGCATCGGCTGCGGGCTATGTACTTATGTATGCCCATCGCGCATTCCATTGGCTGCGGTCATACAGGAACTGCGAAGTCGGGTGGAATTTAATGTCGTCGGCGCGGCCAGGGGCATAAATCCATGACGGCTTCCACAGCAGATGCGAACCTGGCCAGCGGCGCAGCCTCAGAACGGGCGCCATTTTTGCTTTGGCCCGTGGCGCGACGGGAATTTTATCAGGCGATCATCATTGCGCTCTCGCTGCCGCTGCTGTGGGGCGTCGCGCTATTCGGTATTAAGGCGGCGTTGATTGTTTGCAGCACGCTCGGCGGGGCGGTGATCACGCAGGCCCTGCTGCGGCGCAGCCGCCGCGGACGCCTGCTCACCTTTAACCATACGATCGCGTCGGCCCTGATGTTGGCCTGCCTCACGGCGGTGCAATGCCCGCTATGGCTGGCCGGGGCTGCCAGCGCGCTGATGACGCTGGTGATCTGGCTTGTCGGGCCGCCGGGCCGCCATCGCGTTCATGTGGGGTTGCTGACGGCCCTGATGCTGAGCCTGGTGGTGGGGCGGGTGGGCACTGGGCCGGTATTGGTAAAAGAGGCGCTGTTCGTTGGCAACATTCATCGCACGTCGCCGGTACGGCGTTTTCGCTGGCCGGCCGCGGCGCCGGTGGTCGGTAATGATGCGATTACCGTGCCGTCGCCCGACATGGTACTGGCGAAAACGCTGCGGAGTATTTCAGATCATCCGGAGGGGCTAAAGGCCCGCGCCACGCTGGATAACGCCTTCGGCATTGAATTACCGCCCCCCGCCGAACTGTTCCTCGGCGTGATGCCCGGCCGCATCGGCGTGGTGGCTATTCTGGGGATTATTCTGGGCGGTTTGCTGCTGGCCTATCGGCATATTTTGCAACCGGCGTCGTGGGCCGTTTTTCTGCTGGCGGTTTTGTTGGGGCTGGTTTTCGGGCCACTCTCCGCCCATACCTTTCACCATGAATTTTGGCAAAGCCTCGGCGGCCTATGGTACCTGCCGAAAGAAAGAGCCCTCTATCTGATATTTGTAGAATTGTGTACCAGCGATTTTCTTTTCGCATCGGTTTTTATTCTCGCCATGCCCGGCACGCTGCCTCTTTCGCCCCGGGCACGGTGGGTGTTTTTATTGGCGGCGGGAATTTTAGCGGCCCTGTTCGTCCGCATCGGTCTTCCGCTGCCGCCCGCCACCACGGCCCTGCTTTTGCTTCAGCCGATTGGCCCCTGGCTTGATTCACTGCTGCCGCGCCGCACTTGGATGCGAACCTGATGGCATCGTGGCCGGCGGTGCAGCGCGCGGCGCGGCCCCGCTCGGTCTCCCACGCATCCCCGCGCGAATTCCCCCATACAGCTGCCCCCGCGTTGCCCCGTGTATCCCCGAACCCATTTCCGATCGCGCTGCCGTGCCCATTCTCACGCCCATCCAATGTTCCAT
>JAJZGD010000079.1 GCA_021804985.1 Planctomycetota bacterium
AAGAAGCAGGCGCCGTCGCCAACGGAAATGTTTGTGGAGATGCCTGCTTCGCTTAAGGTGCCACTGTTTGACGGTCGCACCGGCGAACCATTTGAGCAGCGTGTAACGGTTGGTTACATGTACATGCTTAAACTTCACCATCTTGTTGATGACAAGATTCACGCCCGTTCCACGGGCCCATACAGCCTGATTACTCAGCAGCCGCTCGGCGGCAAGGCGCGCACGGGCGGCCAGCGATTCGGCGAGATGGAAGTCTGGGCCCTTGAAGCCTACGGCGCCGCCCATGTGCTTCAGGAATTGCTGACGGTTAAATCCGACGATGTGGATGGTCGTACGAAGATTTATGAAAGTATGGTCAAGGGCACCAATATCCTTCAGGCTGGAACACCGGTTTCGTTTGACGTTCTGGTTAACGAAATACGCGGTTTGGGCCTGAACATGGTGCTTAGCAAAGAGCGCGAGGGCGAAATGCCCCTCGATGCCAAGGCGGATGCCCGGACCGAAGCCAAAGCCGGTGAGGCCAAATAGCCCGGCGGCGCCATCGCGGATCAATTTGTACGATCCGTGGCGGTCATAAAAGTTTTCTCTATGCCTGATATCCTTTTGCGGGAGCCTTTACCATGGCGGAACCCATTTGGGACAAAATTAACGACTTTAAGTCTGTAAAAATCTCGCTGGCCAGTGCCAAGGACATCACGTCCTGGAGCTTCGGCGAGGTCAAAAAGCCCGAAACCATCAACTACCGCACCTACCGTCCTGAACGCGATGGGCTATTTTGTGAGCGCATCTTCGGGCCCGAGCGCGATTACGAGTGCGCCTGCGGAAAATACCGCGGCACCAAATTCAAGGGCACCAGCTGCGACCGTTGCGGTGTGCGTGTATCGCACAGCCGGGTGCGGCGTAAACGCATGGGTCACATCGGCCTCGCGGCGCCGGTGGTGCATATCTGGTTCTTCAAAAACAGCCCCAGCCGCCTCGGCAATTTGCTGGATATGAAAACCAGCGAACTCGAAAAGGTGGTCTATTATCAGGATCACATCGTCACCGACCCCGGCACCACCCCGCTGAAGGAACGGCAGTTGCTCAGCGAAGAAGAGTACCGCGATGCGCGCGAAAAATATGGTGAGGGTTTCAAGGCCCACATGGGCGCTGAGGCCGTACGCGTGCTGCTTGGCAAGCTGAATCTTGAGGAAGTGGCCATCAATCTGCGGCTCCGGATCGACGAAACCAAAAGCAAGCAGAAGCTGAAGGATTTGTCCAAGCGCTTGCGCATTGTCGAAGCACTGCGCAAATCTCACAACAAGCCCGAGTGGCTCGTGCTCGACGTTATTCCGGTGATCCCGCCGGATCTGCGTCCGTTGGTGCTTCTGGAATCGGGCAATTTCGCCACCAGCGATCTCAACGATCTGTATCGCCGAATTATTAATCGCAACAACCGCTTGAAAAAACTTTGTGATCTCAATGCCCCTGAAGTTATCGTGCGCAATGAAAAGCGCATGCTCCAGCAATCCGTCGACGCGTTGTTCGACAATGGCCGGTGTCGAAGGCCTGTAATCGGGTCGTCGAATCGCCCACTCAAGTCGCTCACAGACATGATCAAGGGCAAGCAGGGGCGCTTCCGCGAAAATCTGCTCGGCAAGCGCGTGGATTACTCCGCCCGATCGGTCATTGTGGTAGGCCCGGAGCTGAAGCTCCATCAGTGCGGCATGCCCAAGAAAATTGCGCTGGAACTCTTCCAGCCCTTTATCATCCGCAAGCTCAAAGAACATGGCCTCGCCGATACCATTAAATCGGCCAAGAAGATGATCGAACGCCGAGACCAGGAAATCTGGGACATTCTCGAAGAGGTCATCAAGGGCCACCCGGTTCTTCTGAATCGCGCGCCCACCCTGCACCGTATCGGCATTCAGGCCTTTGAGCCGGTGCTGATCGAAGGCAACGCCATTAAAATTCACCCGCTGGTGTGCAAAGGCTTCAATGCCGATTTCGACGGCGACCAGATGGCCGTCCATCTCCCGCTGTCGATCGAGGCGCAGGCTGAAGCACACCTGCTGATGCTTTCAACCAATAATATTTTTTCGCCCGCCAACGGATCGCCCATCATCGGCCCGTCACAGGATATCGTGCTGGGCATTTATTACATCACCGCGATGCGCGGCGGCGAGCCCGGTCAAAGGGAAGCTGGCAAGGAACTGGCCTTCCGTGATTACCCCGAGGCGCTTCTGGCGTATCAGCGGAAGGTGATCGGCATGCACACCGCCATCCGAGTGCGGGTGGCGCGAAAATTGGCCGTAACCGCTCAGGGTAAAAGCCCCGAGCCGGTCGCTTCGTCCCGCATCTTGGTCACCACGGTGGGGCGCTGTATGTTTAATGACATCCTGCCGCCGGAAATGCCGTTTTACAATTACACACTTTCAAGCAAGGGCGGCAGCCGCGTCATTGCGGATTGCTATCAATTGCTCGGTCGTCCCGCGACCATTTCGCTGCTCGATGATATGAAAGAACTCGGCTTTAAGATGTCGACGCTCGCCGGATTGAGCTTCGGCATCACCGATCTGCGCATACCGGTTCGCAAGGCGCAGATCATTGAAGAGTCGCAAAAGAAGGCCGACCGGGTTGAGAAGAATCTCAATCTCGGAGCCATTACGGAGCGCGAACGCTACAACCAGCTGCTCGACATCTGGGCCCATGCCCGCGAAGAAGTCACCAAAGACATGATGTTTGAGTTGGAGCAGGATACCCGCGAGCCAATCAGTCTTTCGCCGCTTCAACCCAAAGATCCCGCCGGTGTTCCCTACCTTAATCCCGTGTTCCTCATGGCAGACTCGGGCGCCCGCGGTAACGTCGATAACTTCCGGCAGCTTGCCGGCATGCGCGGACTCATGAGCCGCCCCTCCGGCGAAATTATGGAAACACCCATCAAGACCAACTTCCGCGAAGGGCTTTCCGTGTTGGAGTATTTCACTTCAACCCACGGCGCCCGCAAAGGATTGGCCGATACGGCTTTGAAGACCGCCGACTCCGGCTATCTGACACGCAAGCTCGCCGATGTGGCGCAGAATGTTATCGTGTCCGAACATGATTGCCACACCCAAAACGGCATCCGCAAAAGCGCCATTTATAAGGGCGATCAGGTGGACGTGCCGCTGCGTGATGCCGTCATCGGGCGCTGCGCCGCCGACTCGCTCATCAATCCGATCACCGATGAGGTGATCGTTCGTGAAGGGCAGATTATTACGGACGTTATCGCCCGTAAAATTGAAGCCCTCAGCATCGAAACCGTTCGGGTCCGCAGTCCGCTGACCTGCGAAAGCAGCACGGGCGTTTGCGCTCGCTGCTACGGCATCGATTTGTCCAGCAACACCCTCGTGGAAGAAGGCCTCGCGGTCGGAATCATCGCGGCCCAATCCATTGGTGAACCGGGCACGCAGCTTACCATGCGTACCTTCCACACCGGCGGCTCGGCCACCCGCATCCTTGAGAAAAATGATGTGCGGGCCGGCGTAGCAGGTCTGGTGGAATTTCGCGATCTCAATGCCGTCGAAGTCGCAGATAGCGAAGGCGTTCGCCACACCGTGGTTCTCAAACGCAACGGTGAACTGACCATTGCAGATGCCAAAGGCCGCGAACTGGAAAAGCATCGCGTTCCGTATGGTGCTTATGTGCATGTAAAAGAAGGCGAATCGGTTCGCGCCGCTCAGCAGCTATGCACCTGGGATCAACACCGCACGCCCATCCTTGCTGAAAAGGCCGGCTTGGTGAAGTTTGAGGACATCCAGGAAGGCGAAACCGTCCGCGTTGAAAGCGAAGGCAAAGGCGGTTCCAAACGTCTGGTCGTGGTGGAACATCGTGGTGAGCGGCACCCGCGCATCGTGATCGAAGACCCGGCCGATGGCAAAATTCTCGACTTCCATTACCTGCCCGCCAAGGCCCGTATCGACGTGGATCCCGGCCAGAAAGTCGTTCCCGGAACCTTGCTCGCCCGCCAACCGCGGGAAATTAAGGGCACCTCCGACATCACTTCAGGTCTGCCGCGCGTTACGGAAATCTTTGAAGCCCGCAAGCCCAAAGATACCGCCGTGATGGCCGAGATTTCGGGCACCGTGGAACTTCGCTCCGACAAGCGGCGCGGAAAAATGACCATCATCGTTCACGGTGAAGGTGATATGGCGCAGGAACACAATGTTTCACAAGATCGGCAGTTGCGCGTCCATGCCGGCGATACCGTCGAAGCGGGCGATCCGCTGATCGATGGCCCGCTGGTGCCGCAGGATATTCTCCGCATTAAGGGTGAAGATGCCCTGCAGGAATATCTGCTCGCCGAAATTCAAAATGTATATCGCACCCAGAATCAGCGCATTGCCGATAAGCATATCGAGATCATCATCTCGCAAATGCTTCGCAAGGTGCGCATCGAAGATCCCGGCGATTCGCCATTCCTGCCCACGGAAGTGGTTGATCGGTTCCGATTCCTGCGGCAGAATGATGAAACCGTCAAACTGCTCCGCATTGAAGAACCCGGTGACAGCGGCCTGCCAATTGGCAAACTTATCACACGCGATCAAAGCCGCGAAATAGCCGCTGAAGCCGAAAGCAAGGGTGGAACGCCGCCGAAGACGCGGCGCGCCAAACCAGCCAAGGCTAAAACGCTTCTGCTCGGCATCACCAAGGCCAGTCTGCAAAGCGAGTCGTTCGTGTCCGCGGCGAGCTTCCAGGAAACCACCAAGGTTCTTACCGAGGCCTCATTGGCCAGCCGCGAAGATACGCTTCAGGGCCTGAAGGAGAACGTGATCCTCGGCCACCTGATTCCCGCCGGCACTGGCTTTAGGCCTTATCAGCAACTCAAGGTGACGCACATGGGGCAGCCCGTGGCCGAAATTGAGCCGGAAATCGCCGTACCAACCATGCCTGGCGAGACACCCATCGGCTTGGAATCGGTTGCGCCTGAAGCGGCCCCCGTTGGATAAGACCCGGACAGGCTCCGGGGTATTAAACACAAGGGCCGACGATAAATCGTCGGCCCTTTTTTTTTTGCTTCGGTTGCTGCCGAGGCCCTCACTCATCCCACGACATGCGTAAGACAACCAGGGTCAAAATGCCCGACCGCGGGTGCAGCGGCGGTCAAGGCGAAATTAGTTTTTTCACACCGGGCCCCGAACGGTACGCCGTGACCGCAATCCAAATACAACCAACAATAACCCGACGATCGCCAAAGCGCCGCCGCCATAGAGATACCACGCGGTGCGATTGGTGAGCTCACCGGTGAAAGTGGTACTGACATGGTTGGCAATGGAATGCGTCGCATTAAACCCGACGATCATCAGCACGATGCCGATGATGAGAAGAGCGATTCCACAAATGGTGTTGATATTCATGGCAGACTCCTAAAATAAATAGAAAAGACTTTCGGGCACCGGCAAATGCCGATGCCGTTCTGGCAAACCGTTGAATGATGCGGCTGAGCATCGGCGGACTGCCGAAATATTAATATTGACTGGGCCAAACCCGCGGCCGATCTTATCGGCGCCGGCGGCAGGCCCAGGCCATCGCGTGGCCGATCATCCAGGACCCGACGATCGCGGTTTTCGGATTGTTTCGCACGAAACATTCCACATCATGCATGACCGACCGGACATGCTCCTGCATGTGCTTGCCTGCAGCACCAGCCATTTGCTTGCCCTTCTCGGCGGCGTCGTCCGCAGACCACGAGCGATCGCCGGAACTACCCGGAGCCGAATCCGCTGCGCTGCCGCCACCCATCACGGCGGTCGCCCCGCCCTGCATGCCATCGCCTGGTTCATTGATTTTGTTCACGGAGAACTCCTTCAAAATGTTGAAAAATATGGAACCTGTAAAATCACGGCGGTTCAGATGCTCGCCTGCTCGGCAGGTGCCTTAAAGGCGACCGAGAAGCATCAAGACCACCAGAACAACCAATACCAAACCCAATATCCCGCTGGGTCCGTAGCCCCACGTGTGGCTATAGCCCCACGTCGGAAGGCCGAAAACCAGCAGCAACAGAACGATAATCAGTAAGATGTAGCCCATGATAAATCTCCTTTGGTTTCATGATGACTTTTGATCGCGGGGGCCAGCGGATTCGTCAAGCTCGACCATCATTGGCGTCAGGCATCCCGCAACGCCGCCGCATAAATTGCCACACATCCCACCGATTGATCGGTACATCCCCGGGGTGCCTTATATCAACGCACCACGCATGGCGATCACCGCTATCCATACTGTCAGACATGCGAGCCGTGATACGGTTAGCCAATGGCATGCGCGCGTCGGCAACGCAGGATAGATTTGCAATCATCAACATAATTGGCTCGCCATAAAAAACCCAACGCATGCGATCGGATGGATCTCTGGCCGGGCTTCGCAGCCATGGGCAAATCCCAAAAGGCGAGAAAATTGTCGCCAGTCGGATAAGCACCTTCCCGTGCATTGCCGCATTCTCAGGTGTTTCCACAAATCGTCGATATTGAAAATTGCGCTGCATGTTTGATCCTTAGGAATCCAATCCAAAGAAACCTAAAAAAAGCAAAGCCGACGCCCCGGTTCATCGCGAGATGAACAAATGCGTCGGCTTACTATGTAACGGGTCGTCCGGAACGTGGTCGGGCTACCCTTTAATCAGTCATCCGATGACTTTAAAAATTTTGCTGCACTATTCCAATAATGCCCCATTGCTTTTATGATACCTACGCCGCAGGCCAATGTCAAGAAAAAACGCAGGATTGGGGATGCGTTGGCCGCGGCGCAGATCGAACTTGCCGGGGCTGAAAAATGAAAACACAAGGTGAAATCGAGGCGGCAATTGCCGAGGCAATGAGCCGCTTCGCGTTGGAATTCATGGGCCGCGGGCCAAAAAATACGCAAGTGTTTCTTCTCGGCGATTTGCTGGTCATCCGGTTGCAAGGGGTTCTGACCGCGGCCGAGCAGCATCTGGTAAAGATGCTGCCAGCCGAAAAAGGGCGAGGGCTTCTCAAGGAGGTCCGCCGACACTTATTGCAATCTGCCAGGCCAACGTTGGTGGCCGTGGTTGAAGATATCACGGGCGTTGAGGTGCAAAGTCTGCACCACGACATCAGCACGATGACGGGCGAAGAAATTATTGTTTTTACACTCACCAATGCGCCCTTGTTTCGCGAGATCCGCAAGCGCCCATAGTTTCTGGCCCCTGTCTGAACCGCTATGCAAAACATCCGCCAGGAATAAATCTCGGAATTTATTCTTCTCTCTGCCCGATCGCCCTGCTATGCTAATCAAACCGATGCGGCCAACCTCTTCTTTTTATTGAGTGTTGGGCCGCGTCGTTTTTTTGTTTTCCGGAATGGGGCAAAGCCGTGCGCCATCGAAGTGGGAAAAAAACCACCCCACCGACCACGTAGATGCATTGAGCTGCGTGGCCGCGGTTGAAGCTAATCGAGTCCGCCTTAGGGCTTCGGGCAAATGCCCGAGTCTAAAGGAGCCTGTCCGAGTAATGGCCGGGATTGGGATGGGTCTGAAATGTCCCGAATGCGCGGCGGAGGATCGAGCCGACTCTGAATAACGAGTCAGCGAGATCCGACAACAAAGCAGGCGGGGCATTTCAGCCCCACCCCGCGGGGCGGCGTGCCTTTTGGCCCCCCTCTGCGGCGCGGCTCCTCGGTGTACCCTCTGTGTCAGGTACGCCATCGTCGCCGCTGCTTGATGGGTGTCAAAAATCACGCCGTCGCAACCCGGCCATTACTCGGACAGGCTCCCCAAGGATTGGGCTTAAGTCTATAACAACCCTGCAGCCGAATCAGTGGGGAAGGTTGCAGGGTTGTCTCCCTTTTTTTCTCACCGCGTCAGATGTATGCAGGAGCTATTTTCCGTCGCGGTTGTACCGACGCAGCACGCCGATCACCACGCCTTGAATTTTTACGTCCCCGTCAACATATATGGGTTGCATGCTCCCATTTGCGGGCTGCAAGCGGATGCGCCCATGCTCTTTGTAGAAATGCTTGAGTGTCGCGGACCCATCCTCGAGCAGAGCCACCACAATCTCGCCGTCACGCGCGGTCGAGCGCTGCTCAGCAATCACCATGTCGCCGTCGGCAATGTGGTCTTCAATCATGGAGTCGCCGCGAACGCGCAGCATAAAAGTTTGCGAGCGAGAAGCAAAAAGATCTCGCAGGTCGACGGTATCGGGGTTTTCGATCGCCTCAATCGGGCGTCCGGCCGCAATAGACCCGACAAGCGGCAGGATGCCGCTGGAGCGGGCCGTCGGCAATTTAACGCCCGCACGTAGATTCAAAGAGCGTGCCTTGTGTCGCTGCCGGTCCAACAGTCCTTTGCGTTCGAGGGCCTGAACGTGTTCGAAAACGGTGACCTTCGACACGCCGAGTTGGTTGGCCAGTTCCTGCATCGTCGGCGAATAGCCCTCCTTGCGACGGAAGGCATCGATGGTTTGAAGAATCTTGAGTTGCTTGGGTGTGGGATTCATCATGCTTCTCCATGAGCGATTGAGAAAATGGGCTCAGCGCCCCCCCCGGGGTACCAATACCTGTCGCGCCAGCGTTTGCACCCGCGTCGTGAACCGGAGCGGTCGTGATGCCGAGGTGCGTAACAGCCTGCCGCGGGGCAATAAGCCGCCGCGATGCCGCATCCTTGTGGTCTGCCATCCACGGCGAAATTTGGCTGGTCTGTCCACATGCCGCGCACCCCCGGAGCCAATGCGGATGCGTCAGGCTGCGCGGTTGGCGCCCGGGATGCCCCCCAATGAACATAAGTTTTATTTCTTCCGAAAGAACCTGCAGAGGTCGCAGGCCAAGCGGCCGTCTCGACATCCCATCCGCCCCCTTCGCGCAACTATCTTCAGCGGCTTGATCAGGATTGTCCGATTCAAATTCCTGATGCATGCGGTGGGTGAACCAATCGATCACATATTCCCCGCCCGAACCGAAAGTGCAAAGCGGCAGGCGATTGGTGTTCAGCGGGTGCGCTGCCGCATCGGCGTTCCGACCGAGGAGAGCCGCAGGGCGAACGCGCACGGCCGGTTGCGACGCACTCTGCGATGCGCCTGCGCGGCCGCGCTTATCCGAAATTGTGTACGCCGGGCGCACGGGCGGCCGGGTGAGGCTTCGCGCGCTTTGGCGATGGGCATTTGCGACACCACATACTGCGGCCGCATCTGCCCGGCCACTGCCCGTATATTTCATGGGTTTTGTCGTCATGACTCTGGACTCCTTTCCAGCGAGGTCGGCTTCCTGCCAATTATTCCCGGCACATCTTCGTCAAACATGGTGCCATCTTTTCTTCTTTCGACCGTTTACCGCAGTGCCCTTGAACCTTTCTGTAAGGTTTCTGTTCGGTTAGCCTACCCTAACGCGTACCAAACATCAACTGGTGGGTCGAGGTGAAATCCCGCATTGGGGCAGCCGACGGCTCGGTGGCGCATCTCTGCCGCGCATTTCTCGGATGCAGGCAGCCCGGAATCACCGACCGAAAAATCCCTCTAAATGGCGTTGCGGCTCTTGAACGCCGCGATCACTCGTTCTGGCGGCGCGATGGGCAGTGGGGCGATGTCAGGCTGGCTGTATGCCAACGCCAGTTGCGAAATGGTGGGTTGAAGTTCGATTAAAACCCGATGGGTTTGATCGGAATCCAAGGGAATCCAACGGGCTGCCTCAATAACGATCGACTTGGCGGCGGCGAGTAGGCAAGTGGCAATCGCCCGGGCGCGTTGCGCAGTCGCTTCGCTGATGAGCATGCCAAATGCCACCGCATGGAACAACCCCGTCCTCTGGGCGATGCCGTCAAGCTGTTCATGCACCACGCAAGCCCATGGCCAGCGGCGCGATGCCTCCCAGATATGAGCGCCCGTCTGCAACGATGCCAATTGCAAATCCTTAGGTGTATGGCTGCCACCCAACTCGGCGGCCACCAGCGGCAGTTGGTCGAAATCGCCCTGGCGACTCGCCTGAAAAACGGCGCCCGCAGTGATTCCGTCGGCCGGCCCTATCGAGAACTGCAGGGCGCTGATAACCAATTCCCTTAATTCTTCCGAACGCGAAACCACACCCGTGCTCACCAACTGCTCAATACCGAAGCAGTCACCATAGCCGCCGGTTTGCGGCACACTGTCCATCAATTGAACCATTCCGAGCATGTTCAACGGTAGCTCCTTACATTCAAGGTCCGTGCCATTCGCTCGTTCCCCAGGTCCCGTCCGCCCGCTCCACCCGATTGTAGCGTTTTCATCGGCCAAACCGAGTGGATTTCACGCAATAAACATGCCAACCCACCGGCGAGCAGCTTTTCCCTTCTGGAAACAATGACCGCGGCGAAGAAATCCGCTGCAAAGTAGTGCGCTTTGGCGGCGGTCTCCGATTTCAGTGTGCCGGTGGGGGGGCATCGGTAGTTCCTGTCGCGACGGATGCGCATCGCAGCGCCTTCAACGCGAATGGTTGTCATCGTGGCTTTTCATCGCATAAAGTGCTTCTGCGGGAAAAGTGCCGTGATTGTCGGAAAAGCGTCCGACGCGTATCATTTGTTATAGGAGCCTGTCCAAGTAATGGCCGGGATTGGGATGGGTCTGAAATGCCCCCTGCAACCGGCGATTACTCGGACAGGCTCCTAAGGTACACTATGCAGTTGTCCAAGAGAACGCAATACGCTATTCGGGCCATGATCTGCCTTTGCGATGCATATCCCCGGGGTTTTATCCAAACGCGTGAATTGGCCAGCCGGGAAAAAATACCGACGAAGTTCCTTGAATCAATCTTGGCGGCTTTGTGCCGAGGACAATTTTTAGTGAGCAAAATTGGAGCCAGCGGCGGCTATCGGCTCGCACGCCGGCCGGATGAAATTTTTCTCAGTGATCTGGTTGCTCGGTTGGAAGGCAAACGGCTCGCCTCAGAAAGCATAACGCTTTCGGATGATTTACGTCCGGGCGAGTTGGCCGTCGATTTGCTCCAGAACCAATTGACCGAAGCATTTGACAGTGTCTTGCGGGCGACAACTTTGGCAATGCTCAACGAAAAAGTTTATCAGCACTCCCGCGGAGGCCAGATGTTTTACATATGAGCACTCAACCGCCTGCACCTTTACCTGACGACCCCCACCTGCAAACCCCGGCTCCGTTTTCGCTCGCGCAGCATTTAAGATCGGCATTCGTAAGCGGCCTGATCACCATGGTGCCGCTGATCGTGACCATTTGGGTCATCACGTTTGTTTATGGTTTCGTCACGTTGATATCTTACCCTGTGGCTTCCTGGATCGTCGGCTCGCAGCTATTTGAAGACCTGCTTCATGTGCCACCCCACAGTGTGGAATATCTGGCCCCGGTTCTCGCCGTCATCATTTCAGTTGTGGCCATCTACATACTCGGACTTCTCGGATCGTTTGTGGTCGGGCGGCAAATCCTCAACGCACTCGATCGTTTTATTGAAAATCTTCCCATGCTCAAAGGCATTTACAGCACCACCAAGCAGGTGATCGGAGTGTTTCGGCGCGGCGGGGGGGGAGCCGGATTTCGGCGCGTGGTCCTGGTGGAATTTCCCGGCCCCGGCCTTTGGACGATTGCCTTTGTAACCAACGAAATTCAAGACTCCACCTGCGGCACCCATTACGTTTCGCTTTTTATCCCCATGACGCCCAACCCCACCAGCGGCTTCTTTCAGATGGCCCATGCCGACGCCGTGCGCAACACCGATTGGACCGTCGAACAGGGAATAAAAATTGTGCTTAGCGGGGGCATGCTCGCTCCCACCGTGCTGGACTTTGGCGCCAAATCTGACGCGCGACCCCAACCCCCGGCCTGACACCGGCAACTTCTGCGGCGTGCCAACAGCCGCGCATTGGAGGCGCCCCCGCCCTCAATGGTCGCCCGCGCGCAGCTGCCCGCGTGTTGCCATACTGGCCAAGATTATGGGCGCTGGCCGAAAGCCCCAAAAACCCGCTGCGCCCGCAGATGTCGGGCGTGTTACAATTCGGCGGCGAAGCGGCGGCAACAAAGCGGCAGCCTCCGCGTTTGGCCAACATACCTGCGCCCTGCTGGAGATATTCATGACCGCCAATCCGGTGTCCGCCGATAATCGATCGGATCAGTCGCAGATGCTTCCGGTCGAGCAACTCAAATTGGTGCGCGAAGCGATGCTCGCCGAGATACGCAAGGTGATTGTCGGGCAGGCCGATGTCATGGAATTGCTCATAATCGCGCTATTTTCGCGGGGCCACTGCCTGCTCGTTGGCGTGCCGGGGCTTGCTAAAACGCTCATGATCAGCACCTTGGCGCGCGTGCTGAGTTTAAATTTTAACCGTATTCAGTTCACCCCAGACCTGATGCCATCGGATATCACCGGTACAGACATCATTCAGGAGGACCCGCAAACCGGCAAACGGGTGTTTAATTTTATTCGCGGGCCGGTCTTCACAAACATGCTTCTGGCGGATGAAATCAATCGCACACCACCAAAAACACAGGCGGCACTCCTGCAGGCCATGCAGGAATATCAGGTTACCGCGGGCGGTCAAACCTATACGCTTGATCCCCCGTTTTTTGTTCTCGCCACGCAAAACCCCGTCGAGCAGGAGGGAACCTATCCGCTGCCCGAAGCGCAGCTCGACCGTTTTATGTTTATGGTGAAAGTGGGCTATCCGCAAAAGGAAGATGAGCGAAGTATCGTCAAGGCCACCACGGTGGAAGTGAAAAACGATCCGCAGCCAGTGCTTTCCGCATCCGACATCATGGCGATTCAGAAAATGGTGCGTCGTTTGCCGGTAAGCGATCATGTTATCGACTATGCGGTTGCATTGGTTCGGGCAACCCGGCCGGGAGAAAAAGAGACGCCCGACTTTATCAACAACTATCTGACATGGGGCGCTGGCCCCCGCGCCGCTCAAAATCTTGTGCTCGGAGCGAAAGCGCGGGCGCTCCTGCGGGGTCGGCTCAACGTCAGCTGCGACGACATTCGGCAGATGGCCAAACCCGTCCTTCGCCATCGCATTATCACTAATTTTAACGCCGATGCCGAAGGGATCGATACGGATTCCATGGTCGAAAAGCTTATTGCCGCCGTAAAAGAGCCGGATGCCGAAGCGTACAAACCCGCCGTGAAGTGACGCTTAGGCGACCAACATCGCTCAAATAAATTGCCCGTGAAATCGGCACCGCTTGAGACCCTCCTTTCGGCACCGCTCGTCGCATCCCAAGCGTGGTGCCGCCGCCACGCGTTCAATCCATCCAAGGAATATTGAAGTTTCATCGTGAAAAGTGCCGATGCCAAAACTAGAATGTTTATCGGCACCCCGTGCGTGGTTGGTGATCGGTTAATGATCCCACTCATGACCAGTGCCGCGATGATGAGGTGGCTTTACGATGGCTATGGTCGCAACCAAACAGCGGAAACCCGCTCCGGAAAGAAAATTCTTTACCCTCCCCGAGGCCAGGCGGGCCTTGGTTCTCGTTGAGAAGATCGCCACCGACATCCAGCGATTGGAGACGACGCGCCGACGCATCATTCATGAAATTGACGCCGCCCAGCGGCAAGACCTGCCTGCAGAGCAGATTGCCGGCATGGAACACGATTTCGATATTCTGACCGAGCAACTCACCGCCCTTGTGGACGAACTCACCGGCGTGGGCGTGGAACTTAAAGACCCGGTCCGCGGGCTTGTCGATTTTCCCGCCATGCATGAAGACCGCGAGATATTGCTATGCTGGCAGCTCGGCGAAACATCGATTGATTACTGGCATGAAACCAGCGGCGGATTTGCCGGCCGCCGAATGGTCGCCGATCTTGAGTGCCGCCCCAAGCGTCAATCGCTCCGATGACTTTCGCTGATTGGCATGCTCAAATGAAGCAACCTCAGCCCTCACAATTGACACACCTATAACCCGTGTCTAGTATTCCTCAGAGTCTGCAATTCGTGAAATAGGCAGACAGGTTACGAGGAGTTATTTTCATGGCCGGCGAACACGTCACACAACTGACAGATGCCAATTTTCAGAATGAAGTACTTGACAGCAAGGAGCCCGTTCTGGTCGATTTTTGGGCCGAATGGTGCGGCCCATGTCGAATGCTTGCACCAACCATTGATGATTTGGCGGCCGAATATAAAGGCCGCGTCAAGGTTGGGAAAGTTGATACCGATGCCAATCGCAATACAGCCATGAAGTTTCAGATCAGCGCCATTCCCACCATCATGCTTTTTAAGAATGGCGAAGCGGTGAAAAAATTCGTGGGGCTTACCCCTAAGCGAGATTTCAAGGCCGCCATCGACGCCGCACTGACCTGACCGGCAAAACAAATTTTATGATCGCAACCGCGTTGCCCTGATCTGCTGCGAGCTATTCCCTGGATTCGGCGGACAGGATCCTTATGGCCCCGCCCGCGTCGCCGCACGGCCGCGCTATTTAGCCGGCGGCATGGTTCCGCCGCGCCACTAAGCCGGCCAGCCTGCTGGCCGCGGGTCGGCGTCCCGCCCGCCTGCTTTGTTGTCGGATCTCGCTGACTCGTTATTCAGAGTCGGCTCGATCCTCCGCCGCGCATTCGGGACATTTCAGACCCATCCCAATCCCGGCCATTACTCGGTCAGGATTCAGGAGCCTGTCCGAGTAATCGCCGGGTTGCGACGGCGTGATTTTTGGCGCCCATCAAGCAGCGGCGACGATGGCGTACCTGACAGGGAGGG
>JAJZGD010000080.1 GCA_021804985.1 Planctomycetota bacterium
GCTTGCGGACATCGAAACGATTGTGGCCCGACCACTGGAATTGATTGCGAAAAGCAAAAAGGGAGGGCCCATGCCGAAAGCCGCCGCCAAACCGTGAGCGGCATGGCCGCAATTGATGTCACGGGTTGGCAGAGAGCGCGAGGCCGTCGGTGGGGCTGTGAGCGAGAAGCAAGCGGCCCATGCGATAGGGCGCAAAAGGCTGGCAGCCCGTTGCGACGGGAAATAAATCCGCTTGATGCAGCGAGGCACGCCTACCGACGTGACGCCAAACATATCTAAGTATGTTAATGCGATATCGTGATCCGGGTTGACACGCCGCCCCCAGCGACCGTGGCAACTGCGGCAGCGGAATGCGCACCACCGCACTCCATCCGGGTGTCGCCCCCATTTGGTGCGGCCAAGCGCGGGCGACAAGACCGGGGGTTTTCCACGGGATCGATGCAAACGGGTGATTAAAGTTTATTTTGCCGCCGGCAGTTGGCCGCGGCGGCGACCCCGATTTATGCCACACCTGATTGGTGCGGCCATCGGGCGCTACCACAATTTCATAAAAGTTGGTGCCGTTTTGTTTAACCGAAGAATCCAGCCATATCTCAGCACAGCTATGGAGCCAAAGTTTCGCCGGTGGCGTGGCGGCCGATGCATCGGATGTTCCCGTGCAGTTCACGGCAACATAAAGCGCCTTGGGTGTGTAATAGGCAGCGGCTGAGGTAGAGGCGGGCTGTCCATGCCGATGCGCCAAGGCATACCAACGAGCCACGGACCAAAGGGCACTATGAGTGGGATCAGTCAAAAGTTTGGGGTGTCCTGGCGCGGGCAGCGCCCGAAATGCACTCGGCACCGATGCCACCGATGGACGCGGCGATCGGGTAGAGCGTACCGCGGTGGAGTTGTCCTTGCAGCCGGGCCATACGGAAACAAGCGAGGCGGCCATCAGCACGACGCCGACGAGTTTGAATGTTGTCAGCCCATTGGTTTTCAAAGCAACACTCGATACCTTGTCGTTGGCGGAAGGTTGCGAAAGCGTTTCGTCCATGAAACATCCCTGCCTTGCCGAAACCGTACCCTGAGAACCATGAATTCGCACGTGGTACGCACGCACGAACTACTCCACGGTTGCGTGCTTTCCCGGCACGATCGTTGTCAGCGTCTGCGGGCCAAGTTCGCTGGAGTGGCCCGGGAACGCCTTGGCTTTAGGATCCAGCAGCGTCTTGGCAAAGTTTACCGCAGTTGCGGCCTCTCCAAAACCTGTGGCAATAAGCTTGAGCTTCCCATCAAATCCAGCAACATCACCGGCAGCAAATACGCCCGGCAAATTGGTCTGCATCTTCTGGTCTACCATGATGGAATGGCCCTGAATATGAATCGGCCAATCTTTTATCGCCCCGAGCGAACTGATGAAACCGAGCTGGGGAAGGATGACATCCGCATGGATCGTCCGTTCTTCATGCGTCTGATTATTGTACAGCACGGCACCGGTAATGGTGTTATCGGTAATCGACAGCGATTTTAATTCCCAAAATGTCAATATTGGGATGCCCATCTTCATGGTCTTCGAAACACTCTCTTCGTGGGCACGAAATTGATTGCGCCGGTGAATGATGGTGATGTGCGATGCCACACCATGAAGATTCATGGCCCAATCCAGGGCTGAATCGCCCCCGCCGATGATTATAAGTCGTTTTCCTGCAAACACTTGCTTGTTTGTTACGGCGTAGTGAATCCCCCGCCCTTCCCACTGTTCCGCCCCCGGCACCGCCAGACGCCGCGGGTGAAACGCCCCGGCACCCGCGCATATTAATACCGTGCGGGTGAGATGCAGCCCCGCCTCGGTGGTTATGGCGTAACACTGACTGTTTTCATCGCGATTAAGCGTCTTAACTGTTTGTGAAAGCTGCACTTCCGGTTGGTATTGCTGCGCCTGCTCAATGAGATTATTCACCAGGTCCCGGGCCACAACCCGCGGAAAACCCGCGACGTCGTAAATGTATTTTTCGGGATACAGGGTGGCGAGCTGTCCGCCAAGCTGATCGAGCGAATCAATGATTTTGGTGCGCATTTGCCGCAGGCCGGCATAATACGCCCCATATAAGCCCACCGGGCCACCACCAATAATGGTTAAATCGAAAATCTCAGACGCAGCCACCAACAAGCACCTATATCTCGACCGGTATACGCACCAGCGGCGACGCGGCGCCCAACCGTGCCCCGCCTAAAACATAGCAATTGTACGCGATAGTTTACAAATGTATAGCGTTCCGGGATGGCAGCGGAAAATTGAAAATTTCGGCCAGCGGACACCAAATTCAAATGAGGTGCCAGACGCCGACGGTGTGCGACCGGCGGCTTAGGCGCCTCGCAAGGAATCGCTTCCTCCAAAATCAAACCATGATGTCGGCCATTTGGAACGAGCGTGGCCATCATGCTCACTCTTTTGCGATCACGTTTCCGACAAACCGCCTGCATTGTCTGGAAACTCAACCCAAGCAAACGCGGAGGCCAATTTCTTCCTTCCTGAATGGTCTCCAAGGCAGGTGGCTTGCGATTTTATGATGCAATGGGCAGGATCATCATTTGTGGGACAATCCAGAATGGCGAAGCCAGCCGCTTCAACGGCATTTGCGTTTGCCCACGCAATACGCGAATCATCGCTCGTTCGGCGGAGTTCAAGCAGCCACCGGGCATGTTGGTGCAAGCGTGCAGACGACGTTTTGCTGGCGGAAACACCGGCCTCAAGTTTGTTGGCGCGCAGTTGGAAATTTTCACTTGTAATTCGCGGTGGCGGCTTGCCCTGAAAACTCACACCCCCGGGGATGTGTCGCAGCAGAACGATCTCATCCGCATCTGTCATGGCCCTGCCCATTTGCAGCTCACCCAAGATTATCAAGAACTGAAACGGGGCAGGAGCCGCAGGAAAACCCGATCGTCCTCCTGATGGGGACGACCGTCATGGCACAGAGTGCCCTGGGTGAAAGATTCCGTTCCACCTCCACTGTGCACGAAAGTGGCGATGCCGGGCGTGTCGAGTTCCACTTCAAGATCCTCACAGCTATTTTTGTGTTGCCAGGCGAGTAGAATGCCGCCGTGCGGAGTGGGCCGGATGTATGGCTCGGCAATTGACGGCGCGCGGCGCAGCACAAAGTCGAGAAGCCCTGCCGCAGAATCCAGAATATCAGCGCGCGGCGTCAGACCGCCTTCACCGTTCCAATTCGGTTTAAGTGCAGTAAGCTGCTCTAATTGCTCCAGCACATTTTTTCGCCACGTCGCCGTCGGCGCTGTGGGCAATGGCGCCTGAGCCGCGTCGGTTATCAAAGCCCCGCCGGAAGTAACGGGGGGCCAAATGACGGTGGGGCTACGCCAGCTGGAAATTTGCGAATCTGAAGCAAGTTCACTCATCGGTATATCCCCATTTTTGGTGCATCTCTTTACTGGTAAGGCAATGAAACCCTTTGACGACCCATTCCCGGCCCAGGTCCAGCCAAGCCATGATCTGCTCCGTGGATGCCCCCGCCGGCCTCCCGCGAGCGGTGAGGCGAAAATCGATAATGGTTGCGCCTGATTCCAGCCGGACCGGCCCTTGGATCAGCACGTGCAGGCGCCCATTGTCCCCGCTTATGGGGAAGGAAGACGCGTGGCCCACGCGGTCGCCGCCCGGTAGAAATTTGGTCGAATGCTCAGATGTGAGGCTCGGGAAGCAGGATCGAAAAGTTGTGTCAAGGTCATTTTCGATGGAAATGCGGTTTACATAGGTAATCTCACATTGATTCGGCGTTAATATGCCGATTTCGTGATCCTTGGTAAACGCGGCGAATAGCCCAAAATATTTCAGAAAGTGCTCACGGTTGGAATCATATGACGGGTACCGCCCGCGATTCGATTCGGCTCTCACCCAATTCTGCATGAATCTATCGCTTTGCAACTGGATGCCGCACTCCGCGCCACCCGCAGTGGTGTCTGCGACACTTCTGAACCAAGCTCTGGGTAACGGCAATTCTCCCCCAATGCGCCACTGTATCGGGTTAATGGCCATCGGTTGCGCCGAGGTCGGCTCGATGATTGCCGGAACCGTCGGCTGCTCCTGAACGATCGGAAATGAATCTCGGATTTTGAGCCAGAATAATCCATAATCCGTTATATGCATTTTGATAAGTGGATCAAACTGGACGGCCAGGAGAGTCTCGACTACCGGCGGCATTGCGAATTTAGGCATTCCCAATGGCATCTTCGAAAACTCCTGCTTCCCTGCCGCACGGCGCGCCGCTGCGGGGCTTGGATTTTCATTCTGTTATCAGCCGTTGCCAATGAGCCGGCCGCAGTAGACGCTATATTCGCCGAACGGCGCCCGCAGGTCAATTGCCTAAGGCGTGATTTACACCAAACTGCATAGGTAGCGTCGGGCCTGCGCGGTAAGGCCCATCGATCGTCCCCAGGCACGGCTGCTTTTCATTATAGTGGCCGCCGGAATTTATGGAGCGCTGCGGCCAGCGGACAAGGGAAAGGATTTAATCAACAAAATGCTTTCGGGAATCTTCCTCACTGAGGCGTCGAGCCTCCCGTTGGCGGTCCAACTCGGGCTTTATCTGTTCGTAATAGCTTGCACGAAATTTCTGATAAGCCTCTTCATCCTCAAATAAGGGATGTGAGTTTTCTTCTTGATTCGGGATTAACTCAAGTTGCGCGTTCATAAGCGGCTAAACTCTCCTCAGGTTATTCTCGAATATCGGGTAATGAGTATGCGAGGGCAGAGGAATTGTCAACAGATGCTGCATTCCATTCAAAGCCGAGCCTTCGTCCACAACCAGCATTTCGGGGTAATGCAAAGCTATCCAACCGTCCGGTTCGTACGGATTACGTGTGGCGTCCCAGATAACCTCTCCAAGCACGTTTTCAGGGTAGATATCAGCGTGGGATATCTCGCAAACCCAAATAAAATGTGGCAGCGGTAAGCCACGATATGCGTCTTGCACCAGGGGATGTCCCATCCCACGGTCTGTAAGCCGTTTTTTGAATGATCTACCCGTTGTCAGAAAAAGCCGCAGGATGGGTTGCTGAGACCGTATCAGAGGGGAAAGCCGCCGGTACCCCACGTCTGGGCGCCCCAGGATGCTTGTCACCACCGTCTGAAAATCCTCCGCGGATAGAAAGACCTTTTCGGGAAGTCCGGCAACGAACTGCTGCACGTCGGAAAGCCTGTGCGGAATTCCACGGTCAGTTTGGTCGATGCCCAGGACCTGGTAGGGGAACCCATTATCATCATTTCCAATAAATGCACGGTTGAAATTGGAAGAAAACACGAACGGTTGGCTATCCGGTGAGGCCGCCCCTACAGAACTGAAATCAGAGCGGTGCCCGAAAAGCACGACGACATGACGCTCAAATGCCGCTAATAAGGGGATGCCTGATTCAATATAGGTATACATCAGGTGCTCAAACTCGCCCTGGGTGTTATAACGATCACGGTCCTAGATAACCGGCGAGTACCCAATTTGCCGTAATGCCTCCGCCATTTGCCAAATATATAGGCCGCCGCTTGGAAGAAATCTTCCAATTGAATAGTCCCGCGTTAAATCGTTCACGCGGAACGGATAAATCTCGGGATGAGCACTGTACCGATTACTAAAATACCGCGCCAGCATCCAGAGAGCAGATTGGGCGCAAACGGTGACATCCGTGTCCTGGCTTATGAACGGAAAGCCCGAAACATCGAGAATCGTTCCCTGTATCGAAACCTCTTCCTTGCAAAGGCTGACGTGGCAATCCGTCAAGCCACAAGCCGTCGGGCTCAGAAGGGTCCGGCCGATACAATTTGGCCGCGTGGGACGCACCACTGAATAGCCAAGATAATTCGGCTGCACCCTCGCGCGCTCTCGGATGCTGTCGTGGTTAATCACCGTGTCGAAAAAGTGAAGGCGAATACACCGTGAGTCCGGTGTACTGAACTTCTTGGCATGGAAATTAGTGAACGTATCGCGATAGTCTTTATCGATATAATGGCGTTCAACAGCAACGCTTCTCACCCGGCCCTCGACTGCGTCCGTCAGCCGCCTCAATCCGCGCTGATCAAGATGTGGCAAAGCAACCTCGGCAACCTCGTTCCACGGATTAACGCCTTCCAGCGTTACAATCGGCAGCAGGCTGTTCCTATGTGAAATCACTTATTTGATCCCTAAAGCTTGCAGTGATTTATGCAAAGCATTCTCGCATTAGCAACCCCGGGGAGCAATCTTAGCAATGGGCCAATGGACACGCCCGATTGGATACCGAATTACGCCAACCCGATTGATGGCATGCCAGGCTCTCCGCCCAACGCCAACAGCCGACGCCCCTGCAGTTTTGGCCTGCGCGGATCGAGCGGATCGCACCGTGAGGCCGCACACATCCCGAAGCCCGCCCTGCCGGCTCGTGAATATGGGCCTTAACCGCGCCGCCGCTTGTTGTGCCCTCACTTGGCATGGGCAAAATCTATTCACGCCGTGAATGCAATCCATTGACAATAGAAATACACGCCATGCATTTTCATGGTTTAAAGATTCATTTTGCAGGTGTCATGGCGTCTTAAAGAGCGGGGCCTGCGGTTTAGTGCCGCAGGCCCCGGGTTTTGATGCATTCTTTGGGCCGGCCGCCGGGTGGTGTGCTCAGGCGCGATTGGATTTGCCGCGGCGGATCAGCAGCAACGCCAGGCCCAGGCATCCCATCATGGCGAGGGATGCAGGCTCAGGTGCAGGATCCGAGGCGGGAATAAACGCCAAGCCCGCGGGACCCCCAAAGCCCGTGATGATGGACGTTTCCAGGCCGGTACTAAAGTTCAGCATATCCAGCGACTTATTGGTTTTATCCGATGAGAACGCCTGATCGAGCGAAAACCCGTTCGCTGAAGTGATCCGATACACGATATTATTTTTAACATCGGATACCAGCAGGCTGCCCGCGGTGCCGGTGGCGAAGGTGGTGTCATCCGTGTTGACCGGATTACCACTCGCATCGTGGAGGCCCAGCGATGTCACGGTTTGATTAATTGCGCCGGGGTTGGCCACATCCGTGAGCGATGCGCCGCTTTCATTGGAAAGCAGCAGATCGCCGGTCGGTGTTTGGTTGAGCGAATCGGGATCGAAAACGTTCAGCGTCATCGGTGCGCCGGTGGCCTTATTGGTAGCCGCGTCGTTGCCCCAAAGGATGCCGGCGGCCGTCGCGGTTTGCGGGTAGGAATTGGGGTCTTCCGTCACCTGATAAATGACCGGATGGCTGTTGATTTGCGTGGCGCTGTCGCCGCCGTTATCCGGGTTGGATCCGGAGGCAAAAAGTTTTCCATTAACGAATTGGAGGCCGTCAAAGCCGCCGCCGTGGACGGAAGGATTGGGGTATCCGTAGCGGGCTTCGGCGCCGGTGGCCGTATTGATAACGGTAAGGGCGGAGTTGCCGTCCTCATTTTGGTCCGTGTAGAGCATTCCATTGTTTCCCATGGCAATGCCTTCCACATGTCCGCTGACGGTGTAATAATTCTGCAAGGTGCCCGTGAGAGAATACTGCGCCACGACACTTTGGCCGCCGTCGCCACCATCGGAGGCAACATTGTCGCCCCATCCGATGAAAACATTGGAACTCGTCACCGTGATGTCGTCCGGTGCACTTACCGTATCAGCGGCACCCGGAATAATGTGCTGGTTCAGGCCTGGAACAACAAACGGCGAGGCAAATGTACTGATGGAGTAGTTACCGCCCGGTACCACGGAAAGGCCCGCGCGTGCGGATGAATTTGCCGCCCCCGCAGCGACCGCTGCGGCGAGGCAGGCACCAAGAATGACTTTGCGTTGAGACAACATGGTTTTCCTCCGTAAAAAACATATCCTCCCGTCGGAAAACATTTCCGCCGGGCAAAGTTAACGTTACACACCGGGCGTTAGCAGACCATGACAAATAGGTGTTGGATCGAACAAATTTGCGGGAGGATTTTGTGAAGGGAGGTATTTAGATTTTCGCGATCACGGCTGAATGGAACCGCCATTTGCCCCGGCCGCCGTGCAATCAGGCGCTTTGCAATGTGCCGCGAGCCCAACGCGTTTTACCACGCGCAAGTCGCTCGGTGCCGATGGGCCACGCATTCAACAGGGAATATCTCGCAGGCCGACGGTAACGCGAAAGCGCATCCCCGGGCGATAAACGTTGCAACGCGCCGCGTCCGTTTTCCAATCGCGCATACGGCGCGGCATCCATGCGGCCCCGGCACGGCCCCAAGGCAGGCTGAGCAGAAGGCGTCTTTTTCCGTACCGTTCGCCAGCGCGTATGATACGGACGACATATGGACTTTGGAGATCCGCTGACATCATGCCACGCGACTTCTACGACGTTCTCAATATTACCCGCAAAGCCACCCAGGATGAAATCAAGGCGGCCTATCGAAAACTGGTCCGGAAATATCATCCGGATGCATCGAAGAACGACCCCGCGGCGGCCACCAAATTCAAAGAGGTGCAGGAAGCCCACGAAATTCTCACCGACGCCAAGAAGCGTGAAGCCTACGATCGCTTTGGCCACGCGGGCGTGCAGGAGGGGGCACCGGAGCCGCAGGGGCGCCGCGGCGGCCGCTCTCGCAACGGTAAGGGTTGGGGTAACAGCGCTCCGAATGATTTTGCCGACGTTGATCTTAACGACATCTTCCAGAAATTTGCGGGCTTTTCGCGGCGGCAGCGCGGGCCGGCCCGCCCTGAAACCACCGCCGTTTCGCCGCCGCCAAATTATGACATCACCCACGATGTGACTCTCAGCTTTGAGCAGGCGGCCCGCGGCACGAAGCTCTCGGTGCAACTCATCGGCGCCAATGGCCAACGCCCCGAAACCCTCGAGGTGACGATTCCCCCGGGCGTTCATGAGGGATCAAGGGTACGCGTTCGCGGGCGCGGACAGGGTTCGCCCTACGGCGGCCGCGGCGATTTAAACATCGTCACCCATATTGAACGCCATCCCTATTTCACGCGCGATGGGGATGACGTGCTGCTGGATTTACCTATATCCATTGATGAATCATTACGCGGCGCCACCGTGAACGTACCCACGCTCGACGGCCCGATTGCGGTGAAGGTACCGGCCGGCATCAACACGAATAAAAAGCTTCGCATTAAAGGCCGCGGGATAGGGTTTCCGAATCGGCCGTCGGGCGATCAGCTGTGCCGAATCCTGCTCATGCTTCCGGCGCAGCTGTCTGACGCCGCGAAAAAAGACCTGCAGACATGGTGCCAAGGCAATTCATACAACGCCCGCGAGGGAGTGCCATGGGTCCTTTAAATTTATTAAACTGCTTTGGCGGCGCAGAAATGCTCGCCGAGGCGCCACCCGCCACCAGCCACTCCACGCCCCAGGGTATTTCCTACGCGGTACTGTTTTTAGTGGTGTGTTCCACGCTGGCAACGGCGATTGGGCTGTTTCTGATTCGGCGCTGGATTTTCGGCTATAACGTCGCTCGGCGCGCCAAGCCCCCGGTTGACGCTTGGGCGCTCGCATCCGAACGCATCGAAGTTGAGGATCCGGATGATCAGCAATATCCGCCTGCAGACCCGGATGAGCAGCCGCCGGAGAAATAAATTCCGCGGCAAACAGTTTACGCCCGCAGGTGGCGGAGCGTTTCAGGCCCCCTCTGCGGTGCGGCGCTTGGCAGCGGGGCAAGGCATTAGCGAATCCGTAAACCGGTGCTTGGCCCTTCATTTTATCAGGAGGTAATGTGGCTGGAGAAAATATTGAATCTGTGCTTCATGAAAGCCGGCTTTTTCCACCCCCGGAAGAATTTGCCCGGCTTGCCCGAATCAATTCCCGCGACGCCTACCAAAAACTCTATCGGCAATCCATTGACGATTCAGATGCCTTTTGGAATCAGCAGGCCCATGAATTGGTCTGGATGAAGCCCTGGCGGCAGGTTTTGGATTGGTCCAAGGCCCCTTTTGCCCGATGGTTTGTCGATGGCCAACTCAACGTCACGGCGAATTGCCTCGATCGCCATGCAGAAGCCCGCAGTGATCAGCCGGCCATAATCTGGGAAGGCGAGCCGGGCGATACCCGCACCCTCACTTATCGTGAACTTCTCGACGAAGTTTGTCGGCTTGCCAATGGGCTTCTGAAATTGGGCATTGGCAAAGGCGATCGCGTCGCGATTTACATGCCCATGGTGCCGGAGGCAGCGGTCGCCATGCTGGCCTGCGCACGGATCGGTGCGGTGCATGCCGTGGTGTTTGGCGGCTTTGCGTCTGAGGCGCTGGCCGACCGTATCACCAATGCACAGGCAAAATTGGTGATAACCGCAGACGGGGGCTGGAGGCGGGGCAAAGTGGTGGAACTCAAGGCGAATGTGGATGGGGCGCTGGCCAAAACGCCCATGGTCGAGCACTGTATTGTCGTCCGTCGAACGGGAAAACCGGTGGGCATGCATAGCCCGCGTGATCTTTGGTATCACGAACTTATCGCCACCATGCCGAACACATCCCCCCCGACGCCGCTGGACAGTGAACATCCGCTGTTCATTTTGTATACCAGTGGTACGACAGGCCGGCCCAAGGGAATTGTGCACACGAGTGCGGGGTACCTGCTCGGCGCCCATCTGACATGTAAATATGTATTTGATTTAAAGCCATCGGATATCTATTGGTGTACGGCCGATGTGGGATGGGTTACGGGCCACAGTTATATTGTTTACGGCCCGCTCTCTTGTGGCGCAACGGTATTGATGTATGAAGGGGCGCCCAACCATCCGGCGCCCGATCGCTTCTGGCAGATTATTGAAAAATACCGCGTAACAATTTTTTACACTGCGCCCACGGCCATACGCGCATTTGTTAAATGGGGCGATGAATTCCCTAAGGCCCATGATCTAACCTCGCTGCGACTTTTGGGCACCGTGGGCGAGCCCATAAACCCGGAAGCGTGGATGTGGTACCGGGATGTGATCGGCGGCGGCCGCTGCCCAATTGTGGACACCTGGTGGCAAACTGAAACCGGCTCCATTATGTGTACGCCGTTGCCCGGCGCTATTGCCGCCAAGCCGGGCAGTTGCACGCTGCCGTTTTTCGGCGTGGACCTCGCGGTGGTGGATAAGCAGGGGAAAGAGGTCGCCGCCGATGTGGGGGGGTACCTGGTCATTCGTCGGCCATGGCCGAGCATGCTCCGGACAATTTACGGCGATGATGAGCGGTTTATCGCGCAATACTGGTCGGATATTCCGCCGTTTTATTTCACCGGCGACGGCGCCCGGCGCGATCACGACGGATATTTCTGGGTGATGGGCCGCGTGGATGATGTGGTTAATGTGGCGGGGCATCGCCTTGGCACCATGGAGGTGGAAAGTGCTCTGGTCGCCCACCCGGCGGTCGCGGAAGCGGCGGTGGTAGATCGCCCGGATGAACTTAAGGGGCAGGCGCTTTGCGCCTTTGTGGTGCTTAAAACCGGCCACGAGCCTTCGGAAGAATTACGCGCGGCCCTTAAGGCCTGGGTGGTAAAGGAAATTGGCGCTATTGCCCGGCCCGATGATGTGCGATTTACCGATGGCCTTCCCAAAACACGCTCAGGCAAAATTATGCGGCGGCTGCTGCGCGACATTGCCGCCGGCAGGGCATCGGTGGGCGACACGAGCACGTTGGAAGATTTTTCCGTACTTGCCAAACTGCGCAGCGATTCGGAGTAATGTTCGGGGCAATTGCACGGGCAAGCGGGCCAAGGCACCTGATGGCCACCATGCCACGGCGCCATTACGTGCCGACACGCAAGAGCGGAAACACTCCGCCAGCCTACACGCTATCGCGCGAGCCACAATTTTAGTCCCCACAAGCGCCCGTCGCCCGGGTGGCCGCTCGCCTCAGGCCTTGGCGCCGAACTTGTAAATGGTCTTCTGTAAGAACATTTCGTTCGGCAGAAGCAACGTTGATGGAAACTTCGGCTCATTGGGTGAGTCGGGATAATGCTGGGTTTCAAGCGTGATTGCCCCGTGGCAGTTGTAAACCCCGCCGATGCCCTTGATCGCACCGGTAAGGAAATTCCCTGTGTAAACCTGAATGCCCGGTTGCGTGGTATAGCATTCGACGAAGCGACCGGTGGTCGGCTCGCTGAGGATCGCTGCAAGCGCCATGCGTTTTTCATCCTGATTGCGCAGGCACCAGTTGTAGTCGTAGCCGTACGGCACCAGATCGAAATTCGCCTTTGATCCCGCTGGGAAAGGCTTTAATCGGCTGCCGACGACGGTTGGCTTGCGGAAGTCCAATGCGGTGCCGGCAACGGGCGCTATCACACCAGTCGGGATGAAATAGTTGTTGGTCGGTGTGTAAGTATCGGCCGTGAGCATAAGCACGTGTCCCATGGCGCTGGTGCCAGGCGCCAATAAATTGAAGTATGCATGGTTGCACATATTGATGACGGTGGGCTTGTTGGTAACGGCGCGGAAATGCACTTTGAGTTCATTGCTGTCAGTGAGAATGTAAGTGGCATCCACTTCCAAATCTCCGGGGAAGCCGTTTTGGCCATTGGGGCTGAAAAGGCGAAAGCGAACGCCGGGCATGCCAAGTTCCGTGATCGGCTCACCCTTCCACACCTGCTGATCGAACGAGTGCGGGCCGCCATGCAAGGCCGTGGGCCCATCATTAAGTGGGATGTGATAGGTTTTACCATGGATGGAAAACGTGCCGTGATTGATGCGGTTGGCGTAGCGGCCGATGGTGGCGCCAAAGTAAGGATCCATGGCATGGGGGCGGGCATAATCCGCGAGGTTGTCAAACCCCAGGATGACATCGCCCATGTTTCCCTTGCTATCGGGCACGATAATCCGCTGAAGGCGGGCGCCATAAGAGATCATTTGAACGACCATGCCCTTGGAATTGGTCATGGTGAATTGGTAAACTTTTTCGCCCGTCGGAAGGGTGCCAAAAAGTTTGGCGTAGCACGCGAGCTTTTTGGGCATCGCCATCACCGACTGGCTCGGCGTGGATGTGCATCCGGTCACGGCCCATGCGGCGCCGGCGCCGACGGTAGCCAAAAAGGCACGACGAGAAACAGTGCTGAACGAGCGCTTTCGTTTTTCTGACCCCATGGTAAACCTCCGCAAGCAAAAAAGATTTTGAACAGGATGAGAAATATATTCGCTTGTTGAAGACTCGGCAAGCGGGCGCGGCGAGCCCCGATCCGCGATCCCGGGCGCGCCAATTGTTTCTCCCCGCATCCGGCACCGGCCTGTGACGCTGGCGGTGGGGCGGCAATCAAATTTATGAGGATCGAAAAGGCGCACCGCTGGGAAAAGTTTGAAGCGGGAAAAAGCACGTGAATTGAAAAGCCATGGGATTAAAAATGCGATGACGCGCGCGATCGGCTCGCTCCAAATGAGAGCGATAAAAACTGCCCCAAAGGCAAACAATGGCCGGCCGACGGCGTTTTTCAGTGAAAAGTTGTTTTTTTTATTTTTCTCCCCATCCAATCTCTAAACGCATTGCCGGCAGGGCGTTATGTAAGTTTTTCGGGGCATTTGCTCGCTAAAACCAGCCTCCACAAGCGGTTTTCGCTTGTTTTACAAATTGCAATCGGCTAGAACAGCGTTGTGCCAAGGCTTTGGGGCTTTGCCGCACCAGTAACATTTTTTTTCGACCGCGGTATTTTTGCCGCCTTTTACAGGGAAGTTGTCATCATGGTCAAACGAAAAATCTCAACGGAAAAAAAGGGAAGTGGAACGGATAGCGCAGCCCCGGTGGGCGCTGCACCCGCAATTGCCAAACCCGCTGCCGCTGCAGTAACCGCAACGCCAGCCGCCGCCGCACCCGCAGTGGCTGTCGCCGCGATTCCAGCTGCACACGTCGCAGCTAAGCCCGCCGTATCAGCGGCTGCCTTGGCCGCCGTGGCGACCACGCCGGCCCCGATAGCGCAGGGCCTCATCAATCTGCGCGATCTCAATGCGGATGTGGCACGCGAAGCGGCGATCGAGCTCGGAAGCACCCGCCAAGCGGGCGCTGTCGAAGCACTGAGCGCAGCGGTTCGCAATGAAAACAACTATTTTCATCCCGTCGTTCGCGCCGCGGCCGCGGAAAGCCTTGGCCGTCTTGGCGATACCCATGCGGTAGATGCCCTGATTGTTGCCACCAGCGATTCCATGGCTGAAGCCAGCGCCGAAGCCGTACGTGCCCTCGCCACCCTCGGCGATAAGCGCGCGGTGCCGGTTTTGGTGGAAATTGTCCGCAACCCCAACGGCTACTATCTGCCGATTGTGCGTCGCGCCGCAATGACCGCCCTGGCAAAACTAGACAAAACGCGTGCGACGCAGGAACTCACAATCATTGCCGCCCGTTCAAACGAAGATCCCGTTCTTCGTCAGACGGCCTCCGAGCTGATCTGATTTAAATCGGGTCCAGGGCCGCTGTTACATCGGATCAATGCGCCGGGCCCCGTGCGCGCAACTACGGGGCATTGCGTTTATCGCACCGGAA
>JAJZGD010000081.1 GCA_021804985.1 Planctomycetota bacterium
CGATCGCGCGACAGAAAGTGTGGCCGAAGCCATGAACGCCAAGGCCTGTTCCCTGCGGCTGCTCGACGACCAGCGCGACGAACTGGTTATTAAAAGCGTTTACAACCTTTCCGAGATATATCTCAAAAAAGGCCCCATCATCGTGGATAAAAGCGGCATTGACCGCGAGGCCCTCGCCGGAAAAGTGGTACAGGTTGTGGATATGGCCACGGATCCGCGCATTGCCTATCCGGATGATGCCCGACGTGAAGGCATCGCATCCGTATTGTGTACCGCCCTGTTTTACCATGGCCATCCGATCGGGGTGATCCGCGTGTACACCGACACGCCCAAAACCTTCACCTCATTTGAAATACGCCTTTTGCAGTCCATCGCCAATCAGGCCGCCGCTGCCATTGAAAATGCCCGTCTGCAGGAAGATGCCTTGGAAAAAGAGCGGCTCCATCGGCAGGTACAGATTGCCGCCGAAGTTCAGCGCCGCATGATTCCTCATCGCGCCCCAGTGATCAAAGGCTTTGATATCGCCGCTCTTTATGTGCCCTGCTTCGAGCTCGGCGGCGATTTTTATGATTTCATCGAATTCGGCCCCCAAGCGCTCGGCATCGCTGTGGCCGATATTGTTGGCAAGGGGCTTCCCGCATCGCTGCTGATGGCCTCTGCCCGGGCCTGCATCCGGGCCTACGCCAGCGACATTTATGATCTCGACGAAGTGATCAGCCGTGTGAACAAAGCGATCGTTGCCGACACACGCAGCGATGAGTTTGTCACCCTGTGGTACGGCACGCTCGATTTTAAAACCCGCCGGCTCACTTATTCCGTTGCCGGCCATGATCCGGCCCTGCTGCTGCGCGATGGAAAAATTCGCGAACTTGGCACCGGCGGTATGGTCCTCGGCGTGGACGCCAATGAAAAATATGCCAAAGATTTTCTCGATATTAAAAAAGGGGATTGCATCCTCATCTACACCGACGGACTTACCGATGCCATGAACTTTGCCGGCGACAAATTCGGAAAACGTCGCCTCCGCGAGGCATATTGCAGCTATGCCGACCTGCCTGCGGAACAGATATGCCGGCAGCTGGTGTGGGAAACACGCCGCTTCGTCGGCCTCAACAGCCGCATCGACGATACCACTTTGGTAGTCATCAAGGCCATTGATTAGGCCCTGCCTGCCAATGCAAGAATGGACTCCCCATTAGCCTGCCACGCAACCCTTGCAGAACGCACACATACCGCACTGACGCCGCGCTGGACACCCCGGCAACGCACCCGTAACGCCCCGATCACTCCCCGGCATCCCCCAGAGATGCCCCGCGTTCATAACCATACATTGGGCACAGCGGGCGCGCCTCCGTCATGCGCACCGCATTTGGTCCGCTGCCGCTTTTTCGATAAACTCTTCACACCGGTAACGCAGCTGGTTTTACTTTGCATGGAGGCTCTGGGTTGATCATCGCTTCATCCACCACCAACTCCGATGATTCCGCCTCTTTTGTGCACCTGCACGGCCACAGCCACTATTCTCTGCTCGACGGTGGCGCCAAAATCACCGACCTGTGCCGCAAAGCCGCCGAGCACAAAATGCCCGCTTTGGCCCTTACCGACCATGGCAATCTTTTCGGCCTCGTCGAGTTCTACACCGCTGCGCGAGAGGCCGGCATCAAGCCCTTGCTCGGCTGCGAGTTCTACATCGCGCCCGGTTCCCGGTTTGATAAAGAAGCCCATGGAATCTCGGAGGCCGCTTACCACCTCGTGGTATTGGCAAAAAATCATGCGGGTTACAAAAATCTGATTAAACTCGCAAGCCTCGCCTATCTCGAGGGGTATTACTACCGGCCCCGCATTGATAAGGAAATTCTCCATCGCTACCGCGACGGCCTGATCGTCATCAACGGGCATCTGGGCACCGAAATCGCCGCATGTTTGCAGCGCGGCGACGCCACTGCCGCCGTCGATGTGGCGGGACAGTACAAAGACATGTTCGGCAGCGATTTTTTTGTCGAGCTTCAAAATCATGATGATCCCCTGCAAATCAGTATGATTCCCCAACTTACGGATATCGCTGCCCGCGCCGGTTGCCCGGTGGTGGCCACCAACGACCATCATTATCTCACGCAGGATGATTACGATGCCCACGATGTGCTTTGCTGCATCAGCATGGGCAAAACGCTTACCGACGAAAATCGCCTGCGCTATTCACGTGAGCTTTATCTCAAAAGTGCTGCCCAGATGCGGCATATCTTTCGCGATCTCCCCGAGGCATGCAACAACACGCTTGAAATCGCCGGGCGCTGCGATGTCACGCTGGATTTTTCACGCCGCCACGCACCCGTTTACGTGCCCGCCGCCGACCCGCTTACCGGACAAACACCATCGGCCGACGCGTATCTGCGGCAACTGTGTCTCGAAGGCATCACTCAACGCTACGGCGCGATGAATGCGGCTTTGCAGCAGCGGCTGGACCTGGAACTCAGCGTGATTCAGGGAAAGGGGTTTTCCAGCTATTTTCTGATTGTCTGGGACTTCTGCAATTTTGCCCGTAGCCAGGGCATTCCCGTGGGCGCTCGCGGAAGCGGCGTCGGTACACTCGTCGGCTACACACTGGGCTTGTGTAACGTGGATCCCATTCGTTACGACCTGCTCTTCGAGCGCTTTATGGATCCAAGCCGGTCGGAAATGCCGGATATTGATATCGACATATGTCAAGAGGGCCGCGCCCGTATCATCGAATACGTTCGCAATAAATACGGCAACGTTTCGCAGATCATCACTTTTTCTACGCTCGGCGCCCGGGCCGTCATCAAAGATGTGGGCCGGGTCATGGGCCTTCCATTAAATGAGGTCGATGCCATTACGCGCCTCGTCCCCAAAACCCTCGATGTCACGCTGGATAGCGCCCTGGAAGTGCCCGATATTAAAAAAATGTATCGCGAGAAGGGGCACGTCTCCCGGCTTTTTGATGTTGCCAAGCGGCTCGAAGGGCTTTGCCGCAATGCCGGCATGCATGCCGCGGGTGTCATTGTCTGCGACCAGCCGATTGATGACATTGTTCCGCTTTACCGCAGTGATCAGGGCATCATGACCCAGTGGGATGGCCCAACGTGCGAAAAAGCGGGCCTGCTCAAAATGGATTTTCTCGGCCTGCGCACGCTTACCATTATTCAGCGAGCGCTCGACCTCATCGCGGTGAGTTTCCCTGCGGGGTTGCCGAGCCGCCCTATACCGGCCACGAGCGAGCAGGCGGCCGCAGCCATTGCGCATCCCACCCATCCCGGCCGCCCCGGTGCTTTGGACATTGAAAAAATCGATCTCTCCGATCCGCTGGTTTATAAGCGGGTATTTCAATGTGGAAAAACACGCGGCATTTTTCAGTTTGAATCGCCAGGCATGCAATCGCTGCTGATGAAAATGCGCCCCGATCGCATGGAAGATCTGATTGCCGCCAATGCCCTTTACCGCCCCGGCCCTATGGACCTGATACCTGAGTATTGCGATCGAAAGCATGGGCGGAAACCGATTCCAAAAGTTCATCCCATCATGGATACCATCCTGGCCGAAACCTACGGCATCATGGTTTATCAAGAGCAGGTCATGCGACTATTCAATCAGCTCGGTGATATTCCGCTGGCCCGGGCATACAAAATCATCAAGGCCATCAGCAAGAAGAACACGGCAACCATTGCCGCCGAAAAAGAACATTTCATCCGTGGTGCCTCTGCCAAGGGCATCTCCGAAAAACAGGCCACCGATATTTTCGCCCTCATCGAAGAGTTCGGAAAATATGGCTTTAACAAAAGCCACTCCACCCGATACTCGATTCTCGCTTTTCAGACGGCCTACCTCAAAACGCATTTTCCGCTGGAATTTATGGCCGCCGTGCTTACCTTTGAAATGGTCAGCCAGGAAAAGGTCGCCGAATATATTGATGAATGCCGCTATCTGCCGGGCCTCAATGGAAAGATCGGCATCCCGATTCTTCCACCGGATATTAATCAAAGCGTCAGCGACTTTGGTGTGGTTTCAGGCACCATCCGCTTTGGCATGGCCGCGGTAAAGGGGGTTGGCCAAAAGGCTGTCGCCGCGATTCTTGAGGCGCGCCGAGACGAGTCCGGCGGCCAGCGGCCTTTTAAAAGCCTCTTTGATTTCTGCGAGCGTTTGGACGGCCGCAGTGTCAATAAAGCCGTGGTTGAGGCCCTGGTAAAAAGCGGGGCGTTCGATTCGCTCCATGCCAATCGGGCGGCCGCTACCACGGCGATTGAAAATGCGCTTCAAGCGGGCGGCACTCTTCAGGCCGCTGCCCGCGCCGGCCAGTCCAATTTGTTTATGAGTGGCCACGCCGGGCCGCCAGTCGAAATGGAACTACCGCGCGTGCCCGACTGGAAGCAAAGTCAGAAAATGTCGTTCGAGAAAGAGATGCTCGGCTTTTACGTCACCAGTCATCCCCTCCGCGACGTTCAAGATCATATGCGGGATTTTGTCACGCTGAATTCCCACAGCCTCGCCGCCGCCCCCGATCAAAAGGAGGGGATCATCGGCGGCCTGGTGACCACGGTTGATCAGCGCGTCGTACGCTCAGGCCCCAATGCGGGGCAAAAATGGGCGACCGTGCATTTGGAAGACTTGCAAGGATCTATTCGCGTCCAACTTTTTGCCGCCGACTTCCAAAAGTTCGGCCACCTGATGAAACCGGAATCCATTTTGCTCATTCGCGGCCGCGTGGATCGTTCGCGAGAACAGCCCGTATTCCGGGTGACCGAGGTTTTCACCCTCGAACAATCGCTGGAAAAACTGGCACGCGAACTTGTCATCGAATTTCCGGCGGCGCTCGTCCACGACAGCATGCTTGAGAAAATCAACGCCGTTTTGGCCGGCCACAGCGGCGGCCGCGTTCCCGTTCGCTTCTCGCTCACAAGCCCCGACAGCACGCCGCCATGGCGCGCCATTTTGCAAACGCCCACCTTGGTGCGCACCGATGCGGTCCTTGCCGCCAAACTGCGGCAGATCAGCGACGATCTGCGCGTGCGCATTGGCGGCCCTGGTGCCGCTCTCGCCAAATTGCGGCCGCTCGTGGCCGCAGGCACCGCCGCGTAAAATGTGGCCAGCGGCGGCGGCAACCCGCACCCTTTCGGCCGAGATTACTGATTGGCCCCATCCACCGGCCGATCACCATTCACCCACCGGCCATGCAATGCCGCCTGCGCCCCGAATAACCCGGCCCCCCGACACCGCCATCCAAATGGCCCCCGGGCATGTCCCCCGACATGGCCGCCCACATTGCCCCTGCGCTGCCGCCACCCACCCGCTAATCCCCTATTTCGTTTAAAATGACCTCTCGCCCACGTGGCGAGATTGCGGAGCCCCCGATGACGACCCCTGAAAATGGCCAAAACCCCGCCAGCGCGGAATCTGCACCATGGTTTTCCATGGTGGTGCCGATGTACAACGAACGCGAATCGGTCAGCGAACTCCATGCCGGTCTGCAACGCAATTTTATCTCGCTCGGCCGCAGTTATGAGATTATCTACATCGATGACGGCAGCACCGACGGCACCTTTGACGCCCTGACTAAAATCGCTGCCACCGATCCGCATGTCGTGCTGATAAAACTCCGACGCAATTTCGGCCAGACGCCCGCACTGGCAGCTGGCTTTGATTATGCCCGCGGCGAAATCATCATCGCCATGGATGGAGATCTTCAGCACGATCCCGACGAAATTCCCCGCTTCGTCGCTGAAATTGAAAAGGGCTTCGATGTGGTTTCCGGCTGGCGCCAAAAGCGCGTGGACGGCCTTTTCCTTCGGCGCATTCCGAGTGCGACCGCCAACTGGCTCATTCGCAAAATCTCCGGCGTTGAAATTCATGATTTCGGCACCACTTTCAAGGCCTACCGCCGCGATGTCCTCGATCATCTGAACCTTTATGGCGATTCCCACCGCTTCATCCCCGCACTTGCGGCTATGTCCGGCGCGACCATTACGGAAATTCCCATTAAAAATATTCAGGCGCCTTATCGAGCTTCAAATTACGGAATCGGCCGCACTTTTCGAGTGATGCTTGATCTGCTCACCATTAAATTCCTCAATAGCTATCTCACCCGGCCACTCCACTTTTTTGGCAAAATCGGGCTTGTGCATTTTGTTTTGGCCTTCGCCATCGGCATTTTTCTGCTCGTCGAGAAACTCCGCGGCATGTCGATCCTTGAGACCCACGGCCCCCTTTTAATCCTCGGCGCCATGCTCCTGATGATGTCGATGATGTTTTTTTCCACCGGCCTGATTGCCGAGCTGATTTCCCGCGTTTATTTTGAAGCGCAGCACAAGCCCGTTTATGCCGTCCGCGAAATACGTCGTTTGGGTTCAGTGGTTCGCGGGCTACCCATCCGCCCCCGGCGCGTCGCGATGTTCACCGGCACACCGCCCGCCGAGGAACAAGTGGTTCGAGAATCGCAGTGAAGTATCGCATGCCGTCCAACAGCCACAATTCCGGCCTCATGATGCCGCCACGCTCCCTTTCACACTCCGCTGCGCTGCTGATCATCACCCTTTTTGCCCTTCCGCTTTACCTGATTGCCCTGGGTGTCGGCAATGCGCGCGACATGATGGAACTTTTCAACCTGGTGCCCATTCGTGAAGCCTATCGCGATGGCCATTGGCTTTTGCCCACCCTCGGCGGCCTTCCGCGCATGGAAAAGCCGCCGCTGCCCGTCTGGATACCCGCCGGTTTGGCCGCATTGTTTCACAGTGATTCGCTGTGGATCCTTCGCCTGCCATCCGTAATCCTCGGCGTGCTGACCTGCTGGGCCACTTATGCCATCGGCAATGTGATGTCGCGCGATCGGCTTCTCGGCTTGTTTTCCGCCATTGCCCTGGCCTGCATGGTCGTATTTATCCGACAGGCACGTCTGGCGTCGTACGATATTTACTGCACGGCATTTACCACGCTGGGCTTTTTAGGGCTGCTCCGCGCTATTGAGCATAAAAAAAATTGGGTCATCTCGGCGATACTCGGCGGGGCGGCGCTGGGCCTCGCCGTCTTAAGCAAGGGGCCGGTCAATCCCATGTATGCGCTGTTGCCCATGGGCGTGTGGATACTTATCTACCACCGCGCCAACACCCGGGCGTGGCTTGCAATCTTGCTGGCGTTGTTGGTTTCCATTCTGGTATTCGCCCCGTGGCTGTTCGCTGTCGCCGCACGCTATCATGCCGTTTATGGCGGCAATGCCTGGGCCATCTGGACGCGGCAATTCACGCGGTATGTGGCCGCCCGCGGCAAAAATTACACGCAATCCCATTTTTATTATTTCGGCTTGCTCGCGTGGGTATTTCCATGGACGATTGCCCTGATTGCCGGCCTGGCCCTGCCGTTTTTTTCCAGCAATTCAGATCCCGCTCCCGATGAAACGGAGAAGCGGGGTCGCTGGCTTTTCTGGATCGTGCTGGTTTTCGGCCTTATGCTCCTGAGCATACCGCATCAGAAAAAGCAGCGCTACGCCCTGCAGCAGTTCCCATTTGCGGCCCTGCTGGTCGGTGCCGTGTGGCAGGAATTTCTGCGCCTTAAACGCGAAGTCAAATTAGACCCGCCCGCACAATTTATGCTCGCCGCCCAGGCCATCATGTTTGTCGGTATCGGTTTAGGTTTTATCGCCCTGGCAGTGGCAACGCAATTTGCCCATCGGCCGCCCGTATGGCATGCCGGTCACTGGACACTTATGCAGGGCCTGTCGCTGCTTAAACCGGCGTTGGCCGTGCTGACGTTGCCCGGCTGGTGCTTGCTCGGTGCGGGCATCACCGCCTGCGGCGTTTTGCTGTGGCATTTTGAGTTTAGCCGCCGCTTCGCAGCTGCCTTTTACACTTTTGCCATTGCCTCGTGGCTGCTGATGCTTTCGACCAATTGGGCCTATTTTGCCGGACGCGGTTATCAGATCAGCCGCTATCGGGCACCCACCAAAGAGATGATGGCCATCGTTGGCACGCACCAGGTTTATACCTTGTCTGGCGATCGGCTTTGGCTGGGCGTTCTTTACTACGCCAATCGGATATTGCCCGTGCGGGCGCCGGCGGTTCTGCAACGCAAAAAATTTACATCTTCAAAACCTATCTACATTCTTACACGCGACTCCGGCCCGTTTGCGCAGGCGGTCGCCGCCATCGCCCGGTCACAGAAGCGATCCATTCGTATTGTCGATCGTCTCAACGATGGGCACCATATTCAAACCTTATTTGAACTGCCGCCACTGCGCCCGCAGCCCCATCCTCATCCCGCCGGCCGAACGGCGGTCGCCACCGCGCCTGCGACCACGCGTTGATGCCGCGCCGGGCGTAAACCCAGCTCAAAAAATATCCGCACTCATTTTGCCCAGCGTGCAGAGTATCGCGCGGGCCGCTTCCGCATGGTGTTCGCGGATCAATTGCATCAGCTGCAGCTGCTGCGCCCCGAGCACGACCGGGTATTTCAATTCAACCGGAACACCCAGAAGTTTTATCGCCAGCCGATGAAGCTCATCGAGGCCCGTGCCGCAGCGTGCACTTATGTATACTTGATTAAATGTTGTGGGCACATGTCGGTCTGCATCGGAGAGCAAATCTGTTTTGTTGCCTACTAGTATCCACGGCGTTGATTGCAGCTTTTCCCCCAATCCATGTTCCCTCGCCCACGCCAGAGCCACTCGATGAAAATGGCCGCTGTCCGTATGTTCCGATGCATCAAAGATCAATAAGATCAAATCCGCCCCGACGATTTCATCAAGTCCCCGGCGGATCGATTCACGCTCCAGCCCATCCTCGGTGGTCCGTACGCCCGCGGTGTCGGTGAGCTTAGCCGCCATAGAAATGCGACCGCTTGTCAGGTTTACTTCCTTCTCAATCCAGTCGCGTGTGGTGCCCGGTTGGTCGCTGGTGATGCTCATGCGGTGCCCGAGCCAGATATTTGCCAGCGAAGATTTGCCCGCATTGGGCGGCCCCACCAAAGCGATCCGAATGTCACCGGAGATAAATGCCCGCAGCCGTTCTGAGGCCGCAAGCATCCATTGGGCATTCCGCTGGATTTCGATCAACCATGCATGCGATGGCTTTCGCGCCAGCTTTTCGCTCGCCCATTGGCTGATGCCACCGGTTGCCGCGCGGGCCAGCATCTCAAAACCCCACAATGTCCGGGCGATTGGCTCATTAGCCCGTGCACGCCACTGCTCCAGCACCGTCCTGGCCATCCCCGGCGATCCCAGCGCTGCAGCGAGCACCGTGACGATGCTTTCAATGACTGCCACGCCGCCATGGCAATGGATCTCGCTATGATCATCGCCGCGCTGCACCACCACCACGTCGTCGATGGTTTGGCCGGCAACTTTCACACGCGCAAGGGCCACCGGCAATTGCTCTCGATGTGCTGCACCGGCCGAGCAAATCGAATGGATCGCGGCTGCGGCCTGCGGGCCTTTAATTTCGATAACCGCAATAGCACCCGAAGCGCAGGGGGTAAGCACGCGGATAGTATTTTGATCAACTTCTGATGGCATCAGGTAACCTTGTTCACGGGGCGCCCGCATCCATGGATACGCTTACAACGCGCGGCAATCTTTTCGGGCGGCCATAAAAACCACGTGTGATAACTCGCTTCACGCCCAACGCATCATAAAGCAATTCGCCAACGGCAAACCACGAGCCGCAACGGTTATCGCCGCAAATGCGCTGCAGTATCGTCCCGCATGAGAATGTGGCGCCGTTTGGCGTACTCAATTCATCGCGCCGTGGCCGCCGGCCCCCGCGCAATCGTCAAAATATTCATTATCACGAAATAGTTTATGCGGCTCGCCACAAAATGCTGGAGAATTCCGGCCAAAATCACCGGATTTATGCCCAATTAATGCCAATAAATGACAACTTGCGAAAACTATAAACATTATGAAACTATTTGCTTTGGTAGGTGTTTTACTAAGTAGAAGCACCGCTGATCAGCCCTTCAAGGCTGGCGGGTTTCGATCCTGAGGCTGGTGCCTCAATATATTTTCGGAGGTTCCCATGAACGCTCTGTTTTCTACTTTGGCCGCGAAAACCACCGCTTCAAAAATGCTCCTTGCCGGTGCCGTAGCCGCGGCCGCGTTGGCTGTCGGCTCCACGGCTCATGCCGGCGTGCGTTTCGCCGTCGGATTTAATTTCGGCTTGCCTGTGCGGGTTTTCGCACCGGCTTATTGCCCACCTCCCGTGGTGTATCAGGCGCCCCAATACGCTCCGGCGCCCTACTATGCGGCTCCCGTTTACGGCCCGCCGGCCTATTGCCCGCCGCCAGCACCGGTGTACCAACCCGCTTACCAACCCGCTTACCAACCTGCTTACCAGCCGATCTATCGGCCCTATTATCACCCCTTCTTCCGTCCCGCTTTTCGGCCCGTTTTTCATCCCTATTACCGCCCGTTTCAGGGCCGCGAATGGCACGGCCGGGGTGATTTTCACGGCTGGGGCGACGGCCACGGCAACTTTCACCGCGGCGGCTGGGGCCACCACTAAACCCGCCGCCATCGGCGCAGCCAGCGCCCGGCGCCAAAAATAAAAAGCGTCCTCCAAGGGCGAAGGGTCGGCACAAGGGTGCCGATCTTTTCGCTGCGCAAAACATGGGCAGATTCCCCCAGCCTGCCGCGATGGGCTCAGCCCACCTCCCGGCGAATGGGCATAAAGCCCTTTGGCCATCGCTAATATTTCCGCCGATGGCAAACCAGCCCCCAAATTCGCGGATGTTGGCAACCGTGGCAATCAATTTGCTAAGTACGCGATACACGTTGTTGTTGGAGATGTATTGCGAGTTGGGTTCATCAAGACAATCGATGCCGCACCACTGCTGGTGGCGCGCGAGCTGGGACTTTTTGCCGCGTCCGGCATAGCGGTGGACCTGATCTGCCAATCCGACTGGGTGGCTGTTCGCGAAAATCTCTCCACTGAAGTGCTTGATGCCAGTCACGCGCTCCTCGCCATGCCAGTCATGAGCCAATTTGGCCGCGCTGGGTTTACCACGCCCCTTTGCCAGGTGATGAATCTCGGCTGCGGTGGAAGCGCAATCGCCATCTCAAAACAATTGGCAGCCTCTGGCATCAGCGATCTCGCCGGCCTTACCGAACACATACTTCGCACGCCCAATGCCCGAAAGCTAACCTGCGCCTATGTGTCAAATCTTTCCGTGCAGCATTACATCGTGCGGCTTTGGCTCGGTGCCGCGGGTATCAACCCGGATACCGATGTACAACTCTATCCGCTTACACCCGAACAGATGGCCTCTCACATGGCCAAACAATATGTCGATATTTTCTGTGCCGCCGAGCCATGGGGCACCATGGCATTTGGTGAAAGTGTTGGGGTGATGCTCGCCACATCGACCGACGTATTACCGGACCATCCCGATAAAATATTGGCCGTCCGCCGCAGCTACGCCCAGAAACACCCGGTCGAGATTGAAAAGCTGATCATCGCACTTTTGCAGGCGTGTCGTTATTGTCAGGACGACACCCACTGGGGCGATCTGGCTTCCATATTGTCGATGGAAAAAAATCTCAATCAACCCGCCTCCCTCATCCTTAAAAGTCTGGAGAACAATTGGCAGATCAATGGGCCGCTGTCCGTCCGAGAGTTGCGCGGCCCACAGTGGTCTTTCCGCAGTTGGGACCCGGCCCACTGCTTCCCGTCCAAAACGCATATTTCGTGGCTTCTCGGGCAGATGACACAATGGGGGGAAATATCCAGCGGCGCCGATACCGGATGGATTCTCGATCACGCGGTTCATTGCGATGCCTTTCGCCGGGCCGCGCGGATATTGGAAATTGATTCCCCCGATTCCGATTTTCCCCCCGCCCCAACGCCCACGCCACTGGAATATGTTTAATCACAGTGAACCTTTCAGCGGAGTATCTGACGCCAGAAAACGAAGAGCGGCGGGGATACTGCCGCCTTTATTGCCTATAAAGGCAGGCTTCCAGCGGTGAAGGATTGTGAGAAGCTGCTCGAATCCGGCTACGCGAGTCCAGCAATGGAATGACCATCCGGCGCGGGATTCTGCGCAACGGAGAATGTCGGCATCGGCGCTCGGGCTGAGCGTATTTACGACGCCAGAAATTGTCTAAGTCTTTTCTCCAGTTTCCGAGTGTCGCGCGTGTAACACTCCCAAAGAATCAGGACATGCCACTTGTTGGCGACGAGTTCACGAACGCAGCGCCGGTCGCGGGCGACGTTTCCGCAGCGCTTGGCCTGCCAGAACGCAGCGTTGGTTTTGGGCGTCACAGATCCCCGGCGGCAGCTGTGCATGTGCCAGTAGCAGCCGTGAACGAAGATAATTCTTCGCAACGCGGGAAATACGAGGTCGGGACAACCGGGGAGGTCGCGGCGATGCAGCCGAAATCGATAACCGAGTCGGTGCGTAAGCTTTCTGATAATAAGTTCGGGCTTTGTGTTCTTGCCCTTGATGGCCGCCATATTGCGGCTTCGCTGTTCGCGGCTGTGAACGTCCATCAAGCCAGTGTCTCTCGTACGGTGGCAAGAAAGCCCTTGATATCCAAAAGTTCTGCACCCTTCGGATATCGGCCGTGCAGTTTCTTAGGAACAACCAGCGCAACCTTCTGCTTCCGCATCTGGGCAAGCTGCTTGCGCGAAATTCCTTCCTGCAAAGTGAGAAGATGCTTCCACTCAATGCGCGGTGCTTCCTGCGTCACCTGTCGCCATCGATCTTTGCACGTCGTCTTCACTCCGACCATAAAGAGTTTGTTCCTCGGGTAGCTGCGGCTGTCGTATGCGGCCTTGCTTGGAATGATAATGTCGGGTTTACCTTCGATGTCCGGTTGAGCCTCGAACGGAATCTTTGCATCCTTCAGCAGAAACTCGACGTGGTTTTCCATCGAACGGCCGGCACGTGATTTGCGCCGGTTCATCAGTGTTGCCGCCGTTTTGAGAAAATCGTCGATATCTTTGAAAAGTCGCCGCACTTCGGGCAGGCATATCTGGCGCTCGACGAGCCTGAAGAGCCGATACTCGGTCTGCATCAGGGCGAGCAGGCGGTCGTCGATCGGCCTCTTCGCAAAGCCGTCGCTACAAGCAAGCAGCGTCTCGCGGGCCTTCGCCGAAAATTGGGCGCCCGATGGGAATGCCGTGATCGTCCCCGCGAACGCGCGGAACCGCCGGTCGATGCAGTCCTTTTCGGATTCCGGCGCCGGTTCCTGATCACCACCGTACACCGCCCACGAACCGAATATCTCAACGCCGAGGGCCGCTTGGATATCGTCAATGTCTTCGGGCAGGTCGATGACGTAGGCAAGAAAGTTGTGCACGTCCATCGGAATCAGCACCAACATGTCGCCGGCCACATCCTCCTGAAGAAACGGAAATCCCCTGCCGAAGCACGTAAGTCGATACTCGCTGCGCGGCCTTTTGACATTGCCGCTGCCATACCAAGTGACGACGGAGTTGGTCTCGAGACGCCCGCCCTGCCAGATGATTTTGACATTTGATTTTTTGTTGCGCCCCTGCACCGGACCGAAAGGCGCGTAGAGCTTCCAAACGGCCTTTGGCAGATAAAACCCAGCCTGATGGCCCCCGGTCCGGCCGGTGTCATTCGCGGATATGAATTTCAGAATCGCCTTGCCGTACTGTTGGGCTTCAGCGATTGCCTTTTCTGCCAGAGGTGAAGGCATGCTTTATCCCCCTTATGATTAGCCTGCGATCTTTTCCACACCTGAAAACAATGACTTGCCGCTTTGGTGAAACTGCCAGCAGAGAACTTTGACGATCTGGCGCGCAACCGCGGTCGAGACGGCCGGCACGACCGCATTGCCGAACTGCCTGTACGCCTGCGTGTCGGAAACAACAATCGGAAGGTCGCCCTTAAAGCCCAGGAATGTTGCCACGTCAGAGTTGAAACCCATAAGGCGAGCTGCCTCGGTCGGAGTCAGCCGACGGGGATTTCTTCCCTTCTGCGGTATCAGTATCTCAGAGCCGTCCTTGTAGTAGCGGGCGCTCAGCGTTCGTGTGATGCCATCGAGCCTGGCAAGCCCAAAGCCGAAACCGTTACCTTTCTCGGCGTGGCGTTTCGCATAATCCTGGAGGTATTTCCACAGGTGATCGGTCAGGGTGTATTTGTCCGGCGGCGAGGATTCGAGGAGGTCGCCCAACCTTGGCTCGCCCTCAAACGGGCGCGGGAATTCAAACAGTGGCTTCTCCGGGAAGTCGCGCCTGCTGAAGCACACGATGAATACGCGCTCCCGATGCTGCGGGACACCGAAATCTGATGCGTCCAGTACCTCGTTGAAAACCCAGTAGTCCTGCTCTTCAAGGTTATTCAGGATCACCTTCCATGTCCGCCCTT